>DASTMZ010000149.1:0-40084 GCA_035713725.1 Micromonosporaceae bacterium
GGCCGGCCGGCGGCGCACCTGCCGTCCCGCGGATCTAGGAAGCACAACCTTGCCGGGACCCGGTTTCGCTTCCTAGATCGCCGGACGCCGGGGCTACGCTGTGCCGGTGACAAACAGCCCAGCCGATCACGGCTTCGAAACGCTTGCCATCCACGCAGGTCAGGAGCCTGAGCCGCGGACCGGAGCGGTGGTGACGCCGATCTTCCAGACGTCCACGTACGCCCAGGACGCGGTCGGTGCGCCGCGTCTCGGGTACGAATACAGCCGCAGCTCCAACCCGACGCGCGACGCGTTGCAGGAGTGCCTCGCGGCACTCGAATCCGGCCGACGCGGCTTGGCGTTTGCGAGCGGACTGGCTGCCGAGGACGTCCTGGTGCGCACCGTCTGCAAGCCAGGCGATCACGTCGTGATCCCGGACGACGCGTACGGCGGCACCTACCGGCTGTTCTCGCGCGTTGCCGAGCGGTGGGGACTGGCATGGAGTGCGGCGCCGGTGAGCAACGTGGACGCGGTTCGCGCCGAGATCCGGCCGAACACCCGCCTGGTGTGGGTCGAGACGCCGACGAACCCGCTGCTCGCGATCGCCGACATCGCCGCACTAGCGCAGCTTGCCCACGAGGCCGGCGCGCTGCTCGTGGTCGACAACACGTTCGCGTCGCCGTACCTGCAACAGCCGTTGACCCTCGGCGCTGACGTTGTCGTGCACTCCACGACGAAATACATCGGCGGGCACTCCGATGTGGTCGGCGGGGCGCTCGTCGTGGTGGACGACGAGCTGGGGCAGCAACTCGCGTACCACCAGAACGCGATGGGTGCGATCAGCGGCCCGTTCGACTCCTGGCTCACCCTGCGCGGAGTCAAGACGCTCGGGGTACGCATGGATCGCCACTGCGACAACGCGGAGCGCGTCGCGTCGTTCCTGACCCACCATCCGAAGGTCGCGAGCGTTGCCTACCCCGGCCTCGCCGAGCACCCCGGCCACGAGATCGCGGCCAAGCAGATGCGGCGATTCGGCGGGATGGTGAGCTTCCGCGCGGCCGGCGGCGAGGGTGCCGCCATCGAGGTGTGTAACAGGGCAAAACTGTTCGTACTCGGCGAATCGCTCGGCGGCGTCGAGTCGTTAATAGAGCACCCGGGCCGGATGACGCACGCAAGCGCGGCCGGTTCTCCGTTGGAGGTGCCCGGCGACCTGGTCCGCTTGTCTGTCGGCATCGAGACGGTGGATGATCTCCTCGCGGACTTGGAGCAGGCCCTGGCCTGACGCATGTGATGTGCTCGACGCGTGGCCCGAAGGCCACGCGTGGTATTTCCCGTCGGAGGCACCGATGGCTCTCGAGGCGCCGGACGGCACTGTCTCGTGGGTCGGGGCGACGGCGAAACAGATCGCGCGAGCGGTGCGGCGAGGCGACACGTCGGCGTCCGAGGTGGTGGCGGACCATCTCGCGCACATCACCGCCCGCGGCGCCGTGGTCCGCGCGTTCCGGTTGCTGCGCGCCGGCGAGGCGCTCGCCGAGGCCGATGCGGTAGACGCCGAGCAAGAGCTCGGGAGCCTGCCGCTGGCCGGCGTCCCGGTGGCGGTCAAGGAGAACACCCCGATCGCCGGGCTGCCGACCTGGCACGGGTCCGCACAGGCCCGGACGTCCGTCGCGGCTGCAGACCATGAGGTGGTACGCCGATTGCGCGGCGCAGGCGCCGTGGTCGTTGGCACGACGCGAGCGCCCGAGATGGGCATCTGGCCGTTCACCGATGACGACGACGCGATCACTCGCAACCCGTGGCGGACCGACCGCACGCCAGGCGGCTCGTCGGGTGGCGCCGCGGCCGCGGTGGCGTCCGGCATGGTGCCGATGGCGCACGGCAACGACGGCCTCGGTTCGATCCGCATCCCGGCTGCCGCGTGTGGACTCGTCGGCGTCAAGCCGGGCCGTGGCGTGGTGCCGTCCGGGATCGGTGCGCACGACTGGTACGGCCTTGCCGAGCACGGTGTTCTCACGACCACTGTCGCCGATGCCACGGTCGGTCTCGCGGTGCTGGCCGGCTGGACGCCGCCGCAACTCAGCCCGCCGAAGCGGCTCCGGATCGCGGTGTCGACGCGGAGTCCGGTGACTGGCGTCAACCCGGACAGTCCGGCCAAGCTCGCCGTCTCGTCCGCGGCGAAGCTGCTGTTGAGCGCCGGCCATGACGCGGTCGACCGCAGCCCGACGTACCCCGTTCGGCTCGGGTACCGCGTCCTCGCGACGTGGTGTGCGGCGGTCTACGACGACGTAGCCGCCGAGCATCTCGAGGGTCGCCAGCTGCAGCCGCGGACCCGGCGCCACATGGAGATCGGCCGGTGGGCGAGCCGGCACGGCTTCGTGCAGGAGGTGCACCGGGCGGCGTGGCGTGACGACTGCGAGCGGTGGTTCGCCGACCATAAGGTCGACGTCTTGTTGACGCCGGCGCTCGCCACTTCGCCGCCGCTCGCCGAACCGTGGCACGCGCGGTCGTGGTCCGCGAACGTCCTGGCGAGCCTCCGCTTCGCGCCGTACGCGGCACCGTGGAACGTGTCCGGCTTTCCGGCGGTCGTGGTGCCGATGGGGGTACGCCCGGATGGGCTGCCGGTCGGCGTACAGCTGGTCGGCCCGCCCGGGTCGGAGGTGCGGCTGCTTGCGGTGGCCGGTCTGCTGGAAGACGCGTCGCCGTGGTTGCGGCACGCACCGGGTTGGCCGCTGCGTACCCTCGAACGCACTTAGCGCGCGGGTGGGCGGACCGCACCGGCGCCGGACCGCCTGCAACGATGTCCGGGTGCAGACCAAGCTGGTGACGCTCGCGGACGTCGAGGCCGCGCGCGAGGTGGTTGGCGACGTGATCCGGCGTACCCCGCTGGAACCGTGCCGTCCGCTGCAGGCGAAGCTCGGCGGACCGGCGTGGCTCAAGTGCGAGAACTTGCAGCGCGCTGGCGCGTATAAGGTGCGCGGCGCGCTGGTTCGCATCTCGCGCCTGACGCCCGACGAGCGCGCGCGTGGCGTGGTCGCGGCGAGCGCCGGCAACCACGCGCAGGGCGTCGCGGTAGCGGCCGGCATCTGCCACACCGAGGCCACCGTCTTCATGCCGATCGGTGCGCCGTTGCCGAAGGTGGCCGCGACGAAGAGCTACGGCGCGAAGGTACGGCTGGTCGGCGCGACCGTGGACGAGGCGCTCGTGGCAGCGGCCGAGTTCGCCGAGCGTACCGGCGCGGTGTTCATCCATCCCTTCGACCATCCGGACGTGATCGCCGGCCAGGGCACGGTCGGGCTGGAAATCCTCGAACAGTGCCCGGACGTCAAGACGATCCTCGCCGGGATCGGCGGTGGTGGACTGATCTCCGGCATCGCGGTGGCGGTCAAGGCGCTCCGGCCGGACGTACGGGTGATCGGCGTACAGGCCGCCGGCGCCGCGGCCATGCACCTGTCGATCGCGGCCGGTCATCCGGTACGCCTGGATTCCTTTGCCACGGTCGCCGACGGAATCGCGGTCGGCCGGCCAGGCGATCTCACGTTTGAGCACGTCAGCGCACTCGTCGACGACGTCGTGATGGTCAGCGAGGAGGACATCTCGCGGGCCCTGTTGATGCTGCTGGAGCGCTGCAAACTCGTGGTCGAGCCGGCCGGCGCGGTCGGCGTCGCGGCGCTGCTGGCCGGTGCGATCGAGGTCGAGCCGCCGGTCGTCGCGGTGCTGTCCGGCGGCAACATCGATCCGCTGCTGATGGTCAAGCTCATCGAGCACGGCCTGAACGTGGCCGGCCGCTATCAGCGGTTCACCGTGCATTGCGAGGATCGGCCGGGTTCGCTCGCGGCGCTGCTGTCTCTCATTGCGGAGCACGGCGCGAACATCGTCGACGTGTCGCATCAGCGTCATGACCCGCGGCTCGCACTCGGATTCGTCGAGGTGACGATGTCCGTCGAGACGCGCGGCGCTGAACACGCCGACCGCCTGATCACCGCGCTGCGCGACGCCGGCTATCCGGTCGCCGTCGGGCCACGCTGAGCGACCCGCTGGTACGCCGCGGTGCGGCGGCCCGGCCGCGACGCACGCCGTGCGCTGGCACTGTCGAGGGTCGCGCGACGATCTGTCGCTACTCCACAATCGTGGCCATGCCCGAGACCGCTGCGCCGACGCTTAGTTCGTCCACATGCGAGAAGTGTGCGTCCAACCTGATCACGGAACGCACCGCCGCACCGTGGTGCGCGCACTGCGAATGGCAACTCGACACCTTCGACGCGAAGCGCCGGCCACGCGAACTGACGTGGAAGTGGCAGGACCGCGTGGCGTTCCGGATGGCGTACCGGCTCAACGCCGCGCAATTCACGTCACTCGTCGGTCGACCGGTGCACCGGCCGAAGTGGGACCTCGCGCGCGCCACGCTGGCCGCCATCTCTGTCGTCATGCTCGCCCTGATCGCGGCGTTGCTCTGGGCCGGTGTCGATTTGTTGTGGCATCCAACCTTCGGCCCACAGATCTTGATCGGCATCGTCCTCGTGCTGTTCGCCATCGAACTGCGCCCGCGCCTCGGCCGATTGCCGAAGCGTGCAACGCCGGTGAACCGCAAGGATGCTCCGGAACTGCATCGCCTGATCGACGATGTATCGGCAGCCCTCGGTGCGCGGCCGCCGCACATCGTCTTGCTGACCTCGGATTTCAATGCGTCCGCCGGTGCCATCGGATGGCGACGGCGGCGAGTGCTGCGCATCGGCCTCCCGCTCTGGGCCGCCCTCACGCCACAGCAACGCGTCGCGATCCTCGGTCACGAGCTTGGACACTTCGTCAACGGCGACGCCCGCCGTGGGCCACTCACGTCGCTCGCCTTCACCACGTTCGCGCGGTTGGCCCATCTGACCGTGCCGGCCCGCGCACGATTCCAGGGCGGAAGCCCGTCGGCGGCGCTCGGCGGCCTGCTCTACCCGGTGTTCTACGTGATTTTCGTGTGCCTGAACGTGGTCATCGCGTGGATCAACGTCGGCATCACATGCATCGGACTGCGATCGACGCAGCGCGCCGAGTATTACGCCGACGCGGTCGGCGCGCGGCTGGCCGGCACGACCGCGATGGTGGAGACGCTCGACTCCCTCGTCGTCGCGGACAGCATCGCGCGCATGGTGCAACGCGCCGCGCGGCGCAGCGCCGACCCGGATCGCTGGCTCGCCGCCGCGAACGAGACGCGTGACGAGTTGAGGCCGCGCCTTCCGCGACTGCGGCAGCTCAGCATCCGGGAGAGCGCAAGCCTGTTCGCGTCACACCCGCCGAACGGGATGCGCGCTCGCATGCTCGAGTCCAGGCCGTACGAGGTCGGATCGTTGGTGCTGTCCAGTGCCACGGCGGCGCGCATCGACAACGAAATTGCCGGAGCTTATGTCGAGGTATCGCGTATGTTCGCGGGCCGCTGAGGCCGCGGATCAGCCGCCGAACGGCTCGAAGTTCACCACGGTGACGTTGATGTCGGCGCCGCTCGGTGCCGTGTAGCTGACCTTGTCGCCGGCGTGTGCGCCCATGATCGCCTTGCCCATCGCCGACTCGGGACTGTAGACCGTGAGGTCGGTGGTCGCGGCGATCTCCCGCGATCCGAGCAGAAACGTCTCGGTGTCGTCGGTGTCATCGTCGAAGTAGATCGTCACGACCGTGCCGGCCGCCACCGAATCCGCCGTCGGCGCCTCACCGACGTGCGCGGTGCGCAGGAGCTCCTGCAGGTAGCGGATGCGCGCCTCCTGCTTGCCCTGCTCCTCCTTGGCAGCGTGATAGCCACCGTTCTCGCGGAGGTCACCCTCTTCGCGGCGCGCGTTGATCTCGGCCGCGATCGTCGGGCGCGCCGCGACCAGTTCGTCCAACTCCCCGGCGAGGCGGTCGTACGCGTCCTGAGACAGCCAGGTCGACTGCGCGTCGCGATCGGTGGTGGACACAGCTGATCTCCTTGCGTTGCCGATACGTAAACATCAAACGTACCAGCGAACGCCACCGCGTTTCCGGGGCCGAGTTTCCGGGTTCGGCTAACCGGCCGCTCGGCAAGCCGGCACCTCGGCGATGTACGGCCGGCCGCTCGTCGTGACCGTGTGCGTCACCGTGACCACCGATCCGGCCGGTACGGGAACGTCGGATGTACCGAGGATTGTGCCATCCCGCGCCTCGGCGTTAATCGTGCACACCGCCGGGCCCTCCGGCTTGGCGACCCGGAACGTCACGGTAACCGTAGAGTTGGTGACGTTTGTCAGCGACAGCACGGTTGGCGAAAACTGCTGTGTGCCGTATTGGGTGTAGAGCTTCAACGCGACCAGTCCGGTGAGCGCGATGACCGCGACCAGCGCCAACGGAAGCACCCATCGCCTGCGCACCGGCTCGCGGCGACGGCCATAGCGACCGGGCGGGAACACCACGCCGTCGCGCGGCGTTGCGCTGCCGGGGGTGGGTGAGGTCTGGGTCACGATCGGGCGGTCCCTGCGTCGGTGTCATACGGCTCGGACAGAATGGTATGCCCGAACGTTGGCCCGCTCGCCCACCGGTGGTTCAACCTTCCAGGCTGCACGACCTTCAGGCAGCACGGCAACACCAGCTTGCACCACTGACGACGAAACGGATGTACGCGTGACGATGGGCAACGGGCGGACCGACGACCAGCTGCGTTTGATGGCCGTGCATGCACACCCCGACGACGAGTCGAGCAAGGGCGCCGCGGCGATGGCCAAATATGTCGCCGACGGCGTGGAAGTGTTGGTCGTGACATGCACCGGCGGCGAGCGCGGCAGCGTGCTCAACAAGACGCTCGACCGACCGGAGATCTGGGAAAACATCGCGGAGATCCGTCGCAGGGAGATGGACACGGCGCGCGAGATCCTGGGCGTACGTCAGAGCTGGCTCGGCTACGTCGACTCCGGGCTGCCCGAGGGCGATCCCTTGCCGCCGCTGCCTGAGGATTGCTTCGCGCGCGCCGATGTCGACGAAGCTGTCGGCCGCTTGGTGGCGGAGATCCGTGAGTTCCGGCCGCAGGTCATGACGACGTACGACGAGAACGGCGGCTATCCGCACCCGGATCACATCATGTGCCACAAGATCTCGGTCGCGGCGTTCGACGCGGCCGGTGATCCCGACAAGTACCCGGACGCCGGCACGCCGTGGCAGCCGCTGAAGCTGTACTACAACATGGGCTTCAACAAGGCGCGCATGCTGGCGCTGCACGAAGGCATGCTTGCCGCCGGCCTCGAGTCGCCCTATACCGAGTGGATCGAGAAGTGGGACGACCGCGAGGACAACGGTGACCGGATCACGACGCGTGTGCCGGCTGGTGACTTCTTCGGTGTCCGCGACGACGCGTTGCGCGCGCACGCGACGCAGGTCGATCCGGAGGGTTGGTGGTTCCGGGTGCCACTCGCGGTGCAGCAAGAGGTGTGGCCGACCGACGACTTCCAGCTCGCGCGGTCGCTGGTCGACAGCCCGCTGCCCGAGGATGATCTGTTCGCTGGCGTTGTCGAGCGGGCACGCGCCTAGGCGTACTGGCGTTGTCGAGCGGGCACGCGCCTAGGCGTACCCTCGGTGGGACGCGATGAGCAGCGGAGGAGTCATGATCATCGGATGGGCCGCCAACGACTTCGGCGATGACCTCGGTGACGGGGTCGCCGGCCCGATCGGCCTGCTGATCATCGTCCTGCTCGTGATCGGCACCGTGCTGTTGATGCGGAGCATGAACAAGCACCTCAAGCGCATACCGGAGAAGTGGCCGGAGGACGTGGCGAGGACGTCCGCGAACACCTCTCGCCGCGAAACCGACGCCGGTGGGTCGGCAGACGCCACGCCGTCGACCGCCCCGGCGACGGACGACGTTCCGATGCGTCGAGCGGCCGCGGCCGACGGGCTTGACGACGAAGGCGCGAAGCGAGCGGGCGACGCCGGCGCGGTGGACGCCGAGCGCTGAGCCCTGCGCCACGACCGCTGCCACGGATCGCGACCGCCGCCACCGCCGGCGCCATCCTTACGTGACGTAAACCTGGCTGACCGCGGAGGAACGCGCCCGATGACCGCGAAGCGGTAACCCGCGAGCAGCACGCGCGAACAATGAATTTGCGCTCTCAGTGCATTATTGGCAATCCGCTTTCGGTCCGTGACAGATTGCAATTGCGGTCGCGTCTGAATTCTTTCCCGATGCGCGCGATTTCGTTGTGCCGGTTTTTGTATCGGTCTCCTCAAGGCGGATCTCTGCTAACTTTCCGACATTTTCCGGCATCAGAGAAAATACGCGGAACTCGTTGTCGTGAGTGCATCTGGCTGCGGTAATCGCTGTCTGGCGCACCCTGAACGAGAAGAACCGCAATGTGCCGGATGATCATCGTTGCCCATCGGCTCGCCAGATGTCCGAGGTGTCCTAATCACGCGAAGCACTCGCCAAGCGAGGGGTTTTGCATACGCCGAGTTGTGGCCTAGCGTTCCGCATCGGAGGGGAACACGCGTCTGGCACGAGAGGTCCTCCAGTCACGGAGGGCGCTCGAGTCCTTCGCGCTGCCGAGAGGGGCCGAGGGTGACCGAGAGCGTGGCGACGAGCGGGCGGCGAAATGTCGCTCCCGCGGTCGCTGCCGTCTTCGGCGTGGTCGTCATCCTCGGCAGCCCGTTCCTGACAATGGGTCGGGTCAACCTGCCAGCCGTCGCGATCGCCGCCGGTGTGGCGATCATGGCGCAGTTCGGGGCGTTGCGGTTCCGGCAGGGCACCCGCATGATCTTTTTCGCCTGGGGCGAAGGCGCGCTGATCGTCGTCGTCTACCTCGTCAAGGCCGGCTGGGTTCCGCTCATGATCGCCCTCGGATTCCTCATCGGCCATAGTTTGTTCCTGCTGCGGACCGGAGGCACGTGGCGCCGCTCGCGGCTCTACAACATCACGAACCTCGGGATCGCGGGTGCGGCCGGTGCGGTCGCCGCGCACGCGGTCGGCATGACGATCCGGGCCCCGATGACGCCGCGGCTGATCCTCGCGCTCATCGTCGGCGGCATCGCCTACTTCGTCGTCTCGAGCATCCTGCTGAACGTCGCAACGCCGGGGCCGTCGGACATATCGCTGTCGGTGCCGGCCGCCATCGCCCGGACGCTCAACGACAAACTGCCGATGGTCGCCGGCAACATCACGGTCGGCGTACTCGTCGTGCTGCTCTATGCGAACGACCGCATGTGGCTGTTCCTGGTGCCGCCGGTCGCGGTGCTGATGCATCAGGCGTACGTCTACCGGTCGCGCATCGCCGACGAGCGGCGGCTCTGGCGCGAGTTTGCGGTGATCGCGAGCTCCCTGAACCAACTCGACGAGCGCTCGGTTGCGGCCGCGGCGATCGACGGCACGCTGCGATTGTTCGATGCGGACGTGGTCGAGGTGTGGGTCGATCGCTCGGCGGCATCCGGACGCGGCTACCGCGGCACGGCCAACCGTCGAGGCGAGGTAGTGAAGCTGAAGGGTCAGTCGGCCGACGAGGGCGAACCGCCGGCCGCCACTCGCGCACTGACCATCGGCGGCGTGCGCGTCGGTGAGTTGCGGCTGTGGATGCCGCCGGGATCCTCGCTGGACGGCCGCGATCAGATGGCATTGTCGGCGGTGGCCGACGCAGTGGCCGCCGCGCTGCATGACGCGCTGGCGCAGCGTGCCTTGCGGACCCTCGCCGCCCGCAGCCAGCACGACTCGCACCAGGACGTGGTGACCGGGATCGCTAACCGGGCGAGCCTGCAAGCCGACGGCGCGGACAAGCTGCGCGAGGCGGGCGACGGCCTGGTCACGCTGTTCGTCCTTGGTATCAACCGGTTCAAGGAAGTCAACGAGTCGCTCGGCCCGGTGGCCGGCGATGATCTGTTGCGGATCACAGCCGGCCGGCTCGCGGCATTCGCCGAGCCATCCGATCTAGTGGCGCGCATCGGCGGCGACGAGTTCGCGCTGATGAGCGAGCTCAACGGCGCGTCCAACCCGGTTGAGCGCGCCACCTCCAGCGCGCAGGCGCTCGCGGCGGAGTTGACCGTGCCGACCGAGCTGGCCGGCATTCAAGTGGCCGTCGAAGTGTCCGTCGGTGTCGCGGTCGCGTCGGCGGCCGACTGCGACATGGGCCAGCTCGTGCAGCGGGCGAGCATCGCGATGCGGCGCGCGAAGTCGAGCGCCGGTGCGGTCGCGGTCTACGGCGACGCCGACGCGCCACCGAGCAACGTCGAACGCCTTTCCGTCCTGGTCGACATGCGCGAGGCTCTGGATCAGGACGATCAACTCGTGCTGGCGATCCAGCCGACTGTCGATCTCGCAAGCGGGGAGCCGATCGCCGCGGAGGCGCTGATTCGATGGAACCACCCGCGGCGTGGCGCGCTGATGCCGCGCGAGTTCGTCGACCTCGTCGACCAGAGCGATTTGGTCGTCCCGTTCACGCGCTACGTGCTCGGCCGGGCACTGCGGCTCGCCGAGCAGTGGCGGGAGCAGGGACTGACCATGCGCGTGTCGGTCAACCTATCGCCACGCAGCCTCGCCGACCCGAACCTGCCCGGCGACGTACTGGCGATGCTCAAGGCACACGACATCGAGCCGAACATGCTGACGCTCGAGATCACCGAGTCCGCTGCGGTGACCGGTCAGCCGATCGTCGTCGACGTGCTGGCCGCGCTGCGCGCGCACGGCGTACAGCTTGCCGTCGACGACTTCGGCAGCGGCTACTCGTCGCTCACGTTCCTTGCGCGGGTGCAAGTGGACGAGGTCAAGGTCGACTCGACGTTCGTCAACGCCATGACCGACTCCGCAGAGGCGGCCGCCATCGTGCGCACCACCGTCGACCTGGGCAAGCGACTCGGCCTGCGGGTCGTCGCCGAAGGCGTCGAGACCCACGCGCAACGCAACGCACTCGCCGATCTCGGCTGCGAGGCCGCGCAGGGCTGGCATATCACGCCGCCGGTACCGGCCGATCACGCGTACGCGTTGATGCGCAGGCTGCGCGATTCGGCCGGTAGCGCCTGACGACAACTGGTGGCTCGGTCCCGACCGGTGACGGCGACTAGACCGTCAGAGCTGCGGGCACCGAGGACAGTGCCTCCTCGATGGCCGTGACGAGTCGACGCGCGGACTCGGCGGTCAACTCCAGTGCGACGCGGGCGGCCGGACCCTTCGACGGATCCGTCAGATCAATGTTGAGCGTGTGGTCGGCCATCGCGTGCACCGGGTGGTCGAAGTAGACGGTCGCGTGTGTGACGTGCAGCCAGGCGCCGTTCGGACCCTTGCCGCTGCCGTCGACATCGCAGTGCATGGTTGCGTACGTACACATGGTCCGGTCAGCCCTTCAGGTGCGTGCCGTAGAACTCTTCGATCCGCTCCCAGCCGTCGTTCGCGGCCGCGACGCGGTAGGCCGGACGGTCCACCGCGAAGAACGCGTGACCGGTGTCCGGGTACGAGTGGAACTCATGCGGCTTGCCGTGATCGGTCAGGATCTGCGTGAGCTCGGCAACCTGCTCCGGGCTCGGGTACTGATCCTCGTCGCCGAATAGCCCGAGCAGCGGCGCACGAAGGTTCGGCAGCTGGTCGACGATGTTGTTCCGCATCGGCATGCCCTCGGGTGGCGTACCCGTGACGAACGCGCCGTAGCAGTCCACCGCCGCCTCCAGATCGAGATTGCAGGCGGCAAGCACCGACTGGCGGCCTCCGGAGCAGTAGCCGATGACGCCCACCTTGCCGTTCGACGACGGCAGTGCGCGCAGGTATGCAGCCGCGCCGCCAACGTCGCCAACAAGGCGATCATCCGGTACGCCGCCCTGCGCGCGAACGGTCGCGGCGGCATCCGCCGGGGCCGCGCCGGGTGCCTCGCGGTAATACAGGTTCGGGCAGATCGCGTCGTAGCCGAGTTCCGCGAAGCGCCGCACGATCTCCTTCGTTGCCCGGTCGTATCCGGGCATGTGGTGGATCACGACGACGCCGCCGCGCGGCCCGTCATTGTCCGGTCGCGCTACGTACGCTTCGATCTGGTCGCCGCCGGCGCCGGCGATGTGCACAGTGGTGGCACTCAACGAATCGCTCATGCGCTGATGAAATCACGTGCCGGTAACGACCACCGGCCCGGACCACCCTTGACCGGAGAGATCCACCTAACGCGCCGCACCCGCCCTCGTCGCGCGTGGCGAAGCGTTGACGTTGCCGAGGCCGCGTGTCTCAATGGCGCGCATGAGACGCCGTCCCAGCCCGAAACAATGGTTCGTACTCGCCATGATCACGACGGTGGTGGCGTGCGGTGTGGTTATCCCGATATTGGTTTCGGGCTGGGTGTCAACCGCTCGTTCCGCGTATCGGTCACAGGCTGATGCGAAGGCCGACTCCGCGGCGCGGGTGTCCCGGTTCGTCGGCGCGCTTACCACCTCCTACCCGGCCGGG
This sequence comes from Micromonosporaceae bacterium, assembly GCA_035713725.1. GTDB lineage: Bacteria > Actinomycetota > Actinomycetes > Mycobacteriales > Micromonosporaceae > DASQPR01. The sequence continues at coordinate 12,362 of DASTMZ010000149.1, forward strand.
CTGCCCGATGATGCGACGATCCGGCGCATGGCAGAGTCGTTCGAGGTGTTAGTCGCGTCCATTCAGCGTGGCGCGACAGTGACGATCATGCTGGCCTCCGGAGAGGCGTACGGGTTCGGCCTCGACGGCCAGGCCGTCCGCGTCTGCTACCGCGCCACGTTCAGTGCACCCGGGGATCGACCAGTCCTGGATCTTATGCCTGAGTCCCAATGTGTCTTTGTCCCGCCGAACCCCGGCTCTCCGCCGCCGTCGCCGTAGCGGGACAACCTGTCGATCACGCCAACGACGCGATCATCCGAGCTCCTCGCGTGGAAAGATGGAGAGCATGAATCGACTGGCGAGTTCCCAGTCGCCCTATCTCCGACAGCACGCGGATAATCCGGTCGAGTGGTGGCCATGGTCCGCCGAGGCCTTCGAGGAGGCGCGCCGGCGCGACGTACCGGTGATGATCTCGGTCGGGTACGCGGCCTGTCACTGGTGCCACGTCATGGCGCACGAGTCGTTCGAGGATCCGGCCATCGCCGACGAGATCAACCGCAAGTTCGTGGCGATCAAGGTCGATCGCGAGGAGCGGCCGGACGTCGACGCCGTTTACATGACCGCCACGCAGGCGTTGACCGGCCAAGGTGGGTGGCCGATGACGGTGTTCGCGACGCCGACCGGCGAGCCGTTCTTTGCCGGCACCTACTATCCGCCGCCGGTGTTCACTCGGCTCCTCGACGCAATCGACACCGCGTGGCGGGACCAGCGGGACGCGGTAGTCAAGCAGAGCACGCAGGTGGTCACCGCGATCACCGCCGCGCAGCATCTCGGTGCCGAGGGCGGTCTCGTCGGAGCGGAGGCGCTCGCGGCTGGTGCCGCGTCGCTCGAGGCGGAGTTCGACGAGGTGTACGGCGGCTTTGGCGGCGCACCGAAGTTCCCGCCGCATCTCGTTATGCTGTTCCTGCTGCGCCACTTCCAACGTACGGGCGACGCGCGATCGCTTGAGATGGTCCGCGCGACCGCGGAACAGATGGCGCGCGGCGGCATCTACGACCAGTTGGCCGGTGGATTCGCCCGCTACGCGGTGGACGAGACGTGGACCGTGCCGCACTTCGAGAAGATGCTCTACGACAACGCATTGCTGCTGCGCGTCTACACCGAGCTGTGGCGCCTGACCGGCGACGCGTTGGCGGCGCGGGTGGCCGCCGAGACGGCCGGCTTCATCATCACGCGCCTCGGCACCGCCGCCGGCGGCTTCGCCGCGTCGCTCGACGCGGATACCGGCGGAATAGAGGGCGCGACCTACGTTTGGGCCCCGACCGAGCTGCACGAGGTGCTCGGCGACGCGGGCGGCGACTTCGCGGTGGACCTGTTCGGCGTGACGGACACGGGTACGTTCGAGCACGGCGCGTCGGTCCTGCGGCTGGTGCGCGACGTCGACGACGGTTCGGCGGAGCTCGCGGCCCGCTGGCAGGCCACACGCGAGACACTGCGTGACGTCCGAGACCTGCGCGCTCAGCCGGATCGCGACGACAAGGTCGTGGCCGAGTGGAACGGACTGGCGATCACCGCACTGGCGCACTACGCCTCCGTCGCCGACGCACTGCACGGCGGTCTGGTGAGCCGCGGCACCAACGGTGCCGGCGCGAACGGTGCCGGCGCGAACGGTGCCGGACCGACGCCGGTACGCCGCGACCACCGTGCGAGCCGTGGCGAACAGACCGGCGTCAGCGCGCAAGTAGCCCGCGACGCCGCGGTACGCGCCGGTGAGCTACTGCTCGGCACGCACATCGTGGACGGACGGCTGCGGCGCGTGTCACGGGACGGCACGGTGGGCGTAGCGGCCGGTGTGCTCGCCGACTACGCGTGCGTTGCGCAGGGTTTTGCCACGCTTTACCAGGCCACCGGCGACGTACGGTGGCTCGACGCCGCGCGTGATCTGCTCGACACGGCGCTCGACCAGTTTGCCGACGGCTCCGGTGGCTTCCACGACACGGCCGCGGACGCCGAGGTGCTTGTCGCGCGTCCCGCCGATCCGACCGACGGCGCGACGCCGTCCGGCAGTTCAGCGCTGTGCGAGGCGCTGGTCACGTTCACCGCGCTGACCGGTGAGACCCGCTATCGCGAGGCGGCAGCGACCGCGTTGGCCCGCATCGAGCCGATCATCTCGAGCCGGGCGCGGTTCGCCGGGTTGGCCGCCGCCGTGGGCGAGGCACTCGCGGACGGTCCGGTGGAGGTCGCCGTCGTCGGTGCGACCGAGACCGAGCGCGCGCCGCTGGTACACACGGCGATCGCGCTGGCGACCCCGGGCGCCGTGATTGTTGCGGGCCAACCCGATGATCCGGGCGCGCCGCTGCTCGCCCATCGACGGATGTACGACGGGGCAGCGACCGCCTACGTGTGCCGAGGCTTCGTCTGCGACCGGCCGGTGACGGTGCCCGACGCGCTCGCTGACCGACTCACTGGAGCGTCCACCGGGTAAGCCGCGCGGCGTCTGGCGTTCCGCGGTGCGGCCACCGAATCGCGTCGCCGCGGTCCGGGTACGCTGGCGAAACCATGGATACCCGGACCGGACTGCCGGTCGTCGGCATGGTCGGTGGCGGGCAACTCGCCCGCATGACGCACCAGGCCGCGATCGCGCTCGGACAGTCGCTTCGCGTGCTTGCCGCGTCGCCGGATGACGGTGCCGCGCTCGTCGCCGCCGACGTCCAGATCGGCTCGCACACCGACCTGGACGCGCTGCGCCGCTTCGCCAAGGGCTGCGACGTCGTGACGTTCGACCACGAGCATGTGCCGGGCGACCTGATTCGGGCGATCGAGGCGGACGGCGTCACCGTGGCGCCGAGTTCGGCGGCGTTGCGGTTCGCGCAGGACAAGGCCGCCATGCGGGACCAGCTCGGCCGGATGGGCGCGCCGATCCCTCGGTGGGCCAAGGTCTCCTCGGCCGCCGACGTCGAGGCGTTCGCCGCGGGCGCCTGGCCCGTCGTGCTCAAGGCGACGATCGGTGGGTACGACGGCCGGGGCGTCTGGATCGTCGAAACGGTCGAGGATGCGGCCGCGATCATCGCCACCGGTGCGCCGCTGATCGTCGAGGAACGCGTCGCGCTGCGTCGCGAGGTTGCCGCACTCGTCGCGCGGTCGCCGTTTGGTCAGGTGGCTGCGTACCCGGTCGTGGAAACCGTGCAGCGGGACGGCATCTGCGTCGAGGTGATCGCGCCGGCGCCTGGGCTCGACGCCACCACCGCGACCGCCGCTCAACAGCTCGCGATCGGCATCGCCACCGAACTCGGCGTTGTCGGTCTGCTCGCGGTCGAGATGTTCGATGACGGCGACCGGCTGCTCGTCAACGAACTTGCGATGCGGCCGCACAACTCCGGCCATTGGACGATCGAGGGGTCGCGGACGTCGCAATTCGAGCAACACCTGCGTGCCGTGCTCGACTATCCGCTCGGCGACACTCGGCCAATGGCGCGCTGGGTGGTGATGGCAAACGTACTTGGCGGCCCCACTGGCGGTATGCCCATCGACGAGCGCATCCATCACATGATGGCGGCCGAGCCGGGTGTCAAGCTCCACCTCTATGGCAAGCAACCGCGTCCGGGTCGCAAGCTCGGTCACGTGACCGCGCTCGGCAACGACCTCACGGCACTTCGCGCCGCCACGGCACGAGCGGTCGCGTGGTTGCACGCTGGCGTCGACCCGGACGAGGCGGCCGCCTCCGGCCAGCGCGAGGACTTGGAGACGAGATGAGCCCGATCAGTACGTCGCCGGTGGTCGGCCTCGTGATGGGCAGCGACTCGGACTGGCCGACGATGCGAGCGGCGGCCGACGCGCTCGACGAGTTCGGTGTCGACTACGAGGTCGGCGTCGTGTCGGCACACCGTACCCCCCAAAAGATGTTGAGTTACGCGGAGCAGGCGGCCGATCGCGGCCTCAAGGTGGTCATCGCCGGCGCGGGTGGCGCCGCACACCTGCCTGGCATGCTGGCCGCCGCGACTCCGCTGCCGGTGATCGGCGTACCCGTGCCGCTGCAGTTCCTGGACGGCATGGATTCGCTGCTGTCCATCGTGCAGATGCCGGCCGGTGTCCCGGTGGCGACGGTGTCGATCGGTGGCTCCCGAAACGCCGGACTGCTCGCCGTTCGGATCCTCGGGGCGTCCGACCCGGAGCTACGCAAGCGCATGAGCGAGTTCCAGGCGGGCTTGGCCGAACTCGTCGCTGAAAAGGATGCCTCTCTGAGGGGGAGTCTGTAGAACTCCTAGCTAGTCAAAGCGCCTGGACTCCTAGCGTGCCGAAGCGCCTGGACCGTTGGTCGGCGCACTCTCCCGGCACGTGATACCGGAAGGCTGCGGTGGGCGGCGATCGGTGCACGGGCCGTTCATCGGCAAGCTTGTGCTATTGCAGGCGGTCGAGGAGGTTTCGGACTCGCTGCAGGTTGCGGCTGCGCTTCTCGTAGGTCGCGCCGACGCCGATCAGGACCGCGGCAATGATCGCCATCAGCACCAGGATCAACGCGGTCGTCGAGTAGCGGGCTAGCTCGTTGATGGTCGCGCCGAGCAAGGTCACCGCGCCGATGATCACGGGAGCCTGCTGACGCCGGATCGCGCCGAAGACCGTGACACCGGCCGCCCCGGCGAGCAGCAGCGTGCGACGCAGCAGCGTCTGGCCGGTGGCGATCTCGATGACGAGGCTCGGGGCGAGCGCAGCCGTCAGCGCCACGCCGTAGGTCACCCAGCTTGTCAACTCTGGGTGCCACCGGCGTTCAAACCAGCCGGCGACGACCGCGACCGCGGCCACGGTGAGCGAGTAGGCCTCCGGGATGCCCACCGATTGCACCTTCACGAGCAGGCACAGACCCACTGCCAGGTGTAGCGCCCCGTGCCACAACAGCAGGTGACGGTAGAGGTTGGAGCGCCGCTGGCGGGCGGCCGCCACGCCAAGCACGGCGCCCCAGGCGGACAGGAAAATCGCGAGGTGATCGAGCCGCTTGGCCGCGAGGATCAGGGCGACGACCGCGCCGGCGTACGCGCTGATCTCCACCGTCAGCGATTCGGCGAGGGCCTCGCGGCGCCGCAGGCTCGGCAGCAGCGCGGCGGCGATGAGCAGTGCCGCGGCCACGCCACCGACGACGAACGCCGCGTTGTAGGGCGCGAGATGCTCATCGAGACAGATCACCAAGGCGAGCGATTGCGCGCCGGCCGCGGCGAGAATCCAGCCCGCGATGCGGCTGATCGGAATGCGGCCCCAGACGGCGGCGACCGTGCCCGCACCGGTGGCCGTCGCGACCGTGGCGATGGTCGTGGCGGGTGTCGCGAGGCCGCCCGCGATGCCTGCGCCACCGCTCGCGACCGCGATGCCGATCACCGTTTGGCGGGCGGCCCGCAACGCCGACGCTGCCTCGCTCTCCGGCAGTTCACGGGTCAGCGCCAACGCGAGGTGGCAGATCGCGGCAACCGTGACGGCGGCGATCGGTCCGTACGGCCACGGTGCGCGTACGAGGTACGGCGTGAGGAGCAACGTCACCGCCAAGCCGGGTACGACCACCGCGACCGTTCGACCGATCAGCGCCTGGCGGGATCCGCCGAACCCGATGGCGGTGAGCGCGCCGGCCGCGGTCAGCAGGATCGCGGTGCCGATGCCGGCCGGCTGGCTGATGAGCCGGTGCGCCCAGCCGCCGAGCGCGTCCACGGAATCGTTCGGCGGACCGGTCCACACCATCGACGCATGCGCCCAGCGATACGGCCCGATCAGCGCCGCCAGCACCGAGTTGGCCAGCGTGGCAAGCGCCAACGTCGCGGCCGGGCCGGCGGCGAGCAACACCGCGGTGTGCCGTTCGCGGGGCAGCCGCACCGGCCGGGGTACGGGTTGGATCACGCGTCGCGGCGGCGGTACGACGACGCTGCTGCGGATCATCTCGGCCACCACGGCGAGGAGCGCGCCGCCCGCCGCGAAGATGCCGACGTCGGTGAACCGGTTCGCGGGCGGCAGCCACAAGGCGGCCAACCCGACGCCGAGGCCGGCGATCGACACAGCACCGGAGGCGAACGGGAGCAGCGCGGCGAGTCGCTTCGCGACCCCCGCGACGAGCGCGAGTGCGAGGCTCAGACCAGCGAGGAACGCGGCAAGGACAACCGTCATAGGCTTGTGCCCGGCGGCGGCGACCACCCCGGCCGCGGAGGCGAACGCGATCATGCCGGCGCCGAGCGACCCACCGCCGAGCATCACCAAGTGTTCGACGTCGATGGCGACACCGGTGCGGCGGGAAACCGGCCGGGGCGCGACCGGACGCGACACGACCGGGCTCGGCGCTACCCGGACACCACGCGCGGCGTCCGCTCGGGCGGCGGTCGCCCCAGCGCCGGTCGCGGCGCCCGCGTCGACTCGGCCGGGCAGGGCGCGTTGCGGCTCGGCCGCTTGCCGGGCGGCGACCTCGATTCGGCGTACGGTGCCGGCCGCGGTAAACGCCACGATCGCGTTCACCGCGGCCGATCCGACCAGTGCGACGACCGTGTTGGCGGAACTCGTCAGGCTCGTCACGATCGTGTTGCCGAACAGCAAGCTCGCGACGGTGCCACACACCATGCTCGGGCCGCGTTCCGCCGATCGCGCCGCGACCAATCCGGCCACGGTCGCTCCGATGCCGCTCGCGATCACCGGCCCGTTCAGCGGCGTGTGCAGCGCCGCCGGTGCGGCGAGCAACGCGAGTCCTAACGTCACCGCGACTGCCATCTTTCGCTGCAACGGTGGCAGCACGACCGCGGCCGCGGCGGCAAGCAACACCAGCGAAAGCGAGGCCTGTGCGACGTCTCCGGCGGCGAGCGCGGCTTTGGCTCCCCAACCGTGCGGGTCGACGTCCCAGATCGGATGGTTCACCTGCACCACCACCGCGATGGCCGCGTGGATAGCGTGCACGCTCGCGATCACCGCGATGCCGAGGCCGATCAACCATGCGCCGGCGGTCGGACCGGCACGCCACGGCGCCGGCAACGCTCGCGTACCCGCCGCCGCGCACAGCACCACGACCGCCATCGCCACCATGACAAGACTTGGTGCGGCCAGCGATGCAACCCGCGCCACCGAGGCGATCGCGGCAGCCGTGGCGACCGCCGCAGCCACCTCGTCACTGTCCAGCCAGAACAGGTGCGCACCGCGGCCGACAAAGCGTCCAGGCAGGCGCACGCCCGTGGTGAGCGACGGCGCAATGCTCAGCACGATCGCGGTGGCGAGCAAGAGCAGCGAGATGCCGACATCGACGGCCTGCGCCGCGGACGTCCGTACCGCCGCGATCGCGATGACCAACGAAGCCAACGTCGCGCCGCCTACCGTGAGCGGGGTTCGTTGGATGCGAGCGACCTGGCTCAGCGCGACCGCGACCAGCACCGCGGCGAGCATCAGGAAGCTCGCCGCGAGAATCGCGCTCACGGGTGGCGTCTCGGGCGCGAGTGACGCGACAAACGCCGCGATGAAGCCCGGTAGAGCCAGCGCCGCCGCGCCCCAGGCCGCGTCGCCGGCGCGCGTGTCGTAGTTGCCCGTCCACGTCACGCCGAACCAGCGGAGCCACGGCCGAGATCGTGGCCGCGCGCTTGCCGGAGCCTTCAACAATTCGTCGACGAGCGCGGGCGGCCCGTCGTCGGTCGGTAGCGGCGCGACCGGTGGGGTCTTGCTCGGTGGTGCCACGACGGCCGCTGCGCCGGGCTCGACGCCGACTCGCGGGCTGCGATCCTGCGGGCGCAACGACATGCCGAGCACTGGGTATCCGATGCCGATGCCGGCGAACCCGAAGACAAGCAGCACAACCGCCTGCCCGATCGGTTGCGCCATCGCGATCACGGCGGCGTACCCGCCGCTCACCAGCGCCGCTGCCACGCCGATCCAACTCTCCCGCTTGTTCGCGGCGGTCAGATTGAACGCGCCAAGGGCAATTGCCGGGACGCCCGCGGCCGCGATGGCGGCCGGCCACGGCAGGTGCCAAGCGCCGGGCGCGAGCACCGCGGCGGTCGTGATTCCGCCGACCAGACTGACGCGGCGCCACGCCGGCGACGCCATGATCATTGCGCCGAACGTGGTCAGTACCACGGCTGACACGACCTGACTCGCATTCGCGGGCACGTGCTCGGCGACCACCGCGGAATAACGGGCGAGGCTCGCGTTCCACGTCGGCGTCGACGCGTCGATCGGTCCGACGAACGCGCTCCAGCCGCGTACCGCGATGAGCGCCGCGGTGAAGGCGACCGCCGCGGCGCCGCCGATCCGACCGCCGAGCCGGGCGTAGCCGGGCAGAGCGCGCACCAGGACCGCGGTGGCGACCAGCGCCAACGACGTTGTGATGAGCCCCAACCCGGGCTCTGCGAGCGCGCCGATCCGACCGAAACACAACACGGATGCGATTGCCGCGATCCCGGCCCACACGTCGCGCATGATCAGGTGACGGAACAACAGGCCCGCCGCGAGTCCGGTCACCGCACTGGCCATCAGCGCCGCACCCGCGTGCGTCGCGGACCGCGCGTCATGGGCACGGATCAACGCGATCGTCGCCAGCACTATCGCGCCGCCGGTCACGACCTCTTGCAGGACTCGTACGGCGATCCGCAGGTACCGCCCGTCCGGGTACCGCTGGCGGGTCCGCTGCGCGATCACCAGATCGACCGCTGCCACGGCGGCAAGAGCTGACGCCCAGGACGTGGTGTTGACGAGCCACGGATAGAGCAACAGCGGCAACACCGGCTGAAGGAACGCGGCGGCGGTAAACCGCAACATGGATAGCTTGCTGACCTCGTGGGACAGGTACGCGACGATGGCCGCGACGAGCGTGGCGAGCCCAGCGTACACGGTGGCGCTCAGACCGAGGCGTCGCAGCCCACCGACCCACAATTCCTCCGCGTCGAGCAGGATCAGCACCATGCCCAGCGGCGCGATCCACTCCGCCGTGGTGGTCAGACCGCGTCTGGCGATCCAGATCGGCAGCACGAGGGCGACGACCGTCAACGAGGCCAGGATGAGCGTCTTGATGCCGCCGGAGAGCGACGTGTAGATGAAAGGCGTCAAGCCGATCGCGACTGCCATGACCGCCGCGCCGAGGCCCAACACGAGGTTCTGCACCGACCGTACGGTCGCCTCGGGTGGATGCGGCGCATGGTGCGCATGATGTCCCGCTCCGCTCTGTCCAGACTGTCCAGACTGTGCGGTCGGTCCGGGCGGCTTTGGGGGGCCGCCGGGCTCACCGGCGGTCGGCGCGCCCTGTCGGGGCGGTACGCGAGGCGGTGGCCCGCCGCCGGTCGGTCGCGTTGCCGTCGCGGTACCCGTACCGGTGGCGTGTGGCGCGGCGCTTGCCGCGTCGGGCGGTGCAGAGTGGACAGTCGTCGTGGATTCTGTCGAGGCTCCCGTTGCGGATCGCGTGCTGGCGGCAGTGTCTTCGGTCGCTGCGCCGCCCGCGGGCCGCGGTGTGGCGGCCGGCGAGTCCGCAGGTGCTTGCGCCGCGGCGGCGGTGGCGGCGCGCGAGTCGGCGGGTGCTTGCGTCGGCAGCGGGTCTGCTATGGGTTCGGCGGCCGATCCGGCGGGTTTGCCACTTCGCCCCCTGCGCCCTCGGCCGCGACGACGACGTGAGCTGCGCTCTGCCTCGTCGGCACGTTGCAGCATGGTACGAATCGCGATCGCGCCCTCGACCCGGCGACGCAATGCCTCACGGTCGACGTCCAACGACTGACTACGTCGCTGCATTGAGGCGATGGTGCGATGCAACGCATCGATCTCCTGGCTGAGGGATCGGCCGCAGTTCGGGCAGCCGGTCGCGGTGTCCGCGATCGCGCCGCAGGCTGAGCACGGGTACGTTCCCACTCGGCCTCCCGTCGGTTGCTACCCCGAAGGATGCCGAGTGTTCGCCCTTGGACGCCACTGCGACGGATTCGCCACGCCGATGCGATCGTCCGGCGCCGCCGGCTCAGGCCACTTCAGACAGAGCGGAACCTTGGTGAAGCGCGTGCCTAGCCGTCGATGCCGGACATCGGCGAGACGGTACGGCCCATACCGCGGTACTCCCAGCCGGCCCGTACCCACTGCGTGGCGTCCAGGCAGTTCATGCCGTCGATGATGCGCGGCGCGGCGACTAGGTCGGCGAGCGCGGCCGGGTCGAGATAGCGGAACTCGTCCCACGCCGTCAGCACGCACACCAGATCGGCGCCGGTGACCGCGTCGACGAGTGTCTTGGCGTAGCGCACGTCGGCGACCTCGCGCTCCGCGTTGACCATCCCCTCCGGGTCGTAGACGGCGACGTCGGCGCTGGCGCGAGACAACCGGCGTACTACCGACAGCGCCGGTGAATCGCGGACGTCATCGGTGTTCGGCTTGAACGACGCGCCGAGCACCGCGACCTTGATACCGGCAAGATCCGGCCCGGCGGGGCCGTACGGGCGACCCAGCAGATCCGCCGCGATCTCCACGACCTTCTGGCGGCGCCGCTGGTTGATGAGGTCGACCTCGTGCAGGAACCGCAACGCCTCGCCGACGCCGAGTTCCTGCGCACGGGCCTGGAATGCGCGGATGTCCTTCGGCAGGCACCCGCCGCCGAAGCCGACGCCGGCGCGCAGGAACTTGTTGCCGATCCGGCCGTCGTAGCCGATCGCCCGGGAGAGCTGTGTCACGTCCGCGCCGGCCGCTTCGCACACCTCGGCCATCGCGTTGATGAACGAAATCTTGGTGGCCAGGAACGCGTTGGCGGCCACCTTCACCAACTCCGCGGTCGCGAAGTCGGTGATGACGACCGGCACCTCGCGGTCCTCCGTGGCGGCAAGGTCGAACGTGCCCTTGTGTGCCGCGTAGAGCATGTCGCGCGCCCACTTCGACTTCACGCCGAAGATCACCCGGTTCGGCCGCAGCACGTCCTCGACCGCGACGCCCTCCTGAAGGAACTCCGGTGTCCAGGCGACCTCGACCTCGAGGTCAGGGCTGGAATGGCGGGCGACCAGCTGCTCAACCCACTCGGCGGTGCCTACCGGCACGGTGGACTTGCCGACGATCAGCGCCTTGCGGGTCAGGTGCGGCGTGAGCATCGTCACTGCGTTCTCGACATAGCTCAGGTCGGCCGCCACGCCGTCCGCGCGCTGCGGCGTGCCGACACAGATGAAGTGCACGTCGCCGAAGTCGGCCGCCTCGGTGTAGTCGGTGGTGAACCGCAACCGGCCGCCGGCCAGGTTCTTGCGCAACAGATCGTCCAGACCCGGCTCGTGCACGAACACCTCGCCGGCGGCGAGCTTGGCGATCTTGTCGGCGTCGACGTCCACGCCGAGGACCTCATAACCGAGTTCTGCGTAACAGATCGCGTACGTCGAGCCGAGATAGCCGGTGCCGAGGAACGTCAGCCGGGGGCGCCGGTTGCCCGACGGCGGCACGGGCGGTGCCTGCAGAGGGTTGCTCGAGAACGCGATGGTCACCCAGGTCCTCCGTCACAATCGGCCCGTTTAGCCGACTTTAGGTCGGTTCGTCGGCAGCTCGTCAACCATGCGCGACGCCCGTCGGACAGATGCATCGTCGGACTGAGGGGCGACCCGCGACGTTCGGCGAGAATAGTACGCGTACGCCGCAGGGGAAATGGTAGGCGAGTGGCGCAGCGTTCGCTGCCGAACCCTACCCGCCAGTGAGCTTCGTCGTCGATCGGCGGTCGCCGGTTAACCCAATACCGGAATCGAAGGCGGAAGCGGCGTGGCCGATTTCGACGTGTACCAACTCACCGAGGAGCACGCCGCGATCCGTACCGCCGTGCGGGATATCTGCGAGGCGAAGGTGGCGCCGAACGCCGCGGTAGCCGACGAGACGGGCGAGTTTCCGGTCGCGTCGTACGAAGCGTTGCGAGCCGCGGACTTCCACGCGCCACACGTACCGGTCGAATACGGCGGTGCGGGCGCGGACGCGTTGGCCACCGCGATCGTCATCGAAGAGGTGGCGCGGGTGTGCGCGGCGTCATCGCTGATTCCGGCCGTCGACAAGCTGGGTACGCTGCCGCTGCTGCTCGCCGGCTCGGACGACATCAAGCGGCGCTACCTGCCGCCGGTGGCACGCGGCGAGGCGATGTTCTCGTATTGCCTGTCCGAGCCGGGTGCCGGCAGCGACGCCGCCGCGATGTCCACGAAGGCAGTGCGAGACGGCGATCACTTCGTGCTCAACGGCGCGAAGCGTTGGATCGCCAACGCAGGCGTATCGGAGTTCTACACCGTGTTCGCGGTCACCGACCCGTCGGCCCGCAGTCGTGGCATCTCCGCGTTTGTCGTGGAGCGATCTGATGCCGGAGTGAGCTTCGGCGCACCCGAGCGCAAACTCGGCATCAAAGGATCCCCGACGCGCGAGGTCTACCTCGACGACGTACGCGTTCCGGCCGACCGGATGATCGGGTCGGCGGGCACCGGCTTCGCCACCGCGATGCGGACCCTCGACCACACCCGGGTCACGATTGCGGCGCAGGCGGTCGGCATTGCACAGGGAGCAGTCGACTACGCACGGCGATACGTGACCCAGCGCCGCCAGTTCGACCGGCCGGTAGCCGACTTCCAAGGAGTTCAGTTCATGCTTGCCGACATGGGCATGCGGCTGGAAGCGGCGCGTCAGCTCACGTACGCGGCGGCGAGCAAGTCCGAACGCCACGACGTCGACCTCACGTATTTCGGCGCGGCGGCCAAGTGCTTCGCATCGGACGCGGCGATGGCGATCACCACCGACGCCGTACAGCTGCTCGGTGGGTACGGCTACACGAAGGACTTCCCGCTCGAGCGGATGATGCGCGACGCCAAGATTACGCAGATCTACGAGGGTACGAACCAGGTGCAGCGCATCGTGATGGCACGGCATCTGCTCGCCGCAGCGAGGTAGCCGCGAGTTATCCACAGGTCCGAACGCGACGGTTGTCCGCGCTCGCGGGCGTGTAGAAGACTGCGACGGTAATCGATCTTCTGCCTGACCAGCGGAGCGTGATCAGATGCCTGACCGGGGCCAGGATCTCGGCGCCGACCTCTACCACCTGTGGCTTGCCGGCAAGCAGGACCTGCCGTCGGTAGCCGATCAGTATGGCGCGGCGGCCGAGTCCGTCGAGGACACCGGATACGTCGCCGCGGTGATGTGGCGACCGGCCCGCTTCGGCGGCGACGACTACGGACCGGTGTTTCGCAGCTGGACGGCGTTGCGGGACGAGTTCCAGACCATCCTCGCGGATACCGCGACGAATCTGACGCTCACCGGAACGGCGCTGTGCCTCGCCGCGAACGAATACGCCAAGTCCGACAAGGACGCGGCCGCCGAGATGCATCGTCTGATGCGAGTGGACGGCGGTGCGGCGACGGCCTACTCGTCGGGTCCGGACGCCTCGCAGCGAGGCCCGCGATGAGCTTCGACAGCTTGATGGCCGAGGCCGCCGAGATCCAGCAAAGTGCGATCCACTATCAAGTGCAACGCGGGGTGGAGCAGGCCGGCCGAGCCGCCGGCTACGCCATCAAGGGCCTGACCGAGCAGGCCGAGAAGGACTTCGCCGACATACCCGGCCTGTTCGAGCCGTTCAGCTTGATGCCGGATCCGGCGGCGTATGGACCACTCATCCACGACATGGGCACGGCGATGCGCTTCCTGTCGACCGGGCAGGACAACAAAGATCCGGTCGACGGACTCCCGTTCCCAGCAAATCCGGTGATGGATCGGCTACCCGGCACGGAGGCCTACATCGAGAATTGGACCGGCCGCGCAGCCGAAGACTTCAAGCGCAACTTCATCGACCCGTTCCCGGCGTTGCTGAGCAACCAATTCCTGCTCGGGTCGGTGCTCAAGGGCGGCCTCGCGGCGCATGCGGAAGTGTGGCGGCGCGCACGAAACGACATCGACAAGATCGCCACCGACACCCTTGCCGCGCTGGACCACATGAACGACTGCGGGTCGAACGACTGGTCGATGTTATTCACGGTGGTCGGCGCCGTAGTGAGCATCGCGGCCGTACCGGTGACGGACGGCGCATCGCTCTACGGCCTCGCGTTCGTCGGTGCCGCGGCATCCGTCGCGAGTTCGGCCTCCGGCGGCGGCGGTGGCGCGGAGCGCCGGTTCAGCGGCGAGACTGCCGGTGCGGTGATATCGCAGATGCGGCAGGCGATCTCGATGCTGGCCGACGACATCAGCGGCCAGGAACGCAAGATTGCCACGGCAATGACCGACTCGTACGCGACGGTGCGCGGCAGTCACTCGGCGTTCGTATCCAACCGGCCGCTGCTGGCCGGCGCGAACGCGGGCAACGTCACCACTGACGCATTCCTGGGCTACTCGACGTGAGCGGAGGCTGGACGTGGGCATCCTCGCCGATCGGTTGGACCGGATGCAGGTGCGGGTGGTCTCGCCGGACGGACACATCAGCGCACTGCTGCACAACCGCTCCGAGGTGGTGATCGCGTTCCAGCCGGGCAGCTACGAGCGATACGGCGAGCATGCGGTCTCCGATCAACTGTCCGCCGTCGCACGGCTGCTGTGGGCGGGCCGGACGCGCGAATACTTCGCGGCGCTCAGCGACGCGTTCGGCACTCCGATCGCGGGTGAATCGCCAGCGATCGGCGAGCGGGATCGCCGATACCGCGCGGCGCGCGACGAACTGATCGCCGAGGGTGTCTCCTCCGATGGCCTCGTCTACGTCGGTGCTCAGGGCATGCGGTTCTTCGTGGTTAAGATCGCCGACGGCACCCTGCGTACGTTGGGTGAGGGGGAATTCGCCGCAAGCGTCCGCGAGGCCTCGTACGCGATGATCACCGATCAATTCGCGAAGATCCGGATGCTCAAGGATTCCTGCTTCGCCGACGAGTCGTGAGATGTCCGGGATCCCGCGTGATCGCCGTAATGTCGCAGGCTGTACACGACGTGGATCGCTGCGGCAGGATCGCAGACGTGGAAGCACCCAGCCGACGCGCCATGCGTGTCCTCCTCGTCGAAGATGACGCGGGGGACGCGTTCCTGGTCGGTGAACTGCTCGCCGAGGCCGACGCGCCGGTCGACCTATCGGTGGTGTCCACCATCGCCGAGGCGACCACCGCGGTCGGGACCGTCGATTGCGTGCTCCTCGACCTCGACCTGCCCGACGCGTCCGGTCTCGACGCCCTCAGCACGCTGCTGTCCGCGCGTCCGCATGTGGCGGTGTGCGTGCTCACCGGACTCGCCGAGGAGAAGCTCGGGGCCGACGCACTTGCGCACGGCGCGCAGGACTACCTCGTCAAGGGTCGCGTCGATGGCGTGGTGCTCGAACGCGCCATTCGCTACGCCGTCGAGCGTCGCCGAGCCGAGGACGGCGCACTGCGACTGCGCGAGGCGGAGTTGCGTACCGCGGAGTCGTCACGGCTGGAGCGCGGCTTGCTGCCGCACCCGCTCGTCGACAATGTGGACGTCGGCCTCCGCGCGTTTTATCGGGCCGGACGCCACCGGGGTGTGCTCGGTGGCGACTTCCTCGACGCGGTGCAGACCGGTGCCCAACGGATCTCGGTGCTCGTTGGTGACGTGTGTGGGCACGAGGCAGAGGAGGCGGCGCTCGGCGTCGAACTCCGCGTGGCATGGCGGGCCATGACGCTCGCCGGAGTGGACGACGACCGGGTACTCGCCACGCTCGATCGCATTCTGGTCAACGAACGGCGTGCCGACGAGATCTTCACAACGCTCGCGATGGTCGGCGTGGATCTTGCTGCCCGTCGGGCCACGGTACGCACTGCCGGACACCCGCCGCCGGTATTCATCTCGGCCGGTTCGGTGGCGCCGATGCAAGTCGCGCCGTCCGCCGCGCTGGGCCTGATGCCAGACAACCGACCCGAACCGGTGGAGGTCGCGCTGCCGGACGACGCCTGGGCAATCCTCGCGTACACCGACGGGCTGATCGAGGCGCGTGAGGGTGACGACTGGGTCGGCACGGATGGCCTCTGCGGCATGATCGACACGTACGTGCGTGGCGGTGGCCCGCCGGACGGCCTTCCCGAGTGGCTCGCGGCGGAGGCGGAGCGCCGCAACGGCGGTCCGCTCGCCGACGACGTCGCGATGCTTTTGGTGTCGGGCAAGGCCCGGCCATGACGCGCCCGTCCCAGTGGTCGCTCGGCGGCCGCATCTTCGCGCTGTGCCTGCCGTTCATCGCCTTGCTCGCACTGATCGCCGTCGGCGGGGCGATCACCGCGAACCACAACAGCCAGCAGCTCGATTCGCTGCTTGGCGAGGTCGGTGTGCTCCGCACCGACACACAGCAGCTCGAAGTCCAGATGCTCAACCAGGAAACCGGCATCCGTGGGTACGCGGTCGGCGGCACACCCGCCGATCTGCAGCCGTACACCGACGGGCTGGTGGCGCAGCGAACTCTGATCGAGGACCTGCGCGCGCACGCCGCCAACCGGCCGAAGATCCCGCAGGACATCGATGGCGTATCGGAGGCCATCGCCGCATGGCAGGCGGCGGTCGCCGATCCGGTGATCAACGCCGTCGACTCGGGCGACCGCGCTAGGGCGCTCGGCCTGATAAACGCCACATCCCGCGACGAGTTCGATGCGGTGCGGACGCGGCTGGCCACGCTCGAAACGGACGTCGCCGCGGTCCGGGACGTCTCCGCGGCGAAGTTGCAGAGCTCCAGCCGGGAGATCGTCTCGGCGCTGATCGCTTCGATCGCGGTCCTCATCGTCGCCGGCTTCGTCTTCGCCGTGCTGCTGCGCCGGATGATACGCAACCCGGTGGCCCGCTTGGCCGCGGACGTTCGTCAGGTGGCAAGCGGCGATTACAACCACACGGTCGACGGCTCCGGCCCGCCGGAGGTCGCGACGCTCGGCGCCGACGTGGAGGAGATGCGCCAACGAATCGTCGCGGATCTGCGTGTCGTACAGAACGCCAACGACGCCGTGGAGCGCGCCAACGCCGACCTGGCGCAAGCGAACTCCTGGCTGGAAGCGGCCAATGCCCAGCTCGAAACCCAGGCCGCCGATCTGCAGCGCTCGAACCAGGATCTCGAACAGTTCGCCTACGTGGCGTCGCACGACCTGCAGGAGCCACTGCGCAAGGTGGCCAGTTTCTGTCAGCTGTTGCAACGGCGGTACGCCGGCCAGCTCGACGAACGTGCCGACCAGTACATCGCGTTTGCGGTCGATGGCGCGCACCGCATGCAACGCCTGATCAACGATCTGCTGTCGTTCTCGCGCATCGGCCGGCTCACCAACGACTTCACCGAGGTGGATCTCGGCGCCGCGGTCACAGCCGCGGTCAACGCCGCGGATGACTCGCTCGCGCGAGCCGGCGCCACTGTGGAAGCCGTCGAGCTGCCGACCGTACGCGGCGAGGAGTCGCTGATGGTGGCGCTCTTCTCGAATTTGCTCAGCAACTCGCTCAAGTTCCGTCGAGCGGACGAGCCGGTGCGGGTCCGCATCACCGCGTCCAGGTCCGGCGACGACTGGGAGATCTGCGTCCGCGATAACGGGATCGGCATCGAGGCGGAATACGCAGATAAGGTGTTCGTCATCTTCCAGCGCCTGCATCCACGCGACGCCTATCCGGGCACCGGCATCGGACTCGCGATCGCGAAGCGGATCGTGGAGCACCACGGCGGCCGGATCTGGTTGGACACCGACGTTTCGGATGGCACTGCGATCTGCTTCACGATTCGCGCCGAACCGGTAGCCGTTGCGGCTGAGCCGGTGGCCGATCTGCCGGTCGCTGCGGAAGCGGCGGCTGCGTCAGCCGGTTCGCCGGAGCCCGTTGCGTTGCCGGAGCCGGCCGCGTCGCCGGAGCCGGTCGTGTCGCCGGAGCCGGTCGTGGAAGCGTCCGACGCAGCCGCCGATCCCGCGGCGACACCGCCGGCAGACGACTCGGCAGTGCAGCCGTTGGACGTCATGCAGAGCGCGTCATGAAGGGAAGGCCCCGATGACGACCGAGCCGATCGGGCCGGGCGCCCCGGTCGAGGTGCTGCTTGTCGAGGACGATCCGGGCGACGTTCTCATGACACGCGAGGCGTTCGCCGAACACCCGGTGCGCAACCGGCTCAGCGTCGTTTCGGATGGCGCCGACGCGCTGGCGTTCGTACGCCAGGAAGGTAAGTTCGCCGACGCGGTGCGGCCCGATCTCGTGCTGCTCGACCTGAACCTGCCCCGCCGCGACGGCCGTGAGGTGCTGGCCGAGATGAAGTCCGACCCGGATCTCTCGGAGATTCCGGTCGTGGTGCTGACCACGTCGTCGGCCGAGGAGGATGTGCTTGCCAGCTATCGCTTGCACGCCAACGCGTACGTCACGAAGCCACCCGACTTCGAGCGGTTCATCGCGGCCGTACGACAGATCGACGAGTTCTTCGCCAACCTCGTACGCCTGCCGCGTCGCGCGTAGCCGAACCGGTGCCGGCCGGTGCGACGCGGCGGGCGGTGCGAGACGGCATCCGGGTCTAATCGGAACCGGTGCTGGTCGCGTTCGTACCCCCGCGCGGGCCGGAAGTTGCGGACGTCCCGGCCGCACCGTCTCCGGGCACCGTCGCCCAGCCGGTCATCCGTGACGCGTTGGCCGTATCACCGGTCACGTCCGCGACGGTCTGCTCGATCTTTTCGAGCTGCGCCTGCTCCCGCGACTGGATCAGGCGCCTGCCGAGTTCGATGACAGCTGCGCCGGCGGCGAGCCCCGCGGCCGCGGCAGCGGCGGCCCAGCGCCACGGGTGGGTACGCCGACCGGACAGCGCGTCCCGGGCGGCCGTCCCCCGGCGGTACGCCTCGTCGCGTGCCGCAAGCCCGCGCTTGCGCACCGCCGCGCCGCGCTTACGTGCCTGGTCACTCTGCTTGCGTACGTCGCCGCGCAGCACACGGATGCGCGAGCGCGTGCCCTCGGCGAGGTGTTGGGTCCGGCCGGCCGCGTCGTCGACGGCGTTGGTCAGGTCGTGCCAGCCAGCGGTCGCGGTACGCTCCGCGGCTCGGCCCAAGTCCGTCAGATTGCGCAGCGTCGTCGGTGTGGACTTACGTCTCGTCACGGCGGACTCCCATCGCGAGAGCTTCGCGGCCGCCTTGGTCGCGTATCGAACCGGGTGCCCGATTCGGCACTCCGACAAACGTCGACCAGCGCAGTTGTCGTAGCCGGCGCGTCCGCTCAGCGTACGTCTGGTGACGGCGACGGGAGACGGTCGCGGCGCGATTGACACGTCGCCTCGCATGGGTTGCGCCATAAGGCCTTGCCGTCGACGGCGATCGACGGGCCAGTCGGCCGGCACCATGCCATGCGACCTGCGGACGGTTTCGGCCCGAACCAGCGAGGGTACATCGTGCACCATGTATACCCTCCTGTGGCTTATCGCAGCGATCCTCGTAATCGGCGGCATCGTGTCGATCATTCGCGGCAGCATCCTGTGGGGCGTCGTGCTGATCGTGGTCGGTCTGCTCGTCGGCCCCGGTGGCGTCAGTGTCTTCACGTAGCCGGTCCGGGCGCTGATCTGGCACGGCACGCAGGCCGGATGCGGCGCGCCGACGTGGCGCGTGGCAGGCTCGACACATGCCACGCGACGACGGGCTTGCCGAGACGACGGCGGACCTCGACTGGGCAATGCGTGTTCAGCGCCTCGAGGCCGAGGTGGCCGGGCTGCGGCGGGCAATGGCCAGCCGTGGCGCCATCGAGCAGGCGAAGGGCGTTCTCGCTGAGCGGCTGGGCTGCTCACCGGAGGCTGCGTTTGCGCACTTGTCGACGCTGTCGCAACGGTCCAACGTCCGCCTCTCGGACGTCGCGGCCAGCCTGCTCGCGTCGATGAACGAACCCACGAATCCGGCCGGAGCGGCGCCCAGCGCCGAGGACGACACCGAAGACGAGTCGCCCGAGGACGCGTCCGACGATGCCGCACTATCGCTGGACTTCGCACCGGTCTACCGGGACGTAGCAACGCAGGCGCCGGCCTGTCGCGATCTCACCGATCTCGCCGAGCTGATGCTCGGCTGCGGACTCGGGCCCGATGTCGTCGCGGTGCACGAGATCGGCAACGGGGCGAACGTGCGCGGCATCGCGACCGCTGCGCGAAGCGAGCCGCCACGCCAGGCGCGGGCCGGTCGGGGGACTGGCGGCGCGCGCGCGGGAGCCCGGTCGCGCGGCTCAGGCGCCGCACGAGGACACCAGCAGAGCACGTCGCTGGGAGGCGAACCGACGGCGACGGACACCAGGCGCGGTGCTGCCGCGCCGATCAGCGGGGCGGTGGCCGAGGCGCTATCGAGCGCCGCCGCCGAAGCGATGGCAACCGGCGGACCGGTATGGCGTGGCGACGGCGCGGCCTTCGGCCGGGTTGCCGCGGTTCCATTGCACGGTGTCGACGGCGCGTTCGGCGCGATCTCGCTTGGTTGGTACGCCGACACGCAACGCGGCGCCGAGCCGTTCACCACGCGCGAACGCCGCCACCTCGGCGCGCTCGCGCCGGTGGCACAGCGCACCGCGGCACGGCTGTGGGGACCGCCGTCCCATCCGATGTCGTCCATCCTGGACGTCGGCTACGACCCCGGCTTCTTGCTCCAGCCGGTACGTGACGACGACGGCCGTGTCGTCGACTTCGTCATCGAGTACGCCAGCGCGGACGTACCCGACATGGCCGGGCTCGCGCGTGCCGAGCAGATCGGCCGACGGCTTCTCGACACGTACCCGCATCTCGGCAAGTCCGGTGTGTTCGACGCCTACCGGCAGGTGCTGGAGACCGGCGAGCCGTGGGCACGCGGCGCGCAGCAGGAGACCGTTGTGCTCGACGGCGCGCCCACCGTCGTCACGGTGCGGCGCCGCGCCATCCGCTACGGCGGCGGCCTGCTCGTCACGTGGCATCGCGACGACGATCGGGTGCGGCGCGAGCGGCAACTGCAACGCATGGAAGCACTCGGCCACTTCGGCTGGGCGGACTGGGATCTCGCTGGCCGTCAGTCGTACTGGTCGCCCGGCATGTTCCGGATCTTCGACCGGGATCCGGCCCGTGGGCCGATCGCGTTCGCGAGCCTGGCCGACGCGGTTGGCGACGCGGAGCAGGACTCGGTCACCGCGATGGTGAACGCCGTCAACCGTGGACAGGCCGCCGGCGCCGAGTTCCGGCTGGCCGACGACGACGGCGAGCGCCACGTGCGCATCATCGCGGAGCCGGTGCCGGCCAGTGACGGTCGCGTGATCGGTGCTCTCGCGGTCGCCCAGGACCTCACCGAAACGCGGACCGCCGACGAACGGATGCTGCGCGTCGAGGCCCGGCTCGCCGAGCAGCGCTTGAACCTCGCCGCGCAGCGCGAGGTCACCCGAGAACTCCGGCGCGTGTTGTATCCGGCGCTCATCTGCGACGTACAGACCGACAGTGTTCATATCGCGGGCCGACACGCGGCGCCCGACGACGATCGCTACCTGCGTGGCGACTTCTGCGATGCCACCTTGCTCGATGACGGCCACATCCTGTTCGCGGTCGGCGACAGCTTCGGCAGCGGTGTGCAGGCCGGAGAGGTGCTCGCCCGGCTGCTGTATCCGGCGCGTGCGCTCGGCAACGCGGGGGTACCCCCGGCCGCGCTCCTCGGCATCCTCAACGCGGACTTTCACCGCGACGACGTCCCGCCGCTAGCCAGCATGGTGGTCGGCCGATACTGCCCGGTCGACCGTGTGGTCCGGTGGGCGCAGGCGGGCCACCTGCCACCGGTACGGCTGCTCGGCCACGGTACGCGCATGCTCGACCGACCGGACGGCCCAGCGGTCGGCCTGCTCGAGTCCGCCAACTTCGCTCAGTCACGGACACCGGTGCGCGACGGCGACATGATTGTCTGGATGACCGACGGCATGGTCTTCGACCGCGCGCACCCGGACTCCGATCCGTGGCCGCAGCTGCGGCGGTCGCTGGCCGCCGCGGGCCGCGCCGCCGGACTCGACGGCGTGTTGTCGCTGTGTCGAGCTACCGATACGAATGACGAAGCCTGCATGCTCGTACTAGCCGCATTGCCGACCTCCCGTCGTGCCGGCGCGACATGTCGATCAGTTGGCTGCGGCGACGGCTATGAACGGTCTTCGGGCGGGGCCGCGAGCGCTGAGTCGGTCGAGTCGTAAACCATGATGACCTGGTCGATGCCGCTCAACGCGAAGAGGTCGGCGATCCGCTTGCGCGGCGCGGCGAGCGCGAACCGCGCGCCGCTCGCCCGAGCCTGGCGCTGCAGCGCGACAAACGCCCCGAGTCCGGTCGAGTCGCAGAACGTGAGACCGGCGAGATCGAGGACGATATGTACGCCTGGCGCGAGTCGGTCACCCACCGCGTCTTTGAGTACGCCTATCGTGGCGAGGTCGAGCTCGCCGGTCAGGGCGAGTACGGCGGCGCCCGGGGTCGCCTGGTGAACGTCGTCGACGTCCAGGCTGGATCGCGCATCGGTCACCGCACCGTTATAGCGCACGGTTCGTCGGTTGTCCGCCAGGTGTGGCCGCGTCCTGGCTGGGTAGAACGCACGCGTAGCCGGGCGCCGACACAGGAGGGCGTGGCGTGACATCCGCTGAGCGCGACCGGGCGGCACGGTCGGCGATGCGCCGTGCGTATCTGGAGCGCGGGCCGTGACCACCACGCTGGTCTGCCGCGTGCAGCGACGATTGCCGATCGCGGTCGTCGCGCTCTACGGCACGCTCGACCAGACGTCCGTGGCGCGTGCGATGGTCGCGATGCGCGACTGCCTGGCAGAGGCGCCGACCGTGTTGCTCGTCGACGTCTCGCACCTCGTGGTGGCGTCGCCGGCCGCACTCAGCCGGATGGTGGCGCTGGTTGGCGAGGCGCGCACCTGGCCCGGCGCCCGAGTTGGGTTCTGTGGGAGTCCGGCCGCGACGAGCGCACTGCTGGCCACGTACGAGCTGAGCGAGCGGCCGGCCGTCTACCGGGACGTCGATGCAGGCGTACTCGCGGCGCTGGACGTACCCGTGCCGCAACGTACGGCGATCGAGTTGCGTCCGGACTCGCGGGCGCCCGCCCTGGCCCGCCAGTACGTGGTGGACACGTGTACGAACTGGGGCGTGACCCGGGTGGCTAAGCTCGCGTCGCTGGTCGCCTCGGAACTCGTGACCAACGCCGTGGTACACGCCCGGACGCCGGCCGTGATGGCGTTGCGGCTGACCAACGAAAAGTTGGACGTCTCGGTGCGTGACAATGATCCGCGCCCGATGTTCCGGCCAGTGCCCGGCCTGACCGGCGCCCACGAGAGCGAACACGGGCGTGGCCTGCTGATTCTGGACGCGATGGCAGACGGATGGGGCTCGCACTCCACCGCCGATGGAAAAGTGGTCTGGGCCACAATCTCCCTCGTACGTTAGGCGGTCGCGTGCCAGCCTTCTTGACACCTCTGGATCAGCCGATAGTGTGGGAAGACGCGCTGTAGTCGCGCTGGTGTTCGAGAAAACGGGCATCGGGTCGTGCTCAGCGGCGTCGCCGACAGGTCGGCTGGTGGTGCGCGCGTTTCTGCTGCGCCCAGGCTTTCGACGGGCAGACGCCACGGCACGTGGAGTCATTCATGAGTTCCCTCAGCACCACGACGGCGGCGTTGTCCGCCCGCGTCAAACTGCCCACCCAGAGTTCGCGCGACGATGTCGATGACTTCGTGGCTGCGAACCTCGCAACGATGTCCACAATGGATCCTGGCGACCCGGACCGGGATGCCATGCGCACCGACGTCATCTGCGCCTGCCTGCCCATGGTGCGCAGGGCAGCGGCACGTTTCGCTGGTCGCGGTGAAAGCCTCGACGATCTGGTCCAGGTCGCGACGGTCGGTCTGATCAAGGCGGTCGACCGCTTCGACCCCGGGCGCGAAACACCCTTCGTCAACTACGCGATGCCGACCATTCTCGGCGAGGTGAAGCGTCACTTCCGAGACAAGAGCTGGAGCGTCCGGGTGTCCCGCGCGCGCCAGGAGCTGTATCTCGAGATCAGCCGACTGATCCCGACGCTGGCGCAGGATCTGGGCCGCTCTCCGACGGTCGGCGATCTTGCCGAGCGTCTCGGCATCACCGAATCCGAGGTGCTCGCCGGCATCGACTGCGGCCAGGCGCACACCGCTCGGTCGCTGTCCACGCCGGTCGGCGACGACGACGGCGCGGTGCTGTCCGATGTGTTGGGCGCACCGGATGAGCGCCTCGAGTCGGTGGCCGACCGGCAGGCGCTGCACGAGGCGCTCGCCGACGTACCCGAGCGTGAGCGGCAGATCCTGATGCTGCGGTTCTTCGCGAACATGACGCAGAGCGAGATCGCCGAGCGCGTTGGCGTTTCACAGATGCACGTGTCGCGGCTGCTCAGCCGTACGCTTGCCGATCTGCGGGAGCGTCTGCTCGTCGAGGAGTAACGCTTGTAGGAGTCAACCGAAGGGCACGAGCGGAGGGCGCGGCGGATGCCGCGCCCTGCGCTCGTACGCGACGGAGCTACTTCGACGGCTGTGGCAGCTCGCAGTGAATCTTCGGGTTGAGGCCGACGTAGTTGAGCGGTCCAGCGACGAGGGTGATCGCGGTCGTGCCGAAGTGCGCGCACGTATCGCTCGATGACCCGAAGTAGCCGCGCTGCCAGGCGGCGATGGTTCCGATGATGAGCCAAATGACGACGATGACACCGGCGGTTTTCACCGTTGGCCTCCTAATCCTGCGCGCCGTCCGGTCGGGGGTGGACGTTCGCCGCGGTGATTCCCCGTCGTACCAAGATTTAATCCAGGTGCCTCGGAGGTGGCCCAAATGTGGCCGTCCGGGGCGGACGCGGGTTGACGTTGGCGAGTACGTTATCGGCCGGGTACGGAGAGGATTCTCGGTGGACAGCGAACTCGTCGGCAAGACCGGAGTCGTCGTTCATGCCACGCGCGGCCCGGGAGGGGCTGGCGAAGTCTTGGTACGCCTACCCACCGGCAGCCAGACATACCTCGCGCATTCCGACGAGCCGATCGCGAAGGGTACGAACGTGCTGATCGTGGCCGACCTCGGCGGCCGTACCGTCTCGGTTATCCCGATCTCCGCACTGGGCTGAACGCTCGCTGACGGGTGCGACTAGGAGGATTGATGTTCGGATATCGCGTGCCCGACCCGGACGAGGCGATGCTGGTTTCGGGGCGGAAGTCGAACAGCGGGACCACGCCGTTCCGCGTCGTCACCGGCCACGGCACGTTCGTCCTTCCGGTGTTCCGCCGCGCCCGATTCCTGACGCTCGCCATGAAGGAGGCGGAAGTCAGCGAGGTATGCGTGACGAAGCAGGGCATATCGCTGAACGTACGCGCGGTGATCGCGTTCAAGGTCGGCAACGATGCGGACAGCATCGTCAACGCCGCACAGCGCTTCCTGTCCGATCAGGATCAGATGGCCGTGCTGACCGGGCGCATCTTCGCGGGCCACCTGCGGTCGATCGTCGGCTCGATGACGGTCGAGGAGATCGTGACCGAGCGGCAGAAACTCGCGACCGAAGTGCTTGAGGGTTCCAAGGAGGAGATGGCTCGCATCGGCCTGTCCGTCGACTCCCTGCAAATCCAGTCGATCGACGACATGAAGATCGGGTACATCGCGGCGATGTCCGCGCCGCACAACGCCGCGATCCAACGGCAGGCACAGGTTGCACAGGCGCAGGCCGATCAGGCCGCCGCCGAGGCCGCCCAGCAGTCACAGCGTGCACAGGCCGAGTTCGCCCGTCAGACGGCCGTCGTAGAGGCGCAATACAAGGCGGAGATCGACCGCGCGCAGGCGGAGGCGGCGCAGGCCGGTCCGCTGGCCGAGGCGAAAGCACAGCTCGAGGTCATCGCTGCGCAGACTGACCTCGCGCAGCGCGAGGCCGAGCTGCGTGAGCAGCAACTAGTGGCCGAGATCGTGCGGCCCGCCGAGGCGGAGGCCGAACGCGTCCGGCTGATCGCCGAGGCCGAGGCCGCGAAGATGAAGGTCCAGGCGGAGGCCGCGGCGTCGTATAACCGGGTCGCGCTCGAGCGCATGCTGATCGACCAACTTCCGGCGATCGTGAAGGAGGCCGCACAGGGCCTGGCGAACGCGAACGTCACCGTGCTCAACGGCGCCGACGGATTGGGCGACATCGCGGCCGGGCTGGTCGGCCAGGGACTCGCCATCTTCGACACGGTCCGCAAGAGCATGGGTACGGTCGCGCCAATGCCGGAGCCGTCGCCGAACGGCGGGCAGCCGGAACTCGGCAGCGCAGACCAGGCGACGTCGCGCGGCTGAGGCGCGTTGGCTTGACGGCCGTCAGTCGTCGGGCCGCGTCTGCGCCACCGTGTCGGCGGAGCGCCGCTCGACGGCGTCTGGCCCGCCCTCGTCGGCGACCATGCCCGACTCGGGCCTTGACGCCGAGTCGTCCGAGGACGTCGGCGGCAAGTCCACGACCGTGACCTCATCCGCCGCGTCGTGGGCGTGCCGACTCGGGTAGACCGTGCCGACCGGCATGGCGTCTGACCGATTGACCTGCGTGGGCTCATCGCGTACGTCCGCTTGGTCGGTCGACTGGTCCGGTGTCGGCACGGCCGGAGCGCTACTCGAGCCGGGCGGCGCCGACCAAGGGGTGCGGGCCGGTACGACGGGCTCGAACCGTGCCGGCAGCGGCGCCGCTGGTGGGCTCACGTTCGGTGCCGGTGCCGCTGGGGGCGCCGGCGGTGCCGGTGGTGGTGGCGGCGCGACCGGTCGCGGTGGTGACGGTGGTGGCGGCAACGGCGTGACGGGCGGATAAATCTGCGGCGGTGGCGAGGGATACCTGGGCGGCGGATACGCCTGTCCGTGGGCGGCCGGTTCGTCCTCGGCCGGCACGGTGGCAACGAATTCTCCGGACGACATCACAGGCGACTGCGCGGGCACTGGCGTGGTGCCGAATGGGTCGGCTTGTGCGGCACGCGGGTACGGCTGCTGCACCGGTACCGTCGGTGGACCGTACCCATGTGGCGGAGATTCGGCCTGGGCCGCTTGGCGCGTTTCGCCGCCGCGCCATCGTCGTGCGCTGAAGACGGTCGCCAGCAGTGGCACCGCGATGAGCATCAAAACGCCGGATTGCAGCGGAAGCGTCGTGTCGCCACGGACGCCGAACAGGCCGTTCCCGACGTGCGGCAGGATCGACGACGGAACGGCGACGGCGACGATCGCGACCGCAAGGAAGACGAGGCCGATCAACGCCGGGCCAGCGGGCGACACCCTGGTCAGCGTGAGCACCGCGCAGCAGGCCGCGGCAACAAGCAGTGCCGCCACCCCGATGCCAAACTCCGACCAGCGGGTCTGCGCTAGTCCAAGGTTCAAGGCAACCTTTGCCTGGCCGACTCCCACGAGCACGAAAATGACCGGGGCGAGCACGATGGACAAAGCGATCGATCCGAGGTGGCGCATCGGTCCTCCGGCGGGTCGCGGACGGTCGTGGCCGTGACGCGGCGGGCGATCTGACGAGCCGCGTTCACGGACAGTCGTAATCATCGCCGCAGTTGATGTCAATCGGAACGGCCGAGCGAACCATGACATCCGGACCCCGCACGCCTGAGACGAGCACGTCAATCGCGGCGCTCCCGTCCTGATGAGACGGTCGCGAGAGCGGACTTTGACGCGAATCCTGTTAGCCGGCTGACAAGACACTCGTCAAGCATTGACCTTTCGCCGCGCGGGATTGAAGCTTGCGTCATCCATCGACAGCGGTGAAATCGTGCCGAGGCGGGGTTTCGTGGCTGACGGTGGCATCCCCACATCCCTTCTCCCCCAAGGAGGACCGATGCGCATACCTTGGCGCATCGCCGTCGGCGGCGCCGCGATCGCGGCTGTGGTCGGCGCAATGGCATTTACCGGTACGGCGCA
>DASTMZ010000150.1:0-5077 GCA_035713725.1 Micromonosporaceae bacterium
CCCGGCACACCGGAGGATCTCGTGCAGTGGGTCGACGTACGGGATCTCGGCGCCTGGTTGGCACTCGCCGGCCGTAATCGCATCGCCGGCACGTACGACGGGGTCGGCGTACCCGTGACCCGCGCGCAGTTCCTCGTCGACGTCGCGACCGGGGTCGGCGCCGGGGCGCCGCGGTTCACGTGGGTCGACGACGCGTTCCTCACCGACCATGGCGTGAATCCGTGGGCCGGCCCCCGCTCGCTGCCGCTGTGGCTGCCGTTGCCCGACTACGGCGGCTTCCTCACGCACGACGGCACCGCGCCGCAAGCCGCCGGGCTGGTCGCCAGGCCCCTTGTGGACACTGCGCGCGACACCCTGGAGTGGCTGCGATCTACCCAGCCGGCGGGCGCGCGATCGGCCGGCACCGAGGCCGCCAGTGGCGACACCCGCGCGGCGGCCGGTGGCGATGCCGGCACCGAGGCCGCCAGTGCCGACGCCGGCATGCAAGCACCGACACGCAAGGCGGGTCTCAATCCGGACGAAGAAGCCGAAGTCCTGGCGGCGTGGCGAGAAGCACGCCCCTGACGACAAAACGTCGCTGACAACAAACAGCGCACAGGGCCGCCTCCGCTGTGGTGGCGCTGTGGCAAGCTCGGCAACCCGCTGGACGAAACCGGGAAGTTGCTGGGCGTCCGCGGTGGGCGAAAGTTGCACGTACCAACGCATTTGTGGTGACGTTCGTCACGACGCTGGGGTGTTTTGTGCCTTTCACGGCGGGTAACTCAGCGTTCTACCGGATAACGCTCAGCGAATCTCCAGCCAGATCTGCGAACCTGATGCGGCGTTGGAACGTCTAGGTAAGTACCAGCCGACTTTCCGGTCGTCACCAAAAGGTGATGCGAACAACGCATAAACGTGGAATCTCCGGTGGCGGGACCCTGTTGTGCTGGGGGCAGGCCGCAGGGCGTTCCCAACGGAGCGCGAGCTGCGACAAACGGGGAGGGGCCCGAGCGTGGAAGACGTGAAGACGGTGTTGCGCACTGATGAAGTCGCCGAGGAGCGCGACCTCGTCGGTGTATATCTGCATGAGATCTCCAAGACGCCGCTGCTCGACGCGGCGCGGGAAGTGGACCTGTCCAAGAACATCGAGGCGGGCCTCTACGCGGAATACCTGCTCGATCTCGACGAACTCCCGGCCAAGTGGGATCGCGACGAGCTGCGCGCCATCGTTCGGCTCGGCGAGACCTCCAAGGATCTCTTCATTCGCGCCAACCTCCGCCTCGTGGTGTCTATTGCGCGTCGCTACGTCCGCTCCGGCATGCCGATGCTCGACCTGATCCAGGAGGGCAACACCGGTCTGGTCCGGGCCGTCGAGAAGTTTGACTACGAGCGTGGTTTCAAGTTCTCTACGTACGCGACGTGGTGGATCCGTCAGGCGATCAGCCGCGCGATCGCGCAGCAGGAGCGCACCGTACGTCTGCCGGTGCACCTTGTCGAGGACGTCAACCGTATGCGCAACGTGGTTCGCCAGCTCACCCGCGAGCTCGGCAGCGATCCGGAGATCGCACAGATCGCCGACGCGCTGGGCGTCACCGCGGAGCGTGTTGTCGAACTGAAGCGCTGGTCGCAGGACACTGTTTCGCTCGACACCCCGGTCGGCGACGACGGTGACACCAGTCTCGGCGACCTGGTTTCGGACACCGACTCGGCCTCGCCGGAGGATGTCGTGGTGGCGTCGATGGAGCGCACCCGCATCGCGGGTCTGCTCGGGCACCTCGACGACCGTTCGGCGGGCATTATGCGCGCACGCTATGGCCTCGAGGACGGCCGCGAGCACTCGCTGACCGAGGTCGCGTCGCGGTTCTCCCTCAGCCGCGAGCGGATCCGCCAACTCGAGATCCAGGCGCTCGGTCGGCTGCGCGAGCTGGCTCGCGCGGAGGGTCTCCAAGCCGCCTGACGCTCACCGCCGAGCAACCCGAGCGGCACAGAGCTAACAACCCCTGGTTATAAAGCATTACGCAGATAGAACGCCGCCGGTGTCCACTATGGACGCCGGCGGCTCTTTATCTCGGCAGGAAACGCGCGTCGTGTCTCGGCGCGAATTGCGCGCCGCCCGCGGAGGCCGCGACGGACGCGGCCCACCGACGCCACCCGCCGACGCCGGCTACGGACGCCGGCTACGGCGAGGTCGTCTTGGCCAGCAGGTCGGTGACCGCGATCAGCTGGGCACGCATCTGCCGGTGTTCCTCGCGCAGCGACTCGAGGTTGGTGCTCAGCATCTCGATCAACTGCTCGGCGCGGGAGTCCGTCTCGTAGTCGTGCTGCGCAAGCTCCGCCGCGACCTGATCGCTGCGCTTGGCGGCGATGAGCAGGATCGCACCCTGCATCGCGGCTAGGCAGCTCAGCACGAGGTTGAGCAGGATGAACGGATATTTGTCGAACGCGCCGCCGCTGCGGACTCCGTTGTAGAGCATCCATATCGCGAGGAAGGCGATCGCGCCGAACACGAACCCCCACGAACCCATGTTGTTCCGCATCCGGTCCGCGGCTCGCTCACCGAACGTCAGCTCGTGGTTGCTGCGCACACCCGGATGCACGTGCCAGCCATGGATCCGGTGCCATGCGGGTCGGTCGCTGCGGGCGACATCGGCGGCGGTCATTTCAGTCGTCATGTCCGCACACGATGGCAGACGTGGTCCACCGCGGCCAATAGCCATCCCAGGCACCACTCAGCGCTGGGCGACGACGAACACGCGGCGGAACGGCAGGATCGTCCCGTACGGCTGGCGTGGGTACGCGTGGCGGAGCGCGGCCGCCATCTCGTCGCGGAACGCGCCGGCGTCCGGCGAGGCGTCGCCGCCCAACGCGTCGAAATACGGCCGCAGACCGGATCCCGCGAACCACTCGAGCACCGGGTCGTCACCGGGCAACACGTGCATGTAGGTCGTCTCCCACGCGTCGACCGCGCAGTCGAGGCGGCTCAGCAGGTCGGCGTACGCGTCGGCACTGCGTACCCACGTCGGCTCTGAGGCCAGGCCACCCGGTGACGTGACGCCCGCCAACCGGTCGGACCACCGCGGGGCCGAGGTCACCACCCGCAGCGCCGTGGCGCCGCGCTCATCGGCGGGCGCCGGCACCTGGAACGCGAGCGAGCCGCCGGGTCGCAACGCGCTGATCCAGCGTGGCAACAGCGCGGCGTGGTCGGGAATCCAGTGCAACACGGCGTTCGCGACGATGACGTCTACCGCTTCGGCCGGCGCCCACGCGTCGATGTCGCCCACCTCGAACCGCAGCCGGCCGTCCGGGACGTCCACCGCCAGGTGCCGCGCCTCGGCGATCATCGCCGCGGACGAGTCGATGCCCGTCACGTGCGCCCGCGGCCAGCGATCGACGAGCGTACGGGTGGCATTGCCTGGCCCGCAGCCGAGATCGACCACGGAAACGGGCTGCGACGTCTGGATCCGGGCGACCAAATCGTCGAAGGCTCGAGCGCGCGCGGCCGCGAACTTCAAGTACTGATCCGGGCTCCACGTGGGCGAGGCCATGGCCTTGATCCTGCCAGCCACGGTCGCCGGTGCAGCGCGGCGTCCGCCGCTCCCCGCTGCGCCGCTTCCTGCTGCGCCGCTTCCTGCTGTACCGCTCCCAGCTGCGCCGCTCGCCGTCGCGCCGAACTTTAGGGCCGACGGGTCATCTTGACCTTGCACATGCGGGGCTTAACATGGCTAACATGACGCACTTTCGGAGAACGCGCCTGGTCGCTGTCTCGGCCGCCGCGATCGTCGCGGCCGTTGCGCTGGCCGGCTGCGGCAGCAGCGGCAAGTCCAGTTCGGCCACGTCCACACCCGGCGCCGGCAGCAGCGCGAACCTGAGCGGCACGATCACGGTGCTCGCCGCGGCATCGCTGACCGGTACGTTCAACCAGCTCGGCCAGATGTTTCAGGCAACGCACCCGGGTACGACGATCAAGTTTTCGTACGGCGGCAGCGACACGCTTGCCGCGCAGATCGTGCAGGGCGCTCCGGTGGACGTGTTCGCCGCCGCCTCGCCGACCACGATGAAGACCGTGACGGATGCCGGGGACAACGCTGGCACGCCGCAGAACTTCGTGAAGAATCAGCTCGTGATCGCCGTCCCGCCGGGCAACCCGAAGCATCTGGCCTCGCTCAAGGACCTCACGGATCCGAAGTTGAAGGTCGTGCTGTGCGCGCCGACTGTGCCGTGCGGCACCGCCGCGACAAAGGCAGAGCAGGCGGCCGGTCTCACGATCAAGCCGGTGTCCGAGGCACCCGATGTCAAGTCCGCGCTCACGCCGGTCGAGCTCGGTGAGGCGGACGCGGCGCTGGTCTACCGTACGGACGCGAAGGCCGCGGCCGGCAAGGTCGACGCCGTCGAGTTCCCCGAGTCGGCGTTGGCTATCAACACGTACCCGATCGTGGCGCTGAAGGGATCCAAGAACATCGCGCTCGCGAACGCGTGGGTGAGTTACATCGTTTCGCCGGAGGCGCTCGCGGTGTTCACCGCGGCCGGGTTCCAGGCGCCGTGACGCAACCGTGACGCAGCCGTCGCAGCAGCAGTATCGTCGTCCGCCGGCGATACTGCTGCTGCCGGCGGTGATCGGCACCGCATATCTGTTCGCGCCGCTGCTCGGCCTCGTGGTTCGCGCGCCGTGGGGCACAATGTGGCAGCGGCTGACCGAACCCGGTGCGTTGACGGCGCTGTGGCTGTCGCTCCTCACGTCGACCATCACGACCGCGGTCTGTCTCCTCCTCGGCGTACCGGTCGCGTTCGTGTTGGCCCGAACCCGGTTCGTCGGCCAGCGTTTCGTCCGTGCGCTGATCCTGCTCCCGCTCGTCCTGCCGCCGGTGGTCGGCGGAGTTGCGCTGTTCACCGCGTTCGGACGCACCGGCATCATCGGCATCTGGCTCGACCGGTGGTTCGGCATCGAGCTGCCGTTCACCACGACGGCCGTCGTGATGGCGCAGACGTTCGTCGCGTTGCCGTTCCTCGTGATCGCGGTCGAGGGCGCGCTGCGTAGCGCGGACGGCCGGTTCGAGGAGGCCGCCGCCACGCTCGGTGCGTCACGCTGGACCGCGTTCCG
>DASTMZ010000151.1:0-23688 GCA_035713725.1 Micromonosporaceae bacterium
TTGCGGACCTGGTCGGTCAGGTTCGAACCCATCGAGTTGACGTTGTCGGTGAGGTCGCGCCAGGTGCCCGAGACGCCGGCGACTTCGGCCTGACCGCCGAGCTTGCCTTCGGTACCCACTTCGCGGGCGACGCGGGTGACCTCGTCGGCGAACGACGACAGCTGGTCGACCATCGTGTTGACGGTGTTCTTGAGCGCCAGGATCTCGCCACGTGCGTCCACGGTGATCTTCTGCGACAGGTCGCCGCGGGCGACCGCCGTGGTGACCTGGGCGATGTTGCGCACCTGCGCGGTCAGGTTGCCGGCGAGTTGGTTGACGTTATCGGTCAGGTCCCGCCACGTACCGCCGACGCCCAGCACCTGCGCCTGGCCGCCGAGCTTGCCCTCGGTGCCCACTTCGCGCGCCACGCGGGTCACCTCGTCGGCGAACGAGGACAACTGGTCGACCATCGTGTTGACGGTGTCCTTGAGCTCCAGGATCTCGCCCTGCGCCGCAACGGTGATCCGCTGCGACAAGTCGCCACGGGCCACTGCGGTCGCCACCTGCGCGATGTTGCGCACCTGGTCGGTCAGGTTCGACGCCATCGAGTTGACGCTGTCGGTCAGGTCCTTCCACGTGCCGGCCACGCCCGGCACCTCGGCCTGGCCGCCGAGCTTGCCCTCGGTGCCCACTTCGCGCGCCACGCGGGTGACCTGTTCGGCGAAGACGCGCAGCGTGTCGGTGAGCGAGTTGATGGTCTCGGCCAGTTCCGCGACCTCGCCTTTCGCCGACACGGTGATCTTCTGGGACAGGTCGCCGTACGCGATCGCGGTCGTCACCTGCGAGATCGAGCGCACCTGGTTCGTCAGGTTCGCGGCCATCTGGTTGACGTTCGACGTCAGGTCGCGCCACGTACCGGACACACCTCGTACGTCCGCCTGCCCGCCGAGCTTGCCTTCGGTGCCGACGTCGCGCGCCACCCGCGTCACCTCGTCGGCGAACGACGAGAGCTGGTCGACCATCGTGTTGACGGTCCGTCCGATCTGAAGGAACTCGCCGCGTAGCGGTCGGCCCTCGATCTCGTTCGCCATGTGTTGGGACAAATCGCCCTCGGCTACCGCGGCGATGACGCGTGCGATTTCGGTTGTCGGCCGGCCGAGGTCGTCCATCAGCGCGTTGACCGTACGGGTGGTCTCGGCCCACGCGCCGTCGAGTCCCTCGTCGCCGAGCCGCTCGGTGAGCCGCCCTTCGCGTCCTACCAACCGGGCAATCCGTACGAAGTTATCCGCCTGACGCTCCTGCTGCGCGACGACCTCGTTGAACGCGTCGACGACAGCGGCGCCGGCATCACCGCGGCGGGGCAGCCGCACCTTGAAGTCGCCCAGGCGTACGCGGTGCAATGCCTCAGTCAGCTCGCCAAGGAGCGGATCGGTGCCCGGCCGTTGCCCCGGTCGCTGCTCGGTCACGGTCATGACGCCCTCCCGTCGCGCCGCCGCGCGCCGGCGGCGCGTAGCGAACCTGGTGGGACGGCGACCAGCACGGCTGGCTACACCGCTCCACTCGGAGGACACTACTGTTCGTGGCCCCCAACGCAACACGTCGTCTGCACCTGCGCGCCGACCGGCACGCGCCGTCCACGGTGCGGACCGCGGTGCGTCAGGTGCTCGCCGAGGCCGCGCTTTCCGAGATGGCCGACGACGTGATGCTGCTGGCCACCGAACTCGTCACAAATGCCGTATTGCACGCCGGCACCGATCTCGACGTGACCATTGACGTTGACTCGGCGCGCGTACATGTGGCGGTAGCGGACGGTCACCGTGGCGAAGTACCGACGCTTGACACGGCCGACGGGCAGCGTCCGTTGCTGTCGCACGGGCGGGGTCTGGTACTCGTTGACCACATCGCGACCCGGTGGGGCGTGGTCCATCACGGGGCGGGCAAGACGGTGTGGTTCGAGGTGTTCCGCGCCGACGTCGTGGTCGACGAGTTTCATGGTGTCGACGCGCTGGGTCCGGGCGTACCGGCATCCAACGGCTCGACAACGGCACTCGCCGCCGCCGCTTTGGCGAGCGCAACCAGCGACGGCGCGGCGGTCGTCACCGGCGACGGCGTCGCGATTCCGCGGCCGCGTGCCGGCGGCGTGGTCACCATTCCGGAGATTTGGCAGACCGCGCCGGTCGCGGACGATCTGACGCGACTCGCCGACCAGGCCGTCGCAGACCTGTCCGCCGCGGCCGGCGGCGCGGCCGTCGACCTGTCGTTCGATCGCGCGGACGGCCGCGGTGAGCAACGCGTCGCGCGCGCCGGTGCGGCACATCACGAGCCGACGGCGGTACGCGTGCCGCTGCCGTTGACGCCTCCCATGCACGGCAGTCTGACCGTCTACGCGGCGGAGTTACCCGACCACGTAAAGAATCTGGCCGTGCTTGCCGCCCGGGCGTTCACGGTCGTGGTGGACAACCATCGGTTGCGCACGGCCGACCTCCGGCGCCGCGCCGAGGTCGCGTTTATCACCGGGGCGAGCGACTTGCTGGCGCAGTCGCTGGAGATCGATCTGACCATGGCGCTGGTCCCGCGGCTGTTCGTGCCACGGCTCGGCGAATGGTGTGCGGTGCTGCGCTGCTTCGACGGCGGTCCGCCACAGGTCGCCGCCTCGACCCACGCGGACGAGGCGCAGACGGTCGCGGTGCGACGGCTCCTCGACCTGCCGGCCAACCGACGCGTGCTGGCCGACGCGATGACGCCTGGCCAGCACACGACGCTGTCCACCGGCCTGGACGGCATCGCGGTGCCGCTGATCGTGCGCGGGCACCGGCTCGGCGTGCTGGCCGTCGGTCGGCCACGCGGTCGCCGGCACGACGCCGAGGAGCTTGCCGTCATCGTCGACCTGGCCCGGCGGACCGCGCTCGCGCTCGACAACGCGCAGCTTCACGAGGAGCGTCGCGCGGCCACCGATACGCTGCGCCAGGCCCTGCTACCACCCGCGTTGCCGCACGTCGACGGCGTACGGTTCGCGGCGGAGTACATTCCCGCGATCGGTACGGTCGACGTCGGCGGCGACTTCTACGACGTACTCGAAATGCCCGACGGCCGGTGGCTCATGGTGCTCGGCGACGTGTCGGGCAAGGGCGCCGCGGCCGCCGCCGTCACCGGCCTGGTACGCAACGTGCTGCGGGTTCTCGTGCGCGAGGGCCGTCCGGTCCCGGAGATCCTGGCGCGCATCAACGAGGAACTCGCCGAGCAGGGCGGCGGGCGGTTCGCGACGCTCGCGGTGGCGGCCGTCGACGCCGGACCGACCGTCCGTGCGCGCATCTACCTCGCCGGACACGAACGGCCGATCCTGATCCGTACCACCGGCGAGACCGAGGCGGTCGGACGCAACGGCAGCGCGCTCGGACTGCTGCCGGCGATCACCGTTGTCCCGGTGGACGTGGACATGGCCTCCGGCGACACGTTGGTGTTCTTCACCGACGGAGTGACGGAGCGGCGGGACGGCATGGACCTGTTCGGGCTCGCCCGCGCGCACGAGGTGCTCGCGCCGCTCGCCGGCCACGACGCCGACGTGGTCGCCGCACGCCTGCGCTCGGCGACGATCGCGTTTTCGGCGGAGACACCCCGCGACGACATCGCCATCCTCGCGATGCGCAACGACACGCCACCCCCCCCGAAGGCGGTGTCCGAGGTGGCGGCCGACGATCTCGACACGACCGTGGACGATCACGAGACCGCTGCGGACGTGCACGCCGCGGCAAGCGTCGGCGGCGAGGCCGGCGAGCCGGCCACCTCCGGCCAACGGGTGGCCGCGACCGCCCGACGCGGTTGACGCGATCGGGCACGCTGGGCGATGCCCGCACGACACGCGGGCGGCCACGTCTTGACGCGCGCAGCGCCGAGCGTCACGGTGAGCCGGTCGGCGGCAAGCCAGCCGACGGGACGGGTGAGGGTGGTGGATGTCTGAGCGCGCGGTGATCGCCGGGCGGTACGAGCTCCTCACCGAGTTGGGCCAGGGCGGCTTCGGCGCGGTGTGGCGCGCGTACGACCGGACGCTCGGGCGTGACGTCGCGGTGAAGCTGGTCTCCTTCGACTCGCTCGCCCACGCCGACGCCGCGATGGCGCGCTTCCGGCAGGAGGCACGTGCGGTGGCCGGCTTCAATCACCCGAACATCGTCATCGCGCACGACTTCGGCGAGCACGACGGCTCCGCTTATCTGGTCATGGAGTTGGTCACCGGCGGTTCGCTCGCCGACGAACAGGAGCGGGCCCGCTCCACCGGCGATGGCTCACTCCCGCTGGCACGGGTGCGCACGCTGGCCGATCAGATCTGCGCCGGTCTCGGCGCGGCGCACGCGGCCGGACTCGTCCACCGCGATCTCAAGCCGGCGAACATCATGCTGAGCGGCAACACCGGTGCGGTGAAGATCGTCGACTTCGGCATCGTCTGGGTGGATCGCGAGTCGCGACTGACGCGGGACGGCGACCACCTGGGTACGCTCCGGTACGCGGCGCCGGAACAGCTGGACACCGGCGTCGTGGACGGGCGCGCCGACCTCTACGCCCTCGCTTGCGTGCTCTACGAACTGCTGTCCGGCCGGTCGCCGTACCGCGCGAACACGCCGGCCGATTGGATCGCCGCGCACCTGAAGGCGGAGCCGATCCCGTTACGCGTGGTGCGTCCCGACGTACCCGATGGGCTGGCCGTACTCATCCACCGCATGCTCGCCAAGGATCCGGCACACCGACCGGCCAACGCGGACGAAGTGCGGGCGGCGCTCGCGGCACCGGACGAGGTGCCGATCATCGGGCGCGCACAGTTCGGCCGGGTCGGCGCGGCGGCCGCCACCGCGCCCGTCGTGTCCGCGCCTGTGATGTCCACGCCGTCCGGTGACTCGCCCTCGTCAACGACGCCATCGGGCGGCTCCCGCATCGCGACGCGGCCGTATTCGGTCGGGTTGGGTTCACCGGTGTCCGGCAACGGTGGCATCGGGGCGCCGACCCAGCCGCCCACCATGTTCGACGCGCGCGGTCTGCCGCCGTACCCGCGCATCCAGCGACCCACCAACGGCATCGCCACGGCCGGCCTGGTGTGCGGCATTCTGCCGTTGCCGCCGTTCGGGTTTGTGTTCGGCCTGATCGGCTTCCTCCGAGCGAGGCGCCTCGGTGGTGTCGGGCGGGTCCGCGGCGCGCTGGGCGTGATCTTTGCGCTGCTGTGGTCGGTACCCGTGATCGGCGGCATCGGTGCGGGCCTCGAGCACCTGTCGCGGCGCCTCGATCCGGCGTGCATCTCGGTTGGCGTCTACACGCACCAGTTCGAGGCGCGGATCCGGGGCGACGGCACCGACATACACGCGATCGTCGTGGAACTGACGACGGCGGCGGCCGAGCTTCGCGCGGATGCCGCGAAGTCGAACCACCCCAACACCGCGGCCGACCTGAACGCGTTCGCGAACGACCTCGATGCGTGGCGTGCCACGGTGGCGAGCGGACATGTGCCGTCCAAGGCACTGTCCCAACGGCTCGCGGGCTATCCGGAGAAGATCCGCCAAGACTGTACGTGATCCGGCGTCACCGACCGCGCGCCTCGGCCATTCCCTTGTTGGCCAACGCATCCGCGCGTTCGTTGCCGGGATCTCCGGCGTGTCCCTTGACCCAGAGCCACTCGACCTCGTGACGGGCAACGGCGTCGGCAAGGCGCTGCCACAGGTCCGCGTTACGCACCGGTTTGCGGGCCGATGTCTTCCATCCGTTGCGGATCCAGCCGGCGAGCCAGGAGGTGATGCCCGATCGGACGTACGTGCTGTCGGTGTGCAGCCGTACCACGGAGGGACGAGTGAGGTGCTCGAGTGCCTCGATCGCGGCGGTCAACTCCATGCGGTTATTCGTCGTCGGCTCGCGCTGGCCGCCGTACAACTCCTTCTCGTGCCGTCCGTAGCTCAGCAGCGCGCCCCAACCGCCCGGTCCCGGGTTCCCCGAGCACGCGCCATCGGTGTAGACCTCGACCACTGGGCGACTCGTCGGCATGGCGTGCAACTTACCGGGTCGACGCGCCGCAACCGACTACCGATAGACCTGACGCGCGAAGACGGCGTGCGGCCCGGCCACCCGATCGAGGAACAGCAGGCCGTCGCAGTGATCCACCTCGTGCTGGACGGCACGGGCCTCGAACGCGTCGGTCGCCATCGTGACCGGCTCGGCCCGCCCGGGAAGATGGGCGCGGATCGCGAGCCGTCCGGCACGCTTGACGTCGCCGGTCAGATGCGGCACGGACAGGCAGCCCTCGCGGCCCTTGTGCCATTGCGTCGCGGCGACCACATCGGCGTTGCATAGGACTAGCGCACCGTGGCAGGTACGCGTCTTCGGATGCTCGCGTACGTCGATCGCGAACACCCGTTGCGGTACGCCGATCTGGTGCGCCGCGATGCCGACACAACCCGGCGCGGCGGCCATCGTCGCGAGAAGGTCAGCGGCGAGCGCGCGAACGTCGTGGGACGTCGGGTCAACTGCGGCGCCCGGTGCGGCGAGCGCCGGGTCGGGGGAGAGCACCGTTGTGCGTACCCGGCCGCGCGTGCCCCTCCGCCAGTCGAGGGCCGAAACCAGCCAGTCTGGTTCATGGCCCGCTTCGGCTGGTCCGCGCGCGTCGGCTCGTCTGCCCGCGTCACCGAGTCTGGTGGTGTCCGAGGCGGTCGGCGGCCATCCGGCCGTCACAGCATGTCCGCCTCGGCGGGCGAGAGGATCGCGGTCACGCCGAGCCGCGCCGCCTCGTCCGCGAGATCGGCGGTGAGGGCATCGACATCCGCCTCGGTCGGCAGGTCGACCTCCGCGGTCAACAGATACAGCGAACCGGCCAGCCGGGTGGTGAGGTCGGTGATGTTTCCGCCGGCGCGGGCGAGCGCCGCGGTCATCGCCGCTACGATGCCGAGCCGGTCCGCGCCATGCACGACCAACGTGTGCGGCAAGCCAACCGTGGCGGCGGGCGGTTCGTCCTCGAGCGCTCTCGCGGTCGCGATGAGATGACCGGCGTCGGTGAGCGGTCGCAGCGCCGCGGTAACGGCTGCCTCGTCGGCGGCGGTGGTGGCCTGGTCGGCGGTCGCAGCACGGTCGGAAGTGGCGGTGTCGTCGATCGTCGCCGCGCCACCGGCGGTGGCGGTGCCGTCGGTCGTGGCCCGATGATTGTCGATCTCCGGCGAGCAGACCAGCACCATCGCGAAGTGGCCACGCAGCAGCGTCATCGTGGAGTCGGTCAGGTTCAGGCCAAGCTCGGCGAGCGCGGTCGAGACCTCGGCGACGATGCCGGGCCGGTCCGGGCCGACAACGGTCACCGCGATGTCGGTCACCACGGCCTCGCGTGCGTCGACGGGGGTACCACGATCGGCTCGCTAGCCGGCGGCGCGGACGCAGCGATGCGCACGATCGCATGGGTGTCCTGGCCGGCCGAACGCGTGTTCACACAGCGCGCGAGCAACGCGCCGCCGCCGAAGAACGCGACGATGGCGAGGAGCCACGCAATCAGTGCGCGCCGTGGGAACGGGCAGAACCTCCGCCGCCCGACGTAGGGCCACTGATGGGCCCACCGGGGATAGTTCGGCGGTGGTGGCCCGGCGATCGGCCGTTGATCACGAAACGGCCTCTCGGAGGACATGTCAGTCGCTCGAATCCAATTCCTGTCGTCGGCCGAGCACGATGGCGCCGCAGACCGCGGCCAGCGCGGCGCCGCCGCCACCCAGCACAGCGGCGGTCATGGCGGCACCAGAGGTAGGCGAGTCGACCGTCTCGCGATGGGACGCGATGCGGACCCGTACCGTCCCGGAGTCGCCGTTGGAACACGTCATCTGGACGTCATGTGGCCCCGGCGCGACGTTGCGCGGGATGTCAAGCGTGAGCGAGAAGTGGCCCGCGCTTGTGGCGTCCATCGGATAGTCGCGGGCGAGCCCGAGGTAGGTGCCGCTCAGCATGGCGGAGGTCGCAGATGTGCCGCACATGATGCGGAACGTGGCCGTACCGCCGAGCCGGACCGGGTCCGGGTTCGCGGATGACACGGCGGCGCTCGCCGCCGCCGGTGTGAGGAGAGCCGCTACCGAAGCGGCGAACGAGATGGCGGCCACCGCTGGCAGACGTGCCCGACGCATGTCGCAAAAACTCCAACCTCGCCGCCGGTCGGCGGCGACCACACCTGGTCAAGTCCGAGAGTAGGAGCCGATCCGCCACCACTTGCCGGAACCGGAAAGTTGCCGCTGCGAATCCGACGTCGACTCGGTGCATGGCGTTCGGGCGGCGGCGACCAGCGAAGTCGACGCATCGATAGCGCTCGCTCTACGGCTCGACTTCGCCACTTTGGTGGGCGTCACGGCACTGGCAAGGCTGGTAGATCGCTGTGCGCGGGTTATCCGGCCGGCCCACCTGGCTGGCCGCGATGACCTGCGGAAACGCCGTACCGATGGTGATCGTTCGACGGCACACCATGATCCAGGACTTTCAGTTACCTCAGAGCCATCTCCCAGCGGGACTCGGTGACTCGCGCGCCACAGTCAAGTCATGAGCAGCTACCAGGACCCGAACCAGCCAGCAACCGACGCCACGACATGGTGGGCGATGTCGCCCGCACCTTCGGACCCGGCCGGTGCCGGCTCTGCCGGATCGAGCAGCTCTGCCGGATACGGCGGCGATGCCGGCGCTGCGAGGCCGGCGGCGATCCTGCCGCCGAACGCGGTCGCATCGCTACCGCATGCGGACGAACGGGTGCCGCATCCG
Source organism: Micromonosporaceae bacterium (assembly GCA_035713725.1). Classification (GTDB taxonomy): domain Bacteria; phylum Actinomycetota; class Actinomycetes; order Mycobacteriales; family Micromonosporaceae; genus DASQPR01. The sequence goes on from DASTMZ010000151.1 coordinate 8,725, forward strand.
GCTGCGCAGCGGCCGCGGCCACGTCGAGTGCGCCGACTCATGGTGGCCGGCGTCGCGGCGGTCGTACTCGCCGCCGGCGGTGGCATCGCGGGCGCCGCCGGAATGCACGCGCTCGACCATGGGTACGCCACCACGACCGCGACCGGCGCACCGGTGCAGTCCGTCGCGAACGCCACCTCGATCGCGGACGTGGTCGCGGCGGTTGACCAAGAGGTCGTGTCCATCACGGTGCAGGGACAGCAGGTCGCCGACGAAGGCTCCGGCGTCGTGGTGTCGAGCGACGGCCTGATCCTGACGAACAATCACGTGATCGCGGCGGCGCAGTCGGGTGGCACGATCCAGGTCACGTTCACGAATGGCAAAACGGTCAACGCGTCGATCGTCAAGGCGGACGCGAACGAGGATCTCGCGCTCATCCAGGCAAGCGGTGTCTCGGGGCTCCACGCGGCGACGTTCGGCAACAGCGACAATCTGCAGATCGGTGACACCGTCATCGCCATCGGCAACGAGCTCGGATTGTCCAACAGCGTGAGCGCGGGCATCGTCAGCGCGCTGCATCGCCAGGTCTCGGTCGGCGGCGACAACTCGGGTGGGCTCGGCCGCGCCGCACAGACCGGCACCACGTATAACGACGCGATCCAGACCGACGCCTCGACGAACCAGGGCGACTCTGGTGGCGCGCTATTCAACGTCTCCGGTCAGGTGGTCGGCATCAACAGCGCGATCGCGACCGCGTCCGACGGCGGCACCGGAAGCGTCGGCATCGGATTCGCCATCTCCAGCAACACCGCGGCGAAGTTCATCGCGAGCGCGGCGCACACGTGACGTACGCCCGGTTGGCGTAGCGTCGCACCCGTGCCGTCACGCCAACCGGATCCCGACTCGCTCGTCGTCCGGGTTCGCCAGATCTGTCTCGCGCTTCCGGAGGTCACCGAGCGACCAAGTCACGGCGCGCCAACGTGGTTCGTCCGCGATGCGAAGTCGTTCCTGACGATCTGGGCGTACGGGCACCACGAGAACGACTATCCGCACCTGTGGTCCGCCGCGCCGCCCGGCGTACAGCAAGAGCTGATCGCGGCCGACCCGGACCGGTACGAATACCCGAAGTACGTCGGCCACCGCGGCTGGGTGGGCGTACGCCTCGACCGACCGGTGAAGTGGGACGAGCTGGCCGAGATCATCGAGGACGGGTACCGGACCGTGGCACCGAAGCGGCTCATCGCGGAGCTCGATGCGCGCCGCCCCGGTGTCGGGTAACGACTCTCGCGTCCTGATCACGCCGCTAGGGTGACGCCATGGCAGACGTCACCTCGTACGCGTGGATCCTCCTCGCGGCGTCGCTGGCGTTCCTGCTCGCGGTGGCGTCCAGCCGCCTGTCCGCCTGGTTGCGCGTCCCGGCGCCGGCGCTATTCCTGGTCGGCGCCGCGATCGCGTCGAACGTGGTGCCGTCGCTCGCCGGCATCTCTACCCACACAGTCGAACGCATCGTGACGGTCGCCCTCGTCGTCATTTTGTTTGACGGTGGCATGCACATCGGGTGGCGGCGCCTGCGATCCGCGGCCGGCGCGGTCGTCTGGCTCGGCGTCGCCGGCACCGTCGTGGCGGCCGGCGGCATCGCGCTGGCCGCGCACCTGATCTTCCGGCTCGGCTGGCATGAGTCGCTGCTGATCGGCACGGCGCTCGCGCCGACCGACCCGGCTGTGGTCTTTTCCGTGCTCGGCGGCCGCGAGGTCGGCGGCCGTGCCGGAGTGCTGCTCGAGGGGGAGTCCGGCGCGAACGACCCGGTCGGCATCGCGCTCATGGTGGCGTTACTCGGCGCGCATGGCAGCGGTGGGTCCGCATTCGTGGCCGGCCTGCTGACGTTCACGCTCCAGATGGTGGTCGGTGCCGCGATCGGCATCGCGGCCGGCTTCGCACTGCGATACCTGCTGCGGGTACGGCTGCCGAACGAGGGCCTCTACGCATTACGCGCGCTGGCCTGTGCGCTCGCGGTCTACGCCGTTGCAACCGTCGCACACGGCTCCGGCTTCCTCGCCGTACTGATTGCGGGTGTCCTCGTCGGCGACGAAACGCTGCCCTACCGCGCAGAGGTTCGCGGCTTCAGCGGATCGCTCGCGAGCCTCGCCGAGATCGTTGCGTTCGTGGTGCTCGGTTTCACCGTCGACCTCACGACGCTCGGACCGCTGAACGTCTGGGCGATCGGCCTGGTGCTGGCCGTGTTGCTCGCGTTCGTGATCCGACCGGTGCTCGGTGGGCTGGTGCTGTGGCCGATCCGGCTGACTCGAGGCGAACGCCTGTTCGTGCTCTGGAGCGGGCTCAAGGGCGCGGTGCCGATCCTGCTCGGGCTGTTCGTTGTCACGGCCGGTGCCGCGCATGCCGCGCAGGTGTACGGCATTGTCTTCATCGTCGTGGCGTTCTCGGTGATCGTGCAGGGCGGCCTCGTACCAGCCGTTGCGGCCCGCCTAGGGGTGCCGCTAACGGAAATCCCACCCGATGACTGATTTCTAGCTAAAGCGCCTGGACCTCCGGTCGGCGCACCGTCCCTCCAAGTGGTACGGCGAGCGTGCTCGGGTACTCGGGCTATGAAAGGTCGGACGAGGCCTTTGCGATCAGCGCGATCTCGGCGCGCTTCGGCATCAGGCGCGAGGTGAGCACGCTCGAGACCTTCATCAACCTGCCGGGTACGACACGCGGACCGTGGCCGAGCGCGCGAAGTGCCGCCTCGGCGACCACGTCCGGCGCGACGGTGCCCGGCGCGCGACGCTGCTTCGCTTGCGCCAAGCCAGGTGTGGACACCGCGCCGGCCAGGCAGGCCACCACCTCGAGGCCGGTGCCACGCAACTCCGCCCACAACCCTTCGGCGAGCACCGCACCGAACGCCTTCGTGGCGGCGTAGGTGGTGATGCCGGGTGAGCCTTGTTGCCCGGCGAGCGACGACATCACGATGATGCCGCCGCGGCCGCGCTCGACCATCGCCGGCGCAAAGCGGTGTATGAGCCGCACCGGCGTTACGCAGTTCAACGTGATGGCACGGACGAGATGCGCCTCGTCGCGATCCAGAAACCGTCCGATCGGCGCGTACGCCGCGTTGACGACCACGAGCCCCACCTCGAGGCCCGCGCACGCGGCGGTCAACTCGTCGACACCGTCCTCGCTGGAGAGGTCCACCGCGACCGGTCGAGCGTCGACGTGATGCGACTCCCGCAGCCGGGAGGCAAGCGAATCCAGCGGCGCCGGACGGCGAGCGGCCAGCACGACGTTGATGCCGTCTCGGGCGAGCGCCGTGGCGAACGCGGCACCGATGCCCTCGGACGCACCGGCGACCACTGCCCACGGTCCGTACCGGCGCGGGTTCGTCATGCCGTGGCCTCGGCGGTCGCGATTGGCTCGGGTGTCGCATCGGCCGGCCGCTCGGCAGTGAACGGGTGGTCGCGCGCCAAGCGCGCGATCACCGCGACCGGCAGCAGCCCCCACGGAAGGTTCGCGCCGAGCACCATCGCGAAATGAGGTGTCGCGTAAACGCCGGCGCGCTCCTCGAAGAGGATCATCGCGACGTTCGCCATCATCACGCCGGACCAGACCAAGGCCGGTACCCGGATCCAATCGCGGCCGCGGACAAACGCGTAGATGGCGGCCGCGTAGAACGGGCCGAACGCTACGACGTCGATCCAGATCGTCATGCGGAAGAACGCCGGACGCGCCATGAGCAACGGATCCCAATGGTTGCCGTACCAGTGCACCAGGTCCACGATCGGCGCCGGCGGCCAGGCCGGATAGGCCGTCATGTGCGTCGCGTTCGCCACCGTCAGTTGCTCGATGTCGAAGAAATACGTGATGAACCCGAGGTTCAGCACGAAGAACGCGATGAACACGATGTCGACGCGGCGCCGGCGCAGCGGGCGGGGGACACGGTCGCTCAGCAAGACGATCACCTCGCGAAAGACTGTCGCATGGCCGAGATCTCGGGCGACAGACCCTTCGCGAGGTGATCGTGTAGTTCGTACGTGCGGCGGCGCGTCGCGATCGCGCGACGCGATGTCTTACCGACCGGCGAGCAGACGTGTCACCGCGGCGTCCACGTCGAGGTGGTCGGCCTCGCGGCCGCGCGGTACGACGACGTACGTACGGCGCAGGAAGCGTACGAGGACGCTGCGCGGCACCTCGAACAGCGCGTTGCCGTCCGGCGACGAGAGCGCGAGCGCGACGAACTCGCCACGCGGCGTGTTCCACGGCCAGACGCGGACGTCCCCGATGCCGGCCGGCTCGTCGAGGCCGGTAACTAGCAGTTCACGAGCGAAGGACCAGCTGACCGCCTCGCCGCCGGCCGATTCCGCGTGGAACAGCACGTGCACGGCGTACGGGTCGGCTGGGTCATAGCGCAGGCTGGCCCGGACCGCGAGCGCGGTGGAATCCGGTGCGACCAACCGCAACGATGTCTCAACTTCCACCGTCGTCGGACGAATGGCACTCATTGACGTTTCTCCCCCCGGCACCGCCTGCGAGGTGCGTTTACCCCGCACTCCCATAGTCGAGTGACAGTGACTTGTCACGCTCCGCCATACGCTGATCTCACCCAGTAGTGGGATGGCTTGTCGGTTTACCTGCGACAACATCCGGAATATGGCTAAGATCCGGCGTTCCGCATCTGGACCGATTTCGCCCGGCGTCGGGTGGCTCAGACGTCGACTCACTCCCGTAACGTCGCCGGCGGCCCTCGGGTGACGGGTGTGAGCGCCCCGGAGGGAGACTTATGGCCGAGCGCCCGGCACGCGCCGAGGATTCGCAGGTCAAGGGGTCCGATTCACCGGATCATGAGAATCCGCCCGACGAGCCGTCACTCGGACGAGTTGACCGATTTCTCCAGCGCCGACGCCGTACCGCGGCGGGTCGCCTCACCGTCCGGATCGTGATCACGGTGCTGGGTCTCGCCGTCATCGCGCTCGGCATCATCCTCCTGCCGCTGCCCGGGCCGGGATGGGTGATCATCTTCGGCGGCTTAGCGCTGTGGTCGCTGGAATATGCGTGGGCGGCGCGATTGCGACGCTTCGCGATCCGCGAGGTGATGCGGTGGACGCGATGGGTCGCGCGACAGCCGTGGTGGGCGCGGCTGCTGATCGCGACGGGCCTGCTGGTGCTGGTGGTCGCGATCATCGCCGGCAGCCTGCTGGTGAGTTTCGGCCCGGAGATCATCGACAAGGTGCGCTAGGGCGGTGGGAACCTGCGCGGTCGCCGGTCGCGCCGGTCGTGCGGCGGTAGGGTCGGCGCATGGGTAAGCCACTTGATGACGCTGCGATCAGCGCGGCGCTGGCCGATCTGCCGGACTGGAGTGGAGACTCGAACGCGTTGTCGCGTACCGCGTCGCTGCCCACGTTCCCGGCCGCGATCAGTGTCGTGGACAAGGTCGCGGTGGTCGCGGAGGAACTCGACCACCATCCGGACATCGACATCCGGTGGGCGACGTTGAAGTTCGAATTGTCCACGTACGACGCCGGCCACAAGGTGACCGAAAGCGATATCGCGCTCGCGCACCGCATCGACGCGATCCTGAACTCGGCGACCTAATCCGGCGCGGGCCATTCCGACGACCGTTGTAGGGTTCCGGCGGCCGGCGCGCTCGCCTACGTTGCGAACGTGACGTTCTCGATTGTTGGTCGATCCGCCGATGGCGCGTTCGGTGTCGCGGTGGCGAGCAAGTTCCTTGCGGTCGGCGCGGCCGTGCCGGCAGCGGAAGCGGGCGTCGGTGCGCTCGCCACGCAGTCGTACGCGAACCTTGCGTACCGTCCACACGGACTGGCCATGCTGCGAACCCGTGTCGCCGCGGCGGACGTGATCGCCGGACTCACCGCGGCCGACCCTGGTCGAGCGACGCGTCAGCTTGGCGTTGTCGGTCCGGACGGCGACGGCGCGACGTTCACTGGCGACGAATGCCATGCGTGGGCCGGGGGACTGGTCGGCGACGGATACGCGATCCAGGGCAACATCCTGACCGGCCCCGAGGTCGTGGACGCCATGCGGGATGCGTGGGTGGCAGGCGTTTCGCTGCCACTCGCACGCCGGCTGATGGCCGCGCTGCTCGCCGGCGACGCGGCGGGCGGCGACAGCCGCGGGAGGCAGAGCGCCGCCATATTCGTGGTGGACAAGGGCAAGGGGTACGGCGGCACCAGCGACATCCGCTACGACCTCCGAGTGGACGACCACCCCGATCCGTGCCCGGAAGTCGTACGCCTGCTCGACGTACACGATCTGCTGTTCGGCTCGGCCGATCCGGCGACGTTGCTGGCGCTCGAGGACGGACTCGCCGACGAGGTGCGCGGGCTGCTCGGCGCGCTTGGCCATCTCGGAGCGGCGGACGCGAACGGCCTCGATGCCGCGCTCGCGGACTGGGCCGGTGTCGCGAACCTCGAAGAGCGGATGCGCGCCGGCAAGATCGATCCGTTGGTGCTAGGCGAGTTGCGCCGCGCGGCGGCGGCCGCGGTCGCCGCGATCGCGGCAAGCGCCGCCGTTGCCGACGGTGCTGCGGCCGGTACGGTAGCCGACGGAGCCGCGGCCGGGACCGTTGCCGACGGCGCCGCAGCCGGGACAGTGGCCGACGGCGCCGCGGGTTCGTAGCGCTACGCGCGTTCGAGTGCGACGACCGGGATCGTACGGTCGACACGCGACTGGTGCTCGACGAAGAACGGGTAACTCGCCACGATGTGCGCCCACAATGCGTCGTATTCGGTGCCCTCGGCTACGACCGCGGTCGCGGTGCTGTCCGGTTCGACGTCCGACCGTGGTCAGTAACAGCAACTGCCGGCCGGTCGGCGCGCCATTTGTGCGGAAGTCCTCGATCAGCCCGCGGTTGTGCGCGAGCATGTCGGCCGGCATCTCGGCCATCGATCCTCCTCAGTTGCGCCGTTCGTCAAGCATCCGTCGCATCACAGCGCGATGCGTGCGACGCCGGACTCGGACAGGCTGCCGAGCCACAGGGTGTCGCCGTGTTGACGTACCCCGGTGATCATCGTGTACCGGCCGGCCGGACCGTGCATGGTGCGCAGCACCGTGCCGTCACCGTCGACGAACGCGACCAGACCGTACCGGCCGGGTCTGGGTTGGACCTTGTCGGGCAGCAGCGCGACGACCCGACGCACGCCCGGGTGCGGCAGCAGCTTCTCGGCGGCCGGCAACCGCGGGCTCGGCAGCGCGATCCAGTAGGTGCCGTCGCCGACCGCGCTCATGTTGTCCGGGTAGGCGGCAAGGTCGGTCAACACTTCCGCGCCGCCGCCCGCGAGCGGTATGCGCAGCAGGCGGTGCGTGGTCGTTTCGACAAGCATGACGGTTTGCTCGTCGGGCGTGAGCGCGACGCCGTTCGGGAAGTAGAGCCCGTCGACCACGACGTCCACCGACCCGTCGGCCGGGTCGTAGCGCAGCAGCCGGCCGTTCGGCCGGTGCTCGAGCAGGTCGCGTTTCCACGCGGACAGCGGGTAGCGCGTGGAGCTGTCGCTGAAGTAGACGACGCCGTCCGCGGCCACCGCGGCGTTGTTGCAGAACAGGATCGGCGTGCCCGCCACCTGCGCGGCGAGGTCGTGGATCGCGCCGTCGTGGCCGATGCGGAGCAGACCTCGGTACGCATCGCAGACGATCAGCGTGCCGTCGCGCGGATCCACCTCGATGCCCAGTGGTCGGCCGCCGGTGGTGGCGACGAGATCGGGCGTGGCCGCGTCGCGAGACGCACTCGCCGGCCATCGCCAAATGGCGCCGTCCTCACCGCCGGCCACCAGACGGCCGTCCAGATCGACGACCACGTCCTCAGGCGCCGAGCCGGTTGGCAGCCGCAGCACCACCGGGTCGTCCAGCCGCCTGTCGTCCGGCGCCCAGACGCCGTCGAAGCCCGGCGGCTCGGTCGCGTCGGCGCGGGCCGGTGCGATGACGCGTGGTGCCTTCGGTCGTGGCACCCGTCTCGGCGTGGGCGGCGAAGCGATCGGCGACTCGGGCGTTTCGGGGTGAGCCATGCCCCGCATTGTGCGTGCCGAACGACGGCGCGGGAACCCCACACCGCCGCGCTTCGGCGGTCAGCGAGCGCGACGCGCGCCGCGCCAGTCGACCGCCGGCTGCATCGCCTGTACGTCGGCCCGGTGCTTCCACTGGTCGGCGATGTCGTAGAGGGACGACAACAGCGTTTCGGATAGCAGGTGTGGCTCGAGTCCGAGGTCGACGAGGCCAGTGTGGGTGACGTGGTAGTAGTGCGACTCGGCCTCCACGCGCGGGTTGGTCAGGTGGTCGATCTTCACCTCGTTGGGGTGCAGCGCCGCCACGGTCTCCGCGATCTGCAGCACCGACATCCATTCGGTCATCTGGTTGAACACTCGGAATTCGCCGCGCGCCGCTGGATGCTCGACGGCAAGCCGGATGCATTCGGCGGTGTCCCGGATGTCGATGAGTCCGCGGGTCTGTCCACCGTCGCCGTAGACGGTCAACGGTTCGCCGAGCGCGGCGAGGATGATGAAGCGGTTCAACACCGTACCGAACACCGCGTCGTAGTCGAAGCGAGTCGCTAGGCGTGGATCACGCGAGGTCTCCTCGGTCTGCTGGCCGTAGACGACGCCCTGGTTCAGGTCGGTCGCGCGGATGTCCCAAATGCGGCACGCGAACTCGATGTTGTGGCTGTCGTGCACCTTCGACAGGTGGTAGAACGAGCCGGGTTTCTTCGGGTAGAGCATCCGGTCGGTACGGCCGTTGTGCGTGACCTCGAGCCAGCCCTCTTCGATGTCGATATTCGGCGTGCCGTATTCGCCCATCGTGCCGAGTTTGACGAGGTGGATGTCGGGGTTCACTTCGGCGATCGCGTAGAGCAGGTTGAGCGTGCCGACCACGTTGTTGGTCTGCGTGTAGACCGCATGTTGCCGATCGATCATCGAGTACGGTGCGGCGCGCTGCTCGGCGAAGTGCACTACCGCGTCGGGCGCGAATTCGCGGATGACGCGGTAGGTGAACTCCGCATCGGTGAGGTCGCCGACGTACGTGGCGATCTGGCGACCCGATACCTCGTGCCAGACGCGCACCCGGGTGGCCAGCGTCTCGATCGGCACGAGGCTCTCAACGCCGAGTTCGTGGTCGTACTGCCGGCGTACGAAGTTGTCCACGACGCCGACGTCGTGCCCCACCTCCGACAGGTGCAGGGCGGTCGGCCATCCCAGGTATCCATCCCCGCCAAGTACCAGTACCCGCATGTGAGCACGCGCCTTCCCACGTTGACTTCGGAGTTGACTTCCGCGTCCGCCGGAAGTTACCCATATTCGGCCGATGACTACTACTGGTTCGCTGGAGAATTCCCGCAAAGTTCCTTGACGGCTCCCGGTGTGCGATGACATATCCGGTTTGTGACTGGACGCCGTATTTCGAGCGTCGCCGCACGGCTTGCCCCACAAGGCGCCGGGCCGCCCTGCGTTCCGCGGCGGTGCAGCGATAATGGGTTCATTAGACGACTTCTGCGCCTCCCCCGAGTGGTGCGCTTTCTCCGGTACGCGGTGGGCTCGGCCACCGCCTCAATCGTCAGCGCCGTCGTGCTGGCCGTCCTGGTGCATGGCCACCACGTAACGCCGGCGGTGGCGAGCGTCTGTGCGTTCATCGCTGGAGCCCTCGTCAATTTCGCGATTTACCGGTTCTGGGCGTGGCGCCACACCATCACGCGTGCCGCCGCCGCGATCGGCAAGGACTTCGCTAAGTACGCGGTGATCGCGGTGTCCACCGCGCTGGTCGCGACCGGCACGACGTTCCTCGCCGGTAGGTACGCAGACCATGCGGGTCTCGGTTCGGGCATGCGCGTCCTCCTGCTCGAAGGCAGCTACTTCGCGGCCTTCGCGGTGATGTTCGTGGTCAAATTCCTCGTCCTCGACCGGTACGTGTTCGTCCAGCGCCACCGCGCCGACGTCTCCCGCGACCAGGTCGAGAACACCACGGCCGCGTAGCGCATCCCGTATCGGAGGTTGCCGCCCTTCTTCGTACGGCCGCCGCCGCGCGGGTGCATCGTCATGGGTACCTCCACCACGCGCATACGGTGCATCAGTATGCCGATCAGCAGTTCGGAGGACTGGTACTGGGGCTGCTCCAGCGTCACGCGCTCGGTCACCTCGGCGCGCATGGCGCGGAACCCGAACGACGTGTCGGTCACCTTGCGAGCGGTCAGCGCCGACACGAGCCAGGCGAACACGCGTACGCCCGCGCGGCGCACCTGGTCCCGTGACTCGTCCGTGCCGAGCCGCCGCGACCCGGTGACGAAATCGGCGGTGCCGTTGCGCAACGGTTCCAGCAACGCGGGAAGCTCGGCGATGTCGTACTGCCCGTCCGCGTCCGTCGTCACGATGTATTCGGCGCCACCGCTACGCGCGAGGTAGTAGCCGAGTCGAAGCGCGGCACCCTGGCCACGATTGCGGCCGGCAACCACCGTGTACGCCCCGTGCGTGCGCGCGACATCGGCGGTCGCATCCGTTCCGCCGTCCACCACCACGATGGCGTCCACCCGTCGCGGGCGACGGCCGGCCACGTCGTACGTCACCGGTGGGATCCGCTCGAGCACGTCGCCAACGGTGTCCGCCTCCTGGTACGCCGCGATCACCACGACGACGGGGGCGAGCTCTTGGCGGCCGTACGCGTGTTCGAAGTCCGCGATGGCCGCGCGGTCGATCGAGTCCGGGAAGCGTGGTCGCGGTGGGCGCCAGAAGATGGCGGCGAATCCGAGCGCGCCGGCCGCCGGGATCAGCACCAGGCCGGGCAACTGGTAGCGCCACGTGAACTCGAACGCGTCGGAGGCGAGCAGCACGAGTGCGCCACCGGTCAGGTAGAGCAACGCCGGCCACCGCATCGGCGCACGGCGGCGACGGGTCAGTCCCATCACGGCGGCGAACCCGGCCAGCAATGCGATCGCGATCGCCGGCCCTGGCGTGAAGCCCACCGTGAGCTGATAGGCGCGAAGCCAACTGGCCAGCGCCGGGGCGTATCGAGGGGGGCCACCACCGTATTCGTCGGCGGCCTGATTCACCGTCGCGAGCGTGACGGCGAGCGGATAGACCGGGAACGTCTCCTGGAACCGCCACCGTTCGGTCGGGGCTTGCGGGTTGGAGAGGTTGTCGTGGTTCCAGGAAAAGACCTTCGCCGCGTCACCCGCGACCGACTCGACGAGGCCGAGCGGCTGCGCCCGGACCGCGCGCATGGAGAAGTCGTTGACCAGTGCGTTGCGGGTCGTACCGGCCGGCACGCGAAGCTGGACGATCGGTGACCGCGGGTCGTGCGCGTAGAAGTCGGGGCTGTAGCGGGCGCCGAGCGGCTCGAGGGGGCACAGCTGCTCCTCGTCGGGCGGCAGCGTCAACCTCGAGCAGTCCACGAACGTCGCGACCCGTGCGTAGACCAGATCCGCTTGTGTGTTGGACGGCTTGAAGGTCGCGTTGAGCATGTCGTTGCCGTACTTGTGGTAGCCGTAGATCGGCAGCGCGAACGCGGCGACCAGCAACGCGGTGAGCGCTACCTTGCCCCGCCACCACGCCGCCGGCCATCCCTTAGCGCGGATCAGCACATAGACGGCCAGGGCCACGATGAGTGCGCCGCCGACGGCCCGTACCGTCGTCGCGAAGCCGAGCAACACGCCAGCCGCCGCGATGGCGCGCCACCCCGGTCGCCGGTGCCACGCCAGCACCGCGAACGCGGCGACGAGCAACGCTTCGAACACCGTGTCGGACATGATGGTGTGCTCGATCTCGAGCTGGTACGCGTCGAGCAGAATCGGCGCGGTCGCGAGCGCCGCGAGCCACCGCCAGACGCCGAGTCGCACCAGCACGACGTAGGTCACCACGGCCATCGCGAGTCCGAGCAGATGTTGTAGCGCGACGACGGTCATCAGGTTGCCGACCGCGAGGATCGGGCGGAGCCAGACGATGTCGTAGCCGAGCGGATCCGGCGTGGGAATCGTGGAGTACGGCATCCGGGTGCCCGGCAAGTGATTCAAGTAGATCGTCACCGAGTCGACATAGAGGATCGCCGGCCGGTATGCGTACATGACCGTGAGCCGCAGCGCGACCCCCAGCACCAACAGGATGGTGAGGACCCAATGCCGCGCCAGCGCAACGGCCGCTGCGCCCGGCGCTCGCGCGGCGAGTTCGGCGACCCGGCGCTTGGCATCGCTGGACGCGGCGTGCGCCGCGTCCGAGGGCGCGGTGTCGGTCCGCGTCGCATCCGAAGGTGCAGTGTCGGTTCCCGCCGCATCCGAGGGCGCAGGATCACTTGTCGCCGCACCCGAAGGCGCGGCATCGTTGCGCGAGGCGCCATCGCTCAACGCGTCCGGCGGATTGGCCTTCGGCGGATTGGCGTCCGGTCGGTCCGCGCACGTGGACTCCGGCGTCGGCCCTCCGCCGGACGTCGCGGTCGGGCCGGGATTCATGCGTCGCCGTATCGCAGATCGTTCCAGACCGTGCGGAGGCCGCGGGCGAGGTCCATGGCGGGCTCGTAGCCGAGTGACCGTGCCTGGTCGATCGACACGATCACGGCCGGCATCTCGCCGGAACGCTGTGGTACGTGTTCGGTCGCGATGTTGCGGCCGGTCGCCTCGTGGACAGCGGCCAACATCTCGAGCACGCTCACCGAGCGGCCGCCGCCGATGATGAGCGGCCCGACGTGCTGCGCCGACCATGCGACGAGCAAACCTTGCACGACGTCGGTGACGTGCACGAGGTCGCGGCGCTGCGCACCGTCGCCGTACACCTGGATCGTAGTGCCGTCCCGGGCCGCGCGCATAAGCCGCGGTATGAAGCTGTCCTTGCGTGCCATACCCGGTCCGTACACGTTGGTCAGCCGCAGTGCGCACGTCGTCATGCCGTAGCCGCCGGCGTAACCGGACAGCAGCATCTCGGCGGCCGCCTTCGTAGCGCCGTACGGCGTGAGTGGCCGCAGTGGCAGCCCTTCGTGAATCACCGACGTGCCGACATCGCCGGTCACCGCGTTGGTCGACGCGAGTACGAACCGGGGCACCCCACGGCGCCGCGCGAGCTCGAGCAGTCCGGCCGTCACGTCAACGTTCGCCGCGTGTACGGCCGCCGGGTCCGCGAGCGATCCCAGTACCGACGTGATCGCGGCCAAGTGCACGATTCCGCTCACGCTGTCGGTGACCGCCGCGTCGCGTACGTCGGGATTGCGCAACTCGCCGACGATTGAGTCGACACCGGGTAACGGGTCCGGGACCGCCTCCGCGTAGTTAGCCCGGTCGACGACTGTGATGTGTGCGCCGGCTGAGGCGAGCGAGGCGACGACTGTTCGCCCGATGAATCCCGCGCCGCCGGTGACGAGGATGTGTTCTCCCGCGAGTCGAGGCACGGCCCCAACCTACGCCATCGTCACAGGTCAGGCACCTCAAGATCGGCTGAGAGTCCGATCGGAGGTCGCTTTGTGCGCGGGCCACACACTGCCCGTCGGTCGTGCGGCCGTGCACGGACAAGGTTCATCTGTTGTTCGCCGAGTCGTCGGCATAGGCGGTGGATCTGACACCCGCGCGGTCGCCCGGTTAGTCAGACGGGTCCGGCTCGCGTACGTACGTGCGGCCAGCGGGTGACGTCCACGTCAACGTGCCAGGTGCCGGTTGGCTGACGAACCAGCCGCCCTCGTGCTTGAGACGATGGTGGTGACGACACAACAAGGCGAGATTGTCGTGCGTCGTCGTGCCGCCCGCGGAGTGGTCGACCGTGTGATCGATGTCGGCGACCCGTGCGGGCACGCGGCAACCTGGTGCGCGGCACGTTCGATCACGCGTTGCGATCCATTGCGCGAGCGCCGCGCTGGGCGTACGGCGCGACGGATCGTCCTCGCTCGGCGGCCGAGGCCGTGGCGCGACCGTGCCGACGCCGAAGGCCGCGGTCGGCGCATCGACGCGTGAGGCACCGATCGACGGCGACGCATTTGCGCCGCCGGAATCGTGGCGAGCCGCGTTCGACGTATCCGACTGCGGACGAACCGGCGCGCGGCGAAGCGTCGTCGTGTCGAGCAACGCGCCGCGATCGCTCGTCAATGTGTGCCGCCAACGGATGGCGCCGAGATCGGTGCACCTGACGCCGGCTCGATCACGCAGGGCTTTGGTGGTCTCCGTCGCTCCGCGTGAGAGCCGTGCGGCGATGATGTCGCGGGCGGTCTGTGCGGCGATGGGCCCGAAGCCCGTCAACACGGCCGGTTCGTTCGTGGCGCCGGTCGCGGTCGACCACGGCACGGTGAGCTCGATAACACCCGCGCGGCCGACGGGTGTCGACGTGATCCCGATGCCCTCGAGCAGATCCAAGAATGTGTCCGCGCGCAACTGATCGAGCGTGCGTTCGTCGCCAGCGTGTTTGCGCCCACGCGCGAACGCGTCGACCCGTTCGTAGGCGGCCACTGCTCGCGCCGCCGGCAGGCGGGCGCCAAAGAGGGTGGCGGTGCCCTCGCCGTCCGCGGTGCACGCCACGTGCCGCCGCCCGATGGCATTCGTAACGCGGCGCGCGACGTCGGGATCGACCTTCAGCACGGCACGGCGCAATCGGTCACGTAGCTGCGTGGTGGTCAGGCCCGGCGCCTTCGGCAGGACCGCCGCCGCGATCTCCGCCGCGATCTCGTCGTCCACCGCGGCAAGCACGTCGAAGAACACCCACGCGCGACGCACGTCGATGACCCCGATCGCGAGCGCGGCGAACACGTCGGGCACAGTGCCGATGAGGTATCGCCCGAACTCCACCTGTGTGCGCGCCGCAACCTGCGTCCATGCGAGCGCGAACGCGACCTCATCGGCCTCGAACCCTGGCTTCGCATCCGCTGCGACGTCGACGACGGCGGACAGAAAGCGAGCCGAAGCTGTCGAGACTTCGCGCTCTCGCGCGCGCAACGCGTCAACCGGGTCAGGAGCCGAGGTCGTCGTCGCGTCCGTCATAGATCGACGATCGCACATGCGTACGACAAAACGGCGTCGAAAGTGGACGGCGA
>DASTMZ010000152.1:0-47893 GCA_035713725.1 Micromonosporaceae bacterium
CCACAAGCAGCGCGACTGGGGAGCGCACGAGACGCTCGGCAGCATCATCGGTGGCTTCACGCTGGCCGTACTGATCGCCGCGATCGTTGCTCGGCCGGGCCGGCGACACCTCATCGGGGCGACCGTGCTCTTCGTGCTCGCCGGGCCGATTCAGCCGATCCTGGCCGACGCGGGCAAGAACGACAACGTGTTCTGGGGCGTGCTGCACGCGCTCTGCGGCATCGCCATCCTCGGCATGTGCGGCCTCGTGTCGCGCAAGGTCGACGTCACGACGGCGGCGCCGCCGACTGCGACGCCGACCCCGGCCGCTCGCTGAACCCACTGGAGGTCAAGGGCCCTCCAAACCAGACTGGTACGCCGGGCGAATACAGCACGCTGGCCGGTGCGCCGCGCGGGGCGGGAAGTCCGGCGGCCGCGACGAGTTCGTCGTCGAGTTCGAGCACCTCGGCGCTGTGCAGCGACCATGCCGGATGCACGTTCGGCAGGTAGCGCGTCCGGCCGTACCAGTGGTTGTGCAATCCCCAACGAGCGGTGAGGAAGTCGTCGAGCGGCGTCGGGTGATCGATGCGAGGACCGACCCGTGCCGACAACCGCGACGCGGGTCGGGGCGGTGAATGCGGCCATCGGCGGCGCGTGCGGTAGTGGATCACGTCGCCGTCGCGGTCGATCGACATCCGCGACCACATGTACGGCAACCGGAACGCGGCGCGTGCCACCAGCACCGGCGCGAGCCGGCTCGCCTCCAACGACCGGAACACGACGCCACGGCGGCCGGCCGAGTCGACCGAGTAGAGCCGTACGTTGGTCTCCGGGAACGTACCCAGGTAGGGCAGCCCTGGCAGCGCGCCAAGGCCGATGCGCCACATGCGGAACGCGACGAGTCCGACCCAGCTCGTGCCGTCGTAGACGTCCGGCACGGTCCCCGGCGGCAGCAGCGGCGTGACGTCGTCCGCCGAGACCCGCCAATGTACGAACGTCAGGTCGCGCCACTCCTGAGTGAGCAAGCGTCGCGGCGGCACCCGTGGTGCCTCGCGCGTGATCGGCTCGACCGACTGGACGCTGACCGTCTCCACGCGGCGTAGGCTACGCCGGCCCGTTGAGCGGCGTCCCCCTCGCCGCGTTGGCCGCCCAGACGGCGTGCCCCTGCCCCTTCGGCGGCCCACCGACCGAGATGATCCGTCCTGGGTGCGCGGCGCCTACCGCTCGAGGATCGCGGTCAGGCCCTGGCCGCCGGCGGCGCAGATCGAGATGAGCCCGCGCCCGGAGCCCTTCTCGGCCAATAGCTTCGCGAGCGTGACGACGATGCGGCCGCCGGTCGCGGCGAACGGGTGGCCGGCGGCGAGCGACGATCCGTTCACGTTCAGCTTGGCCCGATCGATCTCGCCGAGCGGTTCGTGCAGTCCCAGCCGCGTCGACGCGAACATCGGATCGCGCCAGGCGGCGAGCGTCGCGAGCACCTGCGACGCGAACGCCTCGTGGATCTCGTAGAAGTCGAAGTCGCCGAGCTTGAGACCGGCTCGGGCGAGCAACGTCGGCACCGCGAATGCCGGCGCCATCAGCAGGCCGTCCGGCACGCCGTCGGTGGTGTCGTCACCGTGCACGAAGTCGACGGCCGCGGCCTGTGCGTACGTCAGGTACGCCAGCACCGGCAAGCGGTGCGCGGCGGCCCATTCGTCGCTCGCGAGCAGCACGAGCGAGGCGCCATCGGTCAGCGGCGTCGAGTTGCCCGCGGTCATCGTCGGCTCCGGGTCGCGTGTCCCGAAGACCGGCTTGAGCGCGGCCAGTTTCTCGAGCGAGGTGTCCTCGCGCAGGTTCTCGTCCCGAGTGAGGCCCAGGTATGGCGTCATCAGATCGTCGAAGAATCCGCGTTGATAGGCGGCACCGAGGTTGCGGTGCGACGCCAGCGCGAGCTCGTCCTGCTCGGCTCGACCGATGCGCCACTGGCGTGCGGTGATCGCGGCATGCTCGCCCATCGACAGGCCCGTTCGAGGCTCGGCATTGCGTGGTTGTTCCGGGCGGAACACCGCGGCAGGACGCAGTCGCGCCAAGGCCTTCGCGCGTGCGCCCAGCGTCCGCGCGCGGTTCAGATCGAGGAGGGTACGCCGCATCTGCTCGTTCATGCCGAGCGGCGCGTCCGACGTGGTGTCCACGCCACCAGCGATGCCCGAGTCGATCTGACCGAGAGCGATCTTGTTCGCGACGAGGATGGTTGCCTCGAGCCCGGTGTCGCAGGCCTGCTGTACGTCAAAGGCCGGGGTACGCGAATCCAGCCGCGAACCGAGCACGCACTCGCGCGTCAGGTTGAAGTCGCGGCTGTGCTTGAGCACGGCACCAGCGACCACCTCACCGATCACCTCGCCGGCCAGTCCGAACCGAGCCACCAGACCATCCAGCGTGGCGGTCAGCATGTCCTGGTTGGACGCGTTGGCGTAGCGGCTGTTCGAACGCGCGAACGGGATGCGATTGCCGCCGACGATCGCGACGCGACGTGTATTCATGCGTTCTCCCTCGCCGAGCCGGCGCCGCCGGGTCCGATCGACCGGCCGCTCGCAGCGACCCTGGTGAATTGATGAGAGTCGCGCGATATCGTCCGGATGACCCCTGATTGTGGTCGAATCAATCCTGGCGCGTGGGGTATGCGTTCGTGGTGATTTCGCGCGCGCGAAGGGAGCCTGCCGTGATCGACCGCTATGCGAGCTTCGCCGCCTCCGGGGCGGGCCGCTTCGTCGTGAAGCGACTCGGGCTGCCGGATCCGCCACGGCTGCGGCGTCACCACGAGGGGGCGCGACAGCTCGCCGGCGCCGTACTGCTCGGTGGCGGCGGGCGACTCACCGAGCCGATCGCCGCGGTGCTCGCCCGTCTCGACGCCGACGTACGCCGCCCGACGGTGACCGCACCTGGCGCCCAGGAAACGGCCGCACCGGTCACGGCCGGACTACCGGACAGCACGGCCGCCGGCGCCAGTCACGCCACCCGGGTCGTGGGTCGCGCCGCGGTGTCAGAAGCGCCGGCCACGGTCGGTACGGCGGTCATGGACGACCTGCCACCTGCTCCCGCAAACGGCGTGATGGCACCTCCGACGGCTGCGCGCGGCGCCACGGCTGCCCCCGCCGCCACGGCCGGCGCGGATGGCGAGCCCGAACCCGCGATGGCCGGCCGGTTCGGCGCGCTCATCTTCGACGCCACCGGCATCCGGTCACCGGACGAGCTGTTCGAGGCGTACGCGTTCTTCCACCCGTACGCGAAGTCGCTCGTGGCCTGTGGGCGCGTCATCGTGTTCGGTACGCCGCCCGACGCCATCACGTCGTCCGACGAGGCCATCGCCCAGCGCGCGCTGGAAGGTCTCACACGCTCGATCGCTAAGGAGTTCGGGCACGGTACGACGGCGCAACTCGTCTACGTTGCACCGGGTGCCGAGTCACGTATCGAGTCAACGCTGCGATTCCTGCTGTCCGGCAAGTCCGCGTACGTGTCCGGTCAGGTGATCCACATCGGCGCGGCCGGCAAGCCGACGACCGACCCGGAGTTGTGGAACTGGGACCAGCCGCTCATCGGCAAGGTCGCGCTGGTGACCGGCGCGGCGCGCGGCATCGGCGCGGCGATCGCGGAGGTCCTGGCGCGCGACGGCGCGACCGTTGTGTGTCTCGATGTTCCGGGGTCCGGCGATGCGCTCGGCCAGGTGGCGAACCGGCTCGGCGGCGTTGCGTGCCAACTCGACCTCACCGATGCCGACGCACCGGCTCGGCTCGTCACGTTCCTTCGCGAACGGTACGGCCGCGTCGACATCGTCGTGCACAACGCCGGCGTTACGCGCGATAAGACGCTCGCGAACATGACACCCGACAAGTGGCAGACCGTCATCGCTGTGAACCTGATCGCGCCGAAGCGGGTGGACGACGCGCTCGTCGAGGCGGATCTGTTGCCGCCTGGCAGTCGCATCATCGGCATCTCGTCGGTCGCGGGCATCGCCGGCAACCGTGGCCAGACCAATTACGCGACGTCCAAAGCCGGCGTCATCGGCCTCGTCGAGGCGTCGGCGGGCACATTGACGGCACGGGGGATCACGATCAACGCCGTGGCGCCCGGGTTCATCGAAACGGCAATGACCGCCTCTATGCCGTTGATGCTGCGCGAGGCCGGCCGACGGTTGAACAGCCTGGCGCAGGGCGGCCTGCCGATCGACGTCGCAGAAACGGTCGCGTGGATCGCGTCACCGGCCTCCGACGGGCTGACCGGCAACGTCGTGCGGGTGTGCGGCCAAAGCCTGCTCGGTGCCTGACTGCCGCCTGCCTGACTGACGGCCGCCGCGCTGAGTGCGGTCCGCGGTCTGCCGGCGGCCGCACCGCCGGCGGCCGCAGCAGGACCGCGGCCGTCAGGCTGACAACGTCACCTGGGACGGCACTGCGACTCGCTTGGCGATCCCATTCCCGGCGCCGGCCACATTGGCCACCCCAGCGGTTAGCGCCATGCGGCGTGCCCGCTCCAGGTCGTCGGCGAAGTCGACCTCGACACAGTCGAACGCCGAAATGTCGACCGCGTTGAGGCGGAGCCGGTCTGCGGCGATGGCAAGCTCCAGGCCGCGTTCGAAGTAGTCGTTGTCCGCACATGCGGCAAGGTGCTTGATCAGCAGCGGACGGTGCGCGGCCGAGATGTAGTTGATCCCGACTGCCTCCCCCAGCCCACCAACGACACGCTTGGAGAGTTCGACGACGAACCCGTCGGCGTCGAGGGTGTACTTGATCTCCTCATCGCCGACCGACAGCCGGTTGACTGCCACGAATGACAAGCCCCGCTCGATGTGGGGGCGCAGTGACTCCAACAGCCCCGGCGCGAAGACGACATCGCCATTGAGCCACAGCACACCGCCGGGCGGCGCTAGGCGCAGTGCCTTCAAGAGGCTCTTGGCCGTGTTGGTCTGGTCGAACAGTTCGTTGTAGACGAACGTTGCGTCGTTGGGCACGGCCTCCATGACCGCGTCCATCTTGAACCCGACGACGACGCACACGCGCACGTCCGCGCCGAACGCCCCTCGGACGTGGTCAAGCTGGCGATGCAAGATCGTCCGGCCGTCGGCCAGCGGCGTCAGCGGCTTCGGGTGCGGCCGGGCCAGGCGCGTGCCGAGCCCAGCAGCGAGAATGACGACGTTCGGGACCGCCGCGGAACTCTCCGTTCCGGCCGTCGAGGACAGCTCAGCCGTGGATGACATTATGCGGCCTCCTTCAGCATCACCCGACGGACGACGCGCTGCGCAGCGCGACCGTCGTCGAAGGAGCAGAACTTTTGTCGGAAGATCGCGCGCGTGGCCGTGGTTTCGGGCGTGTCGACTCGGCCCTCGTTGAACAGCCGGAACAAGTCGTCGGCGCTTCTGGCCACCGCACCCGGCGGCTCGGCCAGCAGATCAAAGTACGTGCCGCGGGTCGACCGATACGCTTCCCAGTCCGGGGCGTAGATGACGATCGGTCGGTCGAGAGTCGCGTAGTCGAACATCACGGACGAATAGTCGGTGATCAGCACATCCGCGGCGAGATACAGGTCCTCGACGCGAGGATATTCGGAGACATCAATGACGCGGGCGGACTCGGCGGCACTCGCGTGCTCGTCGAGGTAGAAGTAGTGGGCCCGCTTCAGAACCACCGCGTCACGACCGATGTGATCGGCGAACGCATCGAGGTCGAGCAGGTCGCGGTAGCCGAGCGAATAGTCGCGATGCGTCGGGGCATAGAGCACGACAAACTGGTCGGGCTTGATTCCGAGGGACGCCCGAATCTTCTGGATTTCGGCTGGCGTCGCGTTCACCAGCACGTCGTTTCGCGGATAGCCGTATTCGAGCGTCTCGAACGAGCACGGGTAGGCGCGGGCCCAGATCTCGGTCGAGTACGAGTTCGACGAGAGGCAAAAGTCCCACCGATCGCATCGGCTCAGCAGCCTGTCGTAGTCCATGCCGTGCGAGGCCAGCGGGTACGGGAGGTTGTCCACACCCATTGACTTGAGCGTGGTGCCGTGGTGGGTCTGCACGTGGATCGTGGACGGCCGCTTGACCATGTGGTCGCCGAAGTTGACGTTGTTGACGAACCAGTTCCCGCGCGCCAGCACCTTGAAGTAGCGCCACGAACCCTCGACGACGTAGTCGACGTCGGCCGGCATCCGGTGCGCGTACGCACCCTTGACGCTCCACACTCCGCGGACCGAGGGAGCGAGCTGTTTGGCACTCTCGTAGATGGCGGCCGGATTGCAGGCGTACCCGATGCCCCAGTAGGCCCCGTACACGGCGAGTTCGCGGTCGATCGGCAGCCGGCGCTGGACTGCGTAGTAGGCCAGATGCGCGCTGCGATTGACCCGTCGATAGACCTTTCGAGCAAAGCGGCGGGTTACCTTGGCCGCCTTCCGGATCTTGGAACGTGCCGTCCGCATGGCGTACACCGCGGCATAGGCCGGCCAAATGCCCCACGCCAAGAACCGTTGCCGCAGGCGGGACGCGTTCGGCGGCAACGTATATCCGCGCGCCGGCAAGTGGCGACGCCGAAAGTCGACGATCTCGCGAAAGAACTTCGGTCTCTCACGCCGAGGAAGGCGGCGGCGATGGTCGAGCACAACCATCAGATGGTGCATGGCGATGCCGAAGACGGTCGGCTCGATCGCGGCGCCGCGGGCGCCCATGTTCCGAAGTCTTTCGAACGCGAGGTCGTATTGCGCGACGAGTTCGGTGTGACGCTCGCTGGTCGTGCCGAGGATCGCACCGTGGCGACGCTGGCGGTAGTAGTAGCAGACCCGGTCGAGCACGCTGACCCGGTCGGCCTTCGCCAGCAACGGATACGTGAACGGGAGGTCCTCGTACCAACCGGACGGGAACGTCAGGCCTGCGTCGATCATGAACTCGCGGCGCACGACCTTGTTCCACGCGCACGGGAAGAGGCGCAGTAGATCCATTCGCTCGGTAATTCGGAAGACACTCGGAGCATTTGATTCGGAGAGCAACTTGTGCAACTTGTTTCGCGTCGTCTTTCCCGACCAATATCTACGGGCATAGTCGACGATCAGCACATCCGGCGACGTATCGCTCAGGCGTTTTGCAATTCGTTCCAATGCACCCGAAGCGACCACATCATCGCTATCGACGAACCAGACATAATCGCCAGTCGCGCGAGCGAGGCCGGCGTTTCGGGCTCCGCCGAGGCCGACGTTTTTCGGCAAATGAATCGCGGTAACTCGCTGGTCACGGGCGGCGTACTCGTCGAGGATCCGGCCGCAGTCATCCGGCGTGCAATCGTCGACGGCGATGACCTCTACATCGGAAAATGGCTGCTCAAGAATTGAATCAAGGCATTCTCGAAGGTACGGCTGAACCTTGTAAACTGGCACCACAATGGTGATCAGCGCCATTTTCTCCTCGTTCCGAGCTATCCGGCGAGCCGTCATTGCCCGTGATAGGACGCTCACCATTCCCTGCAATGTCCATATCGGACATTTACCTCGGCCTGTGGCCGCGCTGAGCCTAGCATCGTCGGGTCCAAGCGGCAAACAGCCCGCGAACAGCACAGCTACAGAAGATGAACGTAACGTTTCGTAAATACACGAGCACCGACTGACGCGATCTTTCACACCGGATAGCGTTCGCACGCCGCATCCAATGGCGAGGTCAGGAACCTAATCGACCCTCGCTGATTGCGCAAATTGTCGCGTTCGAGCGAAATAGCGGGATGCATGCGATTCTTAGACGGTGACACGATCGTCGACCGGCCGGTGAACAGTGGCCGCAAATGACACCGAAAGCGGAGCGTTGGTGACGGAGATCGCGAAGGCGCCGCGAGCCGCCACGATCTACCGGCGCGCGATCCACAGTTCATTGCGCCTCCGACCAGACGAGGCGACCGGTGCCGGGCTGCCTGCCACCGAGCTGGTGCTCCGCGGCATCGACATCACGGTGGACCGCGTCGCGGCGTACAACCGGGTCTGCGGTTTTCGCCTCTCCGATGCGCTGCCGGTGACCTATCCCCACGTGCTGGCGTTCCCGCTGGCCATGCAGGTGATGAGCGAGCCCGGCTTTCCGTTGCCCGTCGTGGGGCTCATCCATGTCGCGAACCGGGTGACCCAGGCCCGCACGATCCATCTCGACGAACGGCTCGACCTCACGGTGCGCGCGGCAGCGCTGCGGCCGCACGAACGCGGGCTGCAGTTTGACGTCGGAGCCACCGCCACGATCGACGGCCGCGAGGTGTGGCACGGGATCTCCACCTACCTGCGCCGCACCCCGACCGACGCCGCCCGAACCGACTCCGGTATTGACGGTTCGGTGCAGAACGCGACCCCCGCTACCGACGCCGCCACCGGCGCGGACCAACCCCCGCCCACCGCGCTGTGGGGCGTCGCGGCAGACACCGGTCGGGCGTACGCCGCGGTGTCCGGCGACCACAATCCGATCCACGCGTCACGCGTGGTTGCGCGCGCGTTCGGCTTCCGGCATCCCATCGCACACGGGATGTGGACGATGGCCCGCGCGGTGTCCGCGCTCGAGGGTCGGCTAGGCGAGACCTACACGGTCGACGTGTCGTTCGTCCGACCGATCATGTTGCCGTCGACAGTGGCTTGGCGCGCGCGTCGCGACGACGGTGGATGGACGATCGCCGTCACCGATCCCGACTCCACTCGGCCACGCCTCACCGGTTCCATAGCGCCGGCCTGAGAGCCGAGCAGGCTCAGCCGCTTTGTGTCGGCTGCGGAGTGGGCGCCGTCGGTGGCGTCGGCGCGGGTGCGCCGCCGCGGTTGCCGAAGCCCGGCCCGTTGCCGGGTCCGCCACGATTGAATCCGTTGTGCCCGAAGCCAGGTCCGAACCCCGGGCCGAACCCGTGTCCCGGTCCAAATCGACTGAACGGCACCCGCCGCTGCTGGTCGTGGCCCGACGTCGCAAGTGCCGTGATGCCCGAGCCGAGCAGCCCGCCGATGATGAGGCCGATGAGACCGGGTACGAGGAATCGACGCCAGCCCGGCCACGACCGCCACGTCCGGCGGCCACTCGCCGCCGTGCGCGGTGCCCCGGCCGGTGTCACGGGCGCCGCGGTTCCGGTCCACGTCCACCCCGGTCCGGGTGTCCAACCGGGCGGCGGCCCGCCGGACGGCGCTGGTGGCACGGTGCCGGGCGGTGTCGCGGTGCCGGTCGCACCCGGCGGCGCAGCGGGCGGCGCAGCGGGCGCGGCCGCGGGCGTTGCGTCGTGTGCCGGTGTAGCGCTGTGTTGCGGTGCGGCGCTGTCTGCCGGTGTCGGCAGGATGCGAGTCGGATCGGGTTCGGAAGCGTCGGTCGCCGGCGCCGCCTCGGACGGCGGCAGCGGCACCGTTTCGCCGTTTGTTGTGGCATCGTTGCGCGGCGGCTCGGCTGGGGTCGCGCTCGCGGGCGGTTCGGTCATGGTGGCCTCCTGACGCGGGCCGGCAGTCCGTGGTTGCCCACCGGTGCGCTGCTCGCACCGCCTGCGGAACCGCCGGCCTGGACGGTCGCATCGCACAGCGTCGCAGACCAAGCTGGGAGCGATCCGGGGTGCGGCTGTGGGTTAGCCAAGGATCGGCAGGTTCGCTCAGGATCGGGGTTTTTCGGGAACGACGGTTCGCCAAGGATTCGGTCGCCGGCCGTGCGACCCAGCGACCGCGGTTGTCAGCGCATGCCCGGCACCCGTAAAGTTACGCACGAGTAACTTGCTGTCTCGAGAGGATTCTGATGGCCGACATCGACGTGTCCACCTTCGCCAACGCCGATCCAAAGCAGTTCGCGCAGCTCGTGAAGGCCGCGTCCAATGACCAGCTCAACGCGGTGATGACCGGCGAGCTTCGGCAGCGGGTGCTCGACGAGGTCTTCGGTCGCATGCCGACGCTGTTTCGCGCCGATCGCGCCGGCGCCACGAACGCGGTGGTCCACTGGACGGTCGGCGACGGCCCCGACGGCGGCAGCGACACGTACGAGTTGGTGATCGCGGACGGCGCCTGCGTCGTGTCGCCGTCGCCGGCCCACGAGCCGAAGCTCGCGCTGATGCTCGGCGGCGTCGACTTCCTCAAGGTCGTCTCCGGCAACGCCAACCCGGTGATGCTGTTCATGACCGGCAAGCTCAAGGCCAAGGGCGACCTCGGCCTCGCCGCAAAGATCGGCGATCTGTTCGACATCCCGAAGGCCTGAGCGTGCCGGAGTTCTCCCTCGACCTGGGCGAGGAGCAGCGCGACCTTCGAGACTGGGCGCACGGCTTCGCGGCCGAGGTGATCCGGCCGGCCGGCGCCGAGTGGGACGAGCGCGAGGCGACGCCGTGGCCGATCATCGCCGAGGCCGCGAAGATCGGGCTCTACGGCTACGAGTTCCTCGTCAACGCGTACGCGGATCCGACCGGACTCTCGTTGCCGATCGCGACCGAGGAACTGTTCTGGGGCGACGCCGGCATCGCGATGTCCATCATGGGTACCGGTCTCGCGGTCGCGGCGATCTACGGATCCGGGACGCCGGAGCAGTTCCTCGAGTGGGTGCCGCAGTGCTTCGGCGACGCGGCCGACCCGAAGGTGGCCGCGTTCTGCTCGAGCGAACCGGAGGCCGGGTCGGACGTCGGGGCGATGCGCACTCGGGCTCGCTACGACGAGGCGAGCGACGAGTGGGTGATCTCCGGACAGAAGGCGTACGCCACCAACGGCGGCATCGCCAACGTGCACGTGGTCACCGCCGTGGTGGACCCGGATCTGGGTACGCGTGGCCAGGCGGCGTTTGTCGTCCCGGCCGGAACGCCCGGACTCACGGGTACGAAGAAGCTCCGCAAGTTGGGACTACGCGCCTCGCACACCGCCGACGTGTTCCTCGACGACGTACGCGTGCCGGGCGCCTGCCTGCTCGGCGGCAAGGAGCGGTTGGACCAGCGGCTCGCCCGAGCGCGTGAGGGTCGCCCGTCGGCGGGTTCCGCGTCGATGCGCACCTTCGAGTCGACCCGCCCGACCGTCGGCGCCCAGGCGATCGGGATTGCCCGAGCCGCGTACGAATATGCCCTCGACTACGCGAAGCAGCGCGTTCAATTCGGCCGGCCGATCATCGAAAACCAGGCGATCGCGTTCGCGCTGGCGGACATGCGCACCGACATCGACGCGGCGCGCCTGCTTGTCTGGCGCGCGGCCTGGATGGGCCGGACGGATCGGACGTTCGAGGCCGGCGAGGGCTCGATGAGCAAGTTGCGCGCCGGTGAGGTCGCGGTGCGGGTCACCGAGCAGGCGGTCCAGATCCTCGGCGGCGCCGGATATCTGCGCGAGCACCCGGTGGAACGCTGGTACCGCGATGCCAAGATCTACACGATCTTCGAGGGCACGTCGGAGATCCAGCGACTTGTCGTCGCGCGTGCGATTTCGGGCGTACAGATCCGCTGACCTGACGCCGGTCGCGGCGCTGTTTGGGCCGGCACAGCGGATGTCGAGTTTTCGCACGGCGGCGATACCATGCCCCAATGTCCAGTAGCCGCGTCAGCCTTCACCCCGGCCGGTTCACCCGGCGGCGTGCGGCAATCGAACAAACCCCTGCTCTGTCTTCATATGCTGGTGGTGATATGACGCCACGGCGGGCACGCTGGCGAGCCCGCGGATTGGTGCTCGTGGCGGCCATCGCGGCGCTCACGCTGTCGGCCGCCGCCTGTTCGCACAAGGGTTCCAGCTCGACGTCGCTGCCGTCCGCGGCGACCGTGCTGCAGCAGGCCGAGACGGCGATGACCAACGTAGCGACCGTGCACGTCACGATCGCGGTCGACGGTTCGCTGCCCGGGTTGCCGTTGAAGAAGGCGGACGGCGACCTGAAGGCGGACGGCGAGGCCAAGGGCAGCGCGACGATCAACGAGTTCGGTGTGAACGCCGAAGTGGAGTTCATCATCACGAACCAAACCTTCTACCTGAAGGGTGTCACCGGGGGGTATACGCCGATGCCGCTGTCCACCGCATCGTCGATCTTCGACCCGTCCGCGATCCTCGACCCGAACCGTGGCGTCGTGAAGCTGCTGAAGACTGCCCAGAACCCGAAGGTCGAGGGCGTCGACTCGGTCAACGGCCACGACGCGTACCGCGTCTCGCTCACCCCGGACCCGGGCGCCATCACCGCGCTCGTACCCGGCTCGGGCGCCGGCACCACCGGCACGATCTGGATCGACACGTCGACGCATCGCGTGTCGAAGGGCGTGTTCAAGGTGCCCGGCTCCGGCTCGAATAAGGGCGCGACCGTGACGATCACGCTGACCAACTATGACGCGCCGGTCACCGTCAATGCGCCCTGACACGGCGGCCGCTAGCGACCGCCGCGCAACGGCTGGTACGGCCGGCACCGGCCGTACGTTCTCGTCGCCGACCGGCCGCCGCATCGCGGTCGGTGTCGGCGGGCTCGCCGTGCTCCTCGCCGCGATCGACGCGTACGTCGTGGTCAGCATCTTCGTAAACATCCTCAATTCCCTCGGTTTGCCGATCAACCGCTTGGAACGCGCCACCCCGATCGTGACGGGCTACCTGCTCGGGTACGTCGCCGGCATGCCGTTACTGGCGCGCGTCTCGGACCGCTACGGCCGCCGGATCGTCCTCTACGCCGGTCTGGCCGGCTTCGCCGGTGGCTCTGCGTTGACGGGTTGGGCGCCGACCGAGAACTGGCTCGTCATCGGCCGCACCGTCCAAGGCGTTGCCGGCGGTGCGCTGCTGCCGGTGACGCTCGCGCTGGCCGCTGACCTGTTCGCCGAGCGGTCGCGGGCACGCGTGCTCGGTGGTGTCGGCGCAGCCCAGGAGCTGGGAAGCGTGATCGGACCGCTCTACGGCGCGTGGGTCGCGTCGATGGTCAACTGGCAGTGGGTGTTCTGGATCAACATTCCACTCGCCGCCGCGGCGGCCGCGCTCGTGCACCGTGCGGTGCCGGCCCGCAGTGTTGGCGACGCCGTCGAACGGCCCCGTGTCGACGTGATCGGCGGCCTGCTTCTCGCGGCCTGCCTCGGCGTGCTGGTCGCCGCGCTCAACAACCAGCATCCGGAAAACGGCGTGCTGCCGCCGAACGGACCACTGCTGATCGGCATCAGCGCCGCGCTGCTGGTCGCGTTCGTGGTGTGGGAGATGACCGCGCGTACGAAGCTGATGGCGCTCACCGGCGTGGCCAAGCGGCCGTTCTTCGCGTCGATCGCGACCAGCCTGATCGCCGGCGCCGGTCTGCTGGCCACCCTGCTGTTCATCACGCTCGACGCACAGACCGTGCTCGAAAAGACCGCCGGTCAGGCGTCGGTGCTGCTGGCGCGGTTCCTGATCGCGCTGCCGATCGGCGCGATCATCGGCGGATTCCTGGTGCGGCGACTCGGCGAGCGCATCGTCACGGTCGGCGGGCTGCTGATCGCCGCATTCGGTTATTGGCTGGTCTCACGCTGGCCGATCGAGGTGCTGGCCGCGTCCCACCACATCGGACCGATCCGACTGCCGATGTTCGACACCGACATGGCGATCGCCGGCCTCGGACTCGGGCTGATCATCGCGCCGTTAGCCGCGGCCGTGCTGCGGTCGGTGCCGCCCGCGTCACACGGCATCGCGTCGGCCGCACTGGTTGTCGCGCGCATGATGGGGATGCTGGTCGGCGTATCCGCGCTTGCCGCGTGGGGGCTGCACAAGTTCCAGGTGCTCACCGCGAACCTCGTGTCGCCACTGCCGATCAACAAGACTCAGGCGCAGTTCAACGCCGAAGAGGCCAGCTACGAGAAGGCGCTCTTCAAGGCACTGCAACAGGAGTACCGCTCGATCTTCTTCGCGACCGCGATCGTGTGTCTGGTCGGCGCGGTGGTCGCGCTCGCACTCGACGGCCGGCGGGCGCAGCAAGAGGCCGACGACGCCCGCGAGGCACAGCTCGTCACGCAGTAACTCAGTCGGCAATTCGCCCAGTATCGCCCTCATCGCGGTGGCATGTGAAAGCGTTGGTGGTGCGCGGGTCGGGACGTCGCAACCGCCGTCGAGCGGGACGTGGTCGCCCAGCTACAGCGAATCCGTACGAGGGGGACGAGTCATGCCGACGATCACCATGAAAGACGGCACGGACATCTACTACAAGGACTGGGGAACCGGGCAACCGGTGCTGTTCAGTCACGGGTGGCCCCTGTCCGCCGACGCATGGGACAAGCAGCTACAGCTCGTCGCGAACGACGGATTCCGCGGCATCGCACACGACCGCCGCGGACACGGCCGGTCGAGCCAGCCGTGGGACGGCAACGACATGGATACGTACGCAGACGATCTATCTGAGCTGATCGACCGGCTGAACTTGACGAACATCGTGCTGGTCGGCCACTCCACCGGCGGCGGCGAGGTCGCTCGCTACTTGGGTCGGCACGGTACTTCCAAGGTGGCGAAGGCGGTGCTGGTCGGCGCCGTACCACCGATCATGCTCAAGACCGACAAGAACCCAGAAGGTACGCCGATCGAGACGTTCGACGCGATCCGCGCCGGCGTCGCGAGCGATCGCTCGCAATATTACGAGGAGCTGAGCGCGCCGTTCTACGGTGCGAACCGGCCGGGTTCGAAGGTCTCGCAAGGGCTGCGCGACGCGTTCTGGCTCATGAGCATGCAGGCCGGCATCAAGGCGTCGTACGACTGCGTCAAGCAGTTCTCCGAAACGGACTTCAGCCATGACCTCGCCACGATCGACGTGCCGGTGTTCGTCGCGCACGGCGACGACGACCAGATCGTGCCGATCGCCGCGGCCGCACCCAAGACTGCGAAGATGCTCGCGAAGGCGACCCTGAAGATCTACCCGGGCGCCTCGCACGGCCTGTGGGGCTGGTACGAGGAGGAGTTCAGCAAGGACCTGATCGAGTTCCTGCATGCCTGACGCCGCGGCGTGACCGTCGTCGCGAATAAGCGTCCCGCGGGCTTTCCGTCGCGGGACGCTTACCCGGTCGGCACCGATACATGTCCCGCGATCGCGGCCGCTGCGATGTCGCGCCGATGCTGGGCACCGGCCAGACCGATGCTGTCGACGATGGCGTACGCATTGTCTCGGGCGGCCGCCAACGTGGCGCCGGTGGCGGTCGCGCACACCACGCGGCCACCGGCGGACTGGAGTGAGCCGTTAGCGGCGCGTCGGGTGCCGGCGTGGATGACGCCCAGCTGCTCCGCGCCGGTCAGTACGTCGCCGGTCCGGGGGGAGCCGGGGTAGCCGCTCGCCGCGACGACGACGGTGACTGCCGCTTCCTCGTGCCACCGCAACGGCGGTCGGTCGCCCAACGCTCCAGTCGCAGCCGCATACAGCACGCCGGCCAAGGGCGTCGCGAGGAGCGGCAGCACGACCTGCGTCTCGGGATCACCGAACCGGCAGTTGAACTCGACCACCCGCGGCCCGCTTGCGGTGAGCGCGAGGCCGACGTAGAGCAGTCCGGCAAACGGCGCGCCGCGGCGCGTCATCTCCGCCAGGGTGGGCCGCACGACGGTCTCCATGACGTGGTCGACAAGCGACGGCGGCGCCCAGTCCAATGGTGCGTAGGCGCCCATGCCCCCGGTATTCGGGCCGGTGTCACCGTCGCCGATGCGCTTGAAGTCCTGCGCCGGCAGGAGCGGCAGCCCGACCGTA
Source organism: Micromonosporaceae bacterium (assembly GCA_035713725.1). Classification (GTDB taxonomy): domain Bacteria; phylum Actinomycetota; class Actinomycetes; order Mycobacteriales; family Micromonosporaceae; genus DASQPR01. The sequence continues at coordinate 15,569 of DASTMZ010000152.1, forward strand.
CCGTCGGTTAGCACGAACAGCGACACCTCGGGGCCGGCCAGATACTCCTCCACGACGACGTGGTGACCGGCGGCCACGACGGCCTCCGCATGCGCGACCGCGGCGACGCGATCGCCGGTGACGACCACACCCTTGCCGGCCGCGAGTCCGTCGTCCTTCACGACGTACGGCGCGCCGAACGTGTCGAGCGCCGACTCGACGTCAGCACGTGTCGCGCAGCTTCGTGCGGCGGCGGTCGGTACGCCGGCCGCGGACATCACGTCCTTGGCAAATGCCTTCGAACCCTCCAGCCGCGCGGCCGCGGCGGTCGGTCCGAACACCGCAATCCCCTTGGCTCGTACGGCATCCGCCACGCCCGCGACAAGCGGTGCCTCGGGTCCGATCACAACGAGATCCGCTCGTACGTCGACGGCGAGCGCGGTTACCGCCGCATCGTCGACGGCGTCGACCGCTCGCAGTTGCACACGATCGGCGCCGGCAGCCGTCAGTGTCACCGCGGCCATGCCGGGGTTGCCCGGCGCGCACACCAGCGCGGTCACGTCGGGATCCGCCGCCAGCGCAAGCGCGAGGGAGTGTTCCCGACCACCCGAACCGATCAGGAGGATGCGCACGCTCGCATCGTAATGACCGCCGAAGCGCGCTGCGATGCCCACCGATGGGTGCGCCGCGGATGCCCGCCGACGGCGCAGCCTCGGTCACGATTTCGCTGCTCACGTCACGTTTCCGCGAACCATCGCTCTTGGACGCCGGCCGGCGCCGACAGCGACAAAGTGTCGTGTTACTGACAGTGGCCACGATAAGAGCACTGCAAACGGTTGCAATCGACCCTTGCACCTCGGCGCGCGCCTTGACATGCCGGTGATCACGACCGTCGAATGCTCCCAGGTCCTAGGTCCCGTCGGACCACCGCGGCGCCGTCATGTCCAACCGGCGTCGCCAGTGCCGGCTCGCCGAGCCGGTGCTGTCGCACCAACCCCCAGGGTGCTTGAAGGGAGTTCCATGCTCACACACAGTGCTCGCCGGGTCATCGCCTGGCGCGCGTTGTTGCTGGCTGGCGCTGCGGTTCTGACCGTACCGTTCGCCACCGGCAACGCGTTTGCGGCGACCGGCGGCCGCGCCGCCATCGCCGGGAGCACGCCCAGCTGGGCGACGTCCGGCCGAGTCGTCGGCTCGCCAGCCGCGGCGGCGCGCATCACGTTCAACGTGGTTCTGCCGCTGCGCAACGGCGCTGCCGCCGACAAGCTTGCCGCGGCCGTCTCGGATCCGAAGAGTTCGAGCTACGGCCACTACCTGTCGGCCAGCCAGTTCAACGCACGGTTCGCGCCGACGAACGCTCAGGTCAAGGCGGTGTCGAGCTTCCTCAAGGGAGCCGGCATCAAGGTGACCGGCACCGCGCAAGGAAACCGTTGGGTCACCGCGAGCGGCACGGTCAAGCAAATCCAGAGCGCATTCGGCACGACGCTGCGCAACTACAGCTACAAGGGGCACGTGATGCACGCGCCCAGCACAGCGCTGTCCGTGCCGCGTTCGGTCGCCGGTCTGATCGCCGGCGTCGTTGGCGTCACCAACGACGGCGCGCTGCGCACGCCGAGCCACGTCGTCATGTCCGGTTCAGGGGTCGACGCCACATCCGGCCCATCCGACGCCGTACCGCCGCGACAGCAATGCTCGGTCTTCTGGGACCAGTTCGAGCAGGTGTCGCCGCTGGCGTACGGCCGGACGTCGTTCCCGACCAACAACTGTGGCTACACGGGCGCGCAGTTCCGCGGCGCGTACGGCGTGCAGTCGGCCGTCAACCACGGCAACAACGGGCACGGTGTGACGGTCGCGATCATCGACGCGTACGCCTCGGCGACGATCGTCGACGACACCAACGCACTCGACGCCGCGACCGGTGAACCGCAGCTGGCCGCCGGCCAGTACAGCGAGACCGATTTCACGCCATTCGACCTGCAAGACGAGTGCGGTCCGGACGGCTGGAACGAGGAGGAGACGCTCGACGTCGCGGCCGTACACGACATGGCACCCGGCGCGAACATCCACTACCTCGGGGCGATGGACTGTGACACCGGCATCGACGACGCGGTTAACTTCGTGTTGCAGAACCACACCGCGAACATCGTCAGCAACTCGTACGGGTTCGTCGGCGAGGACGGCCTCGGCGACGAGGTGGCTACCGAGCACAGCATGTTCACCCAGGCCGCCATCGAGGGGATCGGGTTCTACTTCTCCTCCGGTGACGACGGCGACGACACCATCGACGGCACGCCGCACCCGGAGCCGGACTTCCCGGCCTCCGATCCGTTGGTCACCGGCGTCGGCGGTAGCGACCTCGCTGTCACGTCCTCGAACGGATACCTGTTCGAGACGTCGTGGGGCGACGACCTCGACTCAGTGAACTTCGCGACCACGCCGAGCTCGCTCAGCGTGCCGCTGCCGGGTGACTTCGTGTTTGGCGCCGGTGGCGGCGTCAGCGCGCTGTTCACCGAGCCGCTTTACCAGAAACTGGCGGTGCCGAACAGCCTCGCCAAGCTCAACGGCAAGACGGCGATGCGCGTGGTGCCGGATGTCGGCGCGGACGCAGACCCGGAGACGGGCCTGTTGATGGTCTTCCGCGGCACACCGGTGACAATCGGCGGCACGAGCCTGGCATGCCCGCTCTTCGCAGGCGTTCAGGCGTTGGCTAGCCAGGGCCGGTTCTTCCCGATCGGCTTTGCGAACCCGCTGCTCTACACGATTGGCCTGACCGGCATCGCGTTCCACGACGTGAAGGCGCCGAGCAGTCCGGTCGCGATGATGACGCAGTCCGGTCGCTCGTTGCTCACCCTCGGCCAGGACACATCGCTGACCTCGACCAAGGGATACGACGACACGACCGGTCTCGGCACGCCGAACGGTCCGGGACTGTTGCTCCTCGAGCATCTGCTCCCGTAACGCACATGTGAGGTAACCGGCGTTAGCTAACCGCCGGGTACGCAACAGCGGGCCGTCCGTGGCACCTCGCCGCGGGCGGCCCGCACTGTGTTGCGTGAGGACGGCCGCGGCCCTCGGAACATGACTTTCGAGTCCATCGAGCGGACGCGTGTGCGCTGGGTGCATCCCACGCGAGCAGCGCACGTGCGCTGGTGCCTGCCACGGGAGCAGCGCACGTGCGCCCGGCGCGTGCCACGCGACCCTTGCATCCGCCAACACGCCTTGACACCCAACGATCACCATCGGTCTGATGGCCGTAAGTCCGGCCGCGCCGGACCGTGTGGTGTCGGCTGTCCTCCAATCGGCGCCATGGCCACACCGACTTACCGATCGGTGTGCGGCTGCACCAGATCCCCCAGGGTGCAAGGAAGGAGCTCCATGCGTTCAGACCTTGCGCGCCGGTTTACCACCCGGCGTGTTTTGGTGCTGGTCGGCGCCGCGGTGCTAACCGTACCGTTCGCCACCAGCAGCGCGTTCGCGGCGACGAGTGGCCGCGCCACGCTCGGCGGCAGTTCGCCCTCCTGGGCGACGTCCAACCGGGTCGTCGGCTCGCCGTCCGCGTCCACGAAGATCACGTTCAACGTCGTCCTGCCGCTGCGCAACGCAGCCGCGGCGGACAAGCTCGCGCTAGCCGTTTCGAACCCGAACAGCTCGAGCTACGGCCGCTACCTGACCGCCAGTCAGTTCAACGCGCGGTTCGCGCCAACGAACGCGCAGGTCAAGGCCGTGTCGAGCTTCCTACGCGGAGCCGGCCTCAAGGTGACCGGCACGGCACAGGGCAACCGATGGGTGTCCGCCAGCGGTACGGTCAGCCAGATCAACTCGGCCTTCGCCACCACGCTGCGCAACTACAGCTACAAGGGGAAGCTCATCCACGCGCCGAGCAAGGCGCTGTCGGTGCCGCGCTCGGTGTCGAGTCTGATCGCCGGTGTCGTCGGTGTGACCAACGACGGTGCGCTGCTCACGCCGAGCCACGTCGTGGTGTCCGGTGGCTCGACCGCCGACTCGTCGACCGGCCCGTCGGACGCGTTGCCGCCGCCGTCGCAGTGTTCGGTCTTCTGGGACCAGCACGAGCAGACCGGACCGCCGGCCTTCGGCCGCACGTCGTTCCCGACTCCGAACTGTGGCTATACGGCCGCGCAGCTGCGCGGGGCGTACAACGTGCAGTCCGCGGTCAGCCACGGCAACAACGGCCACGGCCAGACCGTCGCCATCATCGACGCGTACGACAACGGCACCGCACTGGCGGACGCGAACGCGCTGAGCGACCGTAGCGGCGAACCGGAGTTCGCTCCGGGTCAGTTCACCGTCACGGACTTCACGCCGTTCAACCTCCAGGACGAATGTGCACCGGCCAGCTGGGCCGTCGAGCAGTCGCTCGACATCGAGGCCATCCACGGCATGGCACCGGGCGCGAACATCAACTACATCGGTGCGCAGAACTGTGACACCGGCATCGACGACGCGGTCAACTTCGTCATCCAGAACCACGTCGCCGACATCGTGAGCAACTCGTACGGATTCATCGGCGAGGACGGACTCGGCGACGAGGTGGCGACCGAGCACAGCCTGTTCACCCAGGCCGCCATCCAGGGCATCGGGTTCTACTTCTCGTCCGGTGACTTCGGCGACAACGTGTTCACATTCGGCCTGCCGCACCCGGAGCCGGACTTCCCGGCATCGGATCCGCTGGTTACCGCGGTGGGTGGCACGAGCCTCGCCTTGAAGCCGTCGAACAGCATCTTGTTCGAGTCGCAGTGGGGCAACTTCATCGACGCGACGAACACGGCAACCTCGCCGTCGTCCTACACCGAGCCGCTTCCGGGTCACTTCAACTCGGGCGCGGGCGGTGGGGTGAGCGCGTTGTTCACCGAGCCCATCTACCAGAAGGGCACGGTGCCGAACAGCCTCGCGAAGCTCAACGGCAAGACCGCTATGCGTGTCACGCCGGACGTCGGTGCGGTTGCTGACCCCGAGACCGGGTTCGGCATCATCTCCGGCGGAGCGTCGCTCACCATTGGTGGCACTAGTCTCGCTTGCCCGGTGTTCGCTGGCGTGCAGGCGCTCGCCAGCCAGGGTCGGTTGTTCCCGATCGGGTTCGCGAACCCGTTGCTCTACACCATCGGGCACATTCCGAGCACGTTCAACGACGTCAAGTCGCCGACCAGCACGCTGGCGATGATGACGACGTCCGGCCGGACGCTCATCACGATGGCCATGGACACGTCGTTGACCGCGACGAAGGGCTACGACGACACGACGGGCATCGGCACGCCGAACGGTCCTGGCCTGTTGTTGTTCGAGCACATCATTCCGTAGCCGCCGAGGTTTGACGGCACGGCGTCGACTCAGATCGGCGAGCACAAACGAAGGACCGCCCGTGGCGATCGCCGCGGGCGGTCCGCTGTGCTCGGCCACGAGCTCATGGGTACGGCGATTGCGTGCGTCCGATCCGCCGCCGGAGGAGCGTTCCGGCACCGGCGAACACCACGCAGCCCATCGCCCCGAAGAACACCAGGATGCCCAAGCCGATCGGCCACAGCCCGTCGTTGTCCCGAGTGACCGCCATCCGCGATCCGCTCAGCAAGACGATCGGCGCAAACACCGCGATCGCGCCGAGGATCGGCCGGCCGCGAAGCGCAAGCCACGTGATCGCGATCGCCGCGACGAGGCCCACCAACACGCCATGTCGCGTATTCGCGGCGGTATCACTGAACGGACCGGGATCGCTGTAATTCGGCGCGACCGTGTTCCAGTCCCACCCCATGAACAGTCGCCACGCGCCGGCAGCGAGCGCGGCCACGATAACGACTTCGACGATGCCGGCCGGCCGCGACGCCCGCTCCAATCCGCGCACCCGCTCGCCCATGACCCGATCCTCCACGTTTCGTGACCACGGCACGGTGGGGCCGCAAGCCATTTCGCCTGCGCGGTGCAACGCCCCGCGTGTCGCCCAGTATGGGTCCGCGAGTCACGTCCCGTTGTCCCGCCGGGGAGCGACTAGACCAGATCGTGCCGGATGACGTTCTCCTCCCGACCGGGGCCGACGCCTACGACGCTCACCTGTGCACCGCACAGTTCCTCGATCCGATCGACGTAGCGGCGCGCGTTGTCGGGCAGATCGTGGGGCTCACGAGCCTTGGAGATGTCCTCCCACCAGCCGTCCATCTCCTCGAAGACGGGCACCGCGTGGTGGAACGCGGTCTGGGTCATGGGCAAGTCGTCGTGGCGTACGCCGTCGATGTCGTACGCCACGCAGATCGGCACCTTCGCCAGTCCACTGAGGACGTCAAGCTTCGTCACGACGAGATCGGTGATGCCGTTCACCCGCACCGCGTAGCGGCCGACGAGCGCGTCGAACCAGCCGCAGCGGCGTTCCCGGCCGGTCGTCGTGCCGTATTCCTGGCCGACCTTCAGCAGGTGTGCGCCGTTGTCGTCGAACAGCTCGGTCGGGAACGGCCCGGCGCCGACGCGCGTGGTGTAGGCCTTGATGATCCCGATCACCTGACTGATCTTGGTCGGCGGGATGCCGGAGCCGACACACGCGCCGCCGGCCGTCGGGTTCGACGACGTCACGAACGGGTAGGTCCCGTGGTCCACGTCGAGCAGAGTCGCCTGCGCACCCTCGAGCAGGATGGTGCGACCCTCCTCGAGTGCCCGAGCCAGCGCGAGTCGAGTGTCGGCGATGTAGGGCTTCAGCCGCTCGGCGTATCCGAGGTATTCCTCGGTGACCGCGTCGACGTCGATCGCCTTCCGGTTGTAGACCTTGACCAGAATCTGGTTCTTCTCCCGCAGGGCGAGTTCCAGCTTCTGCCGGAGGATGCCCGGGTCGAGCAGGTCCTGCACGCGGATACCGACGCGGCCGACCTTGTCGCCGTACGCCGGGCCGATGCCGCGTCCGGTGGTGCCGATCCGCGCCGAGCCGAGATACCGCTCGACGACCCGGTCCAGCGCGCGGTGGTGCGGCATGATCAGGTGTGCGTCGGACGAGATGAGCAGGTCATCGCAGGACACGCCGCCCTCGGCCAGCCCGTCGATCTCGGCGAGCAGCACCTTCGGATCGATGACCACGCCGTTGCCGATGACCGGCACGCAACCGGGCGTCAGCACGCCGGAGGGAAGCAGGTGGAGCGCGTAGCGGGTGCCGTCCGGTGTGATCACGGTGTGGCCCGCGTTGTTGCCGCCCTGGTAGCGCACGACGTGGCTGACACGGCTGCCAAGCAGGTCGGTAACCTTGCCCTTGCCCTCGTCGCCCCACTGCGCGCCGATCACGACGATCGCTGGCATGTTCTCCGCCTCTCCGGGGCGCGGCACGCCGCAATCTTCACGCCGCGTGGCCGTCGGGCGGCCCCGGTAGGTCAGGCTAACAATCGTCACGGTCCGTACGCGTGAGGAGGCGCCGATCGTGGTCACAGACCAGCCGGCCGGCCGACGCGTGGTCATCCTCACGCTCGGATCGGCCGACGCCGGTTGCGGTGACTCATGCGGGTGCGGGTCCGTCGACGGCCCGCATTCCGTGGGTACGCCGGCGGTCCGGGTACCCGTCTTGGCGTGCCGCGACGCGCTCGCCGCCGGTGGCGCGCGGGTGACCACGGTTACCGCGACATCCGACGCGGAGATCGACGCCGTCATCGCGGACCTCGACGGCGCGCCACGGCCGGACGGACTGGCCTGGCCGACCGCGGCCGACGACCCGACGCTTGTCGTGGCGATGGATTCCGATGCGCAACTGCGCGCGGTGCTCCGGCGAATGGTCCGGCGATGGTCACCGCCATCGAGCCGCCGGCCGGCCGATCTGGCGTCCGGGCGCACCGTGCCCGATCTGCCACCGGTCGGCCTGCTGCCGCTGGATCCGCGTGGCGACGCCGGATCGAACGTTCCGGACCTCGTCGACCGGCTGCGCTTGCCACGCGATCCTGCGGCGGTTGCGGCCGCCGTGCTCGGCGGTCGAGTGCGCCGCGTGGACTTGCTTCGCACCGACGCCGGCTCGGTGACCGCGCATGGTGCGCTGCTCGGCGGCGTCGACGCCAGCGGACACGCCGCCGCCTGGCGCGGCCGCGTCGAAGTCGACGACACGGTCCTGGCCGACGGTGACGAGCCGGTGTTGGCCTGCGCGGTCGCAAACGCCGATGGGTACGCACACCTCGACGACCTGCCGCTCGCGCCGGCCGCCGATCCGTCCAGTGGCACCGTCGCGGTGTCCGTCGCCGTACCGGTTCGGGCGCGCAGGCGGTTCTCGCTGCGGAGCACCGAGGAGCTGGTGCACATCGAGGTACGGCGCGCCACCGGCCGCGCGGTGTCGGTCACGCCAACGGCCGATCTGCCCTACGTTGACGATGGCGTGTCAGCCATGTTGAGCCGCAAGCGGGCCTGGTGGGTCGAGCCCGCGGCGTGGGGTGTCTACACCGGCTGACGTTGCCGGGTCTGCGTTGCCGGGTCTGCGTTGCCGGGTCTACGTTGCCGGGTCTACGTTGCCGGGTCTTCGTTGCGGTGTTAACCGACCAGTGCCGTCGCGAATCAGTCGGCCAACGCGCGTTCGGCGGCCGGATCGCAGTCGTGCAGGAACTGCGCGCAGCGCGTCGCCTCGTCGGTCTCGCCGATCGTCTCGGCCGCCTTGGACAGCACGTACAAGCAGCGGAGGAAGCCCTGGTTGCCGTGGTGCGTCCAGGGCACCGGCCCGTGGCCCTTCCAACCGTTGCGGCGCAACTGGTCGAGGCCTCGGTGATAGCCGGTGCGGGCGAACGCGTACGCGGTCACCACGTCGCCGCCGTCGTACGCGCGCTGTGCCAGCGCCGCCCACGCGCCGCTATACGTGGGGAACCGGGCTGCCACGTCGGCGAGCGTCGCGTCGGTGGCGCCGGCCAACGCGGTGGCCGCATCGTCGTCGTCCGGCAACAGCGTGGCCGGTGGTTCCGGCAAAAGGTTCTGCATAGTGGCCATTCAACCGCTTCACATGTCGCAGGTGGCGGCCGGTGTCGACGGTCGGACGATGACGACAACGCAAACCGAAGGGTTGAGTGCTTGCCCGCGCAACAGTTGGCGGAGATCGGTTGAGCGGTGATATTGGACCCGCCGAGCGGGCGTACCGCCTCACGCGACCGGCCAGTAGGCAACCGCAACGGCCACGCGGAGAATAAGAGATCCGGAGCCTCCCCAGGACCCGGCAAGGAAGCCCAGCGGCGCACCGCTGGGCTTCCTTCTTTGTCATCCCGCGAACCCTCGACCGCAACCACTGGCCCGTCGTTTGGCCTGGTGTGGGCCGGCGCCAGTCTCGCCTACCATCGGCCCATGCCAACCCCCCGTCCCGAGGTCATCACGCCGGTCTCGCATCGCCCGCTCGAGGTCGAGTCGCTCGAGGATCTCGACACCCACCTGGCAGCCGCGAGTCTTGCCGGCGTCGCGTTGCAGGGCGTCGACCTGACCGGTGTTGACCTGTCGTCGATCGACGTCAACGGCGCGCTGTTCATCGGCTGCGCGATGAGCACCGCACAGGCCGTCGATCTGGTCCGGCGCGGTGCGCTCGTGGTGCCGCGGTTCGGCGACCTGCCCTACCCGACCGAACCGTCGCGTCTCTACACCGCCGACGACCTCGCGGCCGGATTCGCCAGCGGTGGCTTCGAGGCGATGTACGACACCGTGGTCTACCGACACTTCGTGGGTCACGGCGGCGCGATGCCCGACCTGCGCGAGGCACTGGCGCAGCGGATTCACGATCACGGCATCGAAAACGCGCTGACCGACGACACCCGGGGCTGGGTCACCGCGCACGGCCCGACGTCGATCGTCGGCATCATGGGCGGCCACGCGGAGCTGCGCGGCTCGACGGGATATCGCGACGCTGCTCAGTTGGCACGGCTGCTCGCCGATGCCGGGCGGCTTGTGCTCACTGGCGGCGGACCTGGCGTGATGGAAGCGGCGAACCTGGGTGCGTACCTGTCCGGCCGGCCGCCTGGCGAGCTGACCAAGGCGATCGACGAGCTGGAACTGGCACCGGATTACCATTCGGCGCAGGCCTACACGGCGGCCGCGATGGCCGTACGCGAACGCCTGCCAGTCGATCCGAGCACGTCGTGGGCGGCGCAGGGCGGGCTCGCGATTCCGACTTGGTTCTACGGCCACGAACCCAGCAACCTCTTCGCCGCCAAGGTCGGCAAGCTCTTTTCGAACAGCGTGCGCGAGGAGCTGATCCTGCGGCTGTCGCGCGGTGGCATCGTGTTTGCGCCGGGGCTGGCCGGCACCGTACAAGAGGTGTTCCAAGCGGCGACCATGACGTTCTACGGCACCGATGGCGGCTCCGGCCCGTTCGTCTTCCTCGGCCGCGACTACTGGACCGAGCGGCTGCCGGTCGAGAGCCTCCTTCGGCCGCTGCTCGCCGATTCGCCGCTCGGCGACCTTTCGCCGCTGGTACACGTCACCGACGACGTACGCGATGCGGCCGCGCTGCTGCTCGGGTGACGGCTGCTCGGGTGACGGCCGCTGTCACGTCGCTGCTGGTCACCTGACAGCGAACGGGTCGTAGCCGGATGCCGTGCGCCGCCACGGGTACGCCGCCTCCCATCGCGCCGCGAGGTCCAGCAACCAGCCGTCGGCATAGCGCGGCGCGGTGACCTGTAGCCCAAACGGCACGTCGCCGCACGAGCCGGCCGGCAGCGTCACCGCGGGATGGCCGGTCAGGCTCTGCAACAGCGTCGAGTAAACGTTGCCGGGCATCGCGCCAATCGGGTCTTCCGGACGCAGCCGCCCCTCGGCGAGGAAGCCGGCCGCGGCGACCGTCGGGGTGACCAGCAGTCGGTCGTTGCCGAGCAGATCATCGACCACTCGGACAAAGTCGAACCGCCGGCGACGCGCGGCGAGATATTCGTCGACGCCGACCTCGAGCCCACCGCTCATGAAGTCGCGCGTGCCGGGGTGCATCCGGTCGAGCCCGTTGCGGACGAAGTCCCGGCCAAGCGCCGCGATGTGCTCGGCGCTGGCGATCGCGTACCAGACGTGACCGGTTCGCTCGCCCCCGAACAGCGGTGGCAGGTGCTCGACGGGCGCCGCTGCAACGTCCGCGAACGCTTGCCAGGCCGACGCAAACGCCGACGCGACCGGCGCCGGCAGCGGCCCAAGGTCGGAGGTACGTTCGGCGACGAACAGCCGTGTGGGCAGGTCCGGATGCGCCTGACCGCCACGAATGCCCTGTCCCGGCGCGACGTCCGGGTCGCCGGCCTCGGCGCCGGCCAGCACATCGAGGAGGAGCCGCAGGTCGGCGACCGTGGTCGCGAACGGCCCGTCCGTCGACAGGTCGATCCAGTCGGATATCGGCCGACGGGCAACCAGGTTGTGGGTCGGCTTGATGCCGACCAGTCCGCAAAACGCGGCCGGTATGCGAATCGAGCCGGCCCCGTCTGTCGCCGTCGCCACCGGGACCATGCCGGCCGCGAGCGCTGCCGCGGATCCGCCGCTCGAACCACCCGGACTGAAGGCGGTGGCCCACGGGTTGCGTGTCACGCCGGTCAGCAGATTGGCCGTATATCCCTCGCAGGCGAACTCCGACAACGCGGTCTTGCCGACGATAATTGCGCCCGCCGCGCGTAAGCGCGCCGGCGCCAGCCCGTCGCGGTCCGCCGGTGGCGCATCGGCCAGCAGCAGCGAACCCTTTCGCGTCGGCAGGCCGGCGACGTCTTCGAGGTCCTTCACGAGCACCGGTACGCCGGCCAGCCGCCCGCTGCCTGGTCCTCGACGATCCATCTCGTCGGCCTCGGCCAAGGCCTCCTCGGCGCGGAGTGCGACGACTGCGTTGAGGTCGCCGTCCAGTCGCTCGATGCGGCGCAAAGCTTCCGTCACCGTGTCGACGACGCGTACGCCACGTCGGCGCACCGCCTCCGATACCTCGACCACCGGACCCGACGTCATCGGCCTACTTGCCGATCGTGGTACCCGCCGACCGCAAGTCCTCGCAAGCGTGTACGACGCGCTTAGCCATGCCCTCCTCGGCCGACTTGCCCCACGACCGCGGGTCGTACGCCTTCTTGTTGCCGACCTCGCCGTCTACCTTCAGCACGCCGTCGTAGTTGGAGAACATGTGCGCTGCCACCGGACGAGTGAACGCATACTGCGTGTCGGTGTCGACGTTCATCTTGACCACGCCATAGTCGAGCGCCTCGCGAATCTCGGACAGCAGCGAGCCGGACCCGCCGTGGAACACCAAGTCCAGCGGCTTCTCGCGGCCGTACTTCGCAGCGAGCGCGGCCTGGATCTCACCGAGGATCTCCGGGCGGAGCTTCACGTTGCCCGGCTTGTAGACACCATGCACATTGCCGAACGTCAGCGCGGCGATGTACCGGCCCTGTCCACCGAGGCCCAGCGCCTCGACGACGGCCATGCCGTCCGCGACGGTGGTGTAGAGCTTCTCGTCCATCGCGCCTTCGACGCCGTCCTCTTCGCCACCGACGACGCCGACCTCGATCTCCAGCACGATGTGTGCGTCCGCCGCCTCGGCGAGCAGCTCGCTGGCGATCTCGAGATTCTCGGCGAGCGGCACTGCCGACCCGTCCCACATGTGCGACTGGAAGAGCGGCGCCTCGCCGCGGGCCACGCGCTGCTTGGAGATCGCGAGCAACGGCCGGACGTACCCGTCAAGCTTGTCTTTCGGGCAGTGATCGGTGTGCAGTGCGACGTGCACCGGGTATTGCTTGGCGACTTCGGTCGCGTACGACGCGAGCGCGACGGCGCCGGTGACCATGTTCTTCACGGTCGGCCCGGACAGGTATTCGGCGCCACCGGTGGACACCTGGACGATGCCGTCGCTGCCGGCATCGGCGAACCCACGCAGTGCGGCGTTAAGTGTCTGCGAGGAGCTGACGTTGATGGCCGGGTACGCGAACGCGCCCGCCTTCGCGCGGTCGAGCATCTCTGCGTAGACCTCGGGTGAGGCGATCGGCATGGCTTCTCCTTGGGTACGTCGTCCGGCTTGCTGTTATCCGGCTGTGAGCCCCTGGTCGGCGCGCCCGGCAGGTCCCGGCGCGCCCGGCCGAACTCAGGTCGGTAACTCGCGATTCCAGCGTCATCGCCGCTTGGTGGCAGTATCGCTCACCCGCGCCGGCTCCGGCGCAGCGGCCGGACTTTCCCACTGGCAACGGCGGGCCACCGGCACCGGCAGTAGCGTGGACGCATGGAGCCGGCATCTGACCACGAGACGCCTTCGCACCAGCAGCCCGAGGCCGTCGACGTACCCATCGAAACGCCCGCCGACGACGCGGCGGAGCAGTCGCTCGGCGCGGTGCCCGCCGACGAGCCGGACGAAGAGCCCGGAAACGCGATTCACCGCGGTCTCGAGGTCAGCGACGCGGACGCGGCGGACCAGGCCCGCACCGTCGGGCTCGATGACGACTATCGCTGACCTGCGGCATCGGACCTGCGTGCTGGCCCGCTGAGATTGGCATGAGTCGGTATCTTCATCGGATGGACTGGAGCCTGCGGGCGTGCGGTCGGCGCGGCCATGCGACGTACGCGCCCGACGAGCCGGAGCTACGCGACCGGCTGCACACCCCGACGCCGATCGGTGTCGCATGGCGATGCCTGCGGTGCGGCGACTTCGTCGTGGGCGGGCCGCGCGGCGCCGGACCGGCCGCCGACGCACCCGAGGTAATCCGTGGTCGGGCGCTTCGTGACCTCGTCGTCCTCCGCCTGCTCGCGGTGGAACGGCTGGTACGCGGGCTCTTGGTGCTGCTCGTCGCATACGGTGTGTTCCGTTTCCGCGACCGTCGTGGCTCCATCGAGCAGGCGTTCAACGAGGATCTACCGCTCATCCAACAGCTGGCCGACAAGTTCCACTGGAACTTCGAGGATTCGGCCGTGGTACGAGCGATCCACTCGTTCCTCAGCTTCCGGCAGTCCACCCTCGCGTTCATAGCACTCGGCCTGGCCATCTACGGGTTGCTGCAACTTGTCGAGGCGGTCGGTCTGTGGCTCGCGAAGCGGTGGGGCGAATACTTCGCGGTCGTCGCGACGGCCGCCTTCATCCCGATCGAGGTCTACGAGCTGACCGAGAAGATCACCTGGGTACGCCTGCTCGCGCTGGCGATCAACATCGGCGCCGTCGTCTACCTACTAGTCACGAAACGGCTGTTCGGTTTGCGTGGCGGTAAGGCGGCGTACGAAGCGGAGCGGCACGAGGCTAACCTGCTCGAGGTGCAGGAGGCGGCGACTGCCGAACGACCCGGGCACCACCGCGCCGCCCATGCCGTTGCGGCCGTGAGTCAGCGGCCGATCGAGCCGGACGAGACGACCCGAGCCGGCTCGGTGGCCAACGGCTCGGGCAGCTGAGATAGCGTTCTCGGTCGTGGTCCCCGTCGACAAGATCCACTCAGCTGCGCACGTGCTGGCCGCCGGCCCGCTCGCGTTCAATCCGCTGAATCCGCAGTCGTTGCTCGAGTCCGCCGGCATCTGGGCGTTGTGGATCGTCATATTCGCGGAGACCGGACTGCTGATCGGCTTCTTCCTGCCGGGCGACACGATCTTGTTCATCGCCGGCGTCGCGTCGTCGCCGTTCGCCGCTGAGGTGCTGCACGCGAAGCTCCCGATCGTGCCACTGCTCGTGGTGACTCCGATCGCGGCCATCGCCGGCGCACAACTGGGGCACTTCCTCGGCATGCGCTTCGGCATGCGGATGTTCGACCGGCCCAACTCCCGGTTCTTCCGGCGCGAATACGTCGACAAGACCGAGCAATACTTCGAGAAGTTCGGCGCCGCGAAGGCGATCGTGCTCGCGCGGTTCATTCCGATCGTGCGGACGTTCCTCAATCCGGTGGCCGGTGTTCTCGAGGTCTCGCCGCGTCGATTCTTCGTATGGAACGTCGTCGGCGCGGTCATCTGGACCGATGGCATCCTGCTCGCCGGCCATCTGTTGGCCAAGCAGATCACTGACCGGATCCCGCCGGACAAGATTGACAACTACCTGCTGCCGGTCATCATCTTCATCGTGCTGGTCGCGGCGATCCCGCTGTTCATCGACATCGTTCGGCGCCGACGCGAACGTCGCCGCACCGTCGGGACCATGAGTTCCGCCGAGCGCACCGACACTGCCAAGTCCGCTGAGACTGCCAAGTCTGCCGAGGCGACGGAGTCCGGCGGTCGCCATCGACGTCCGGTCGGCAACGACGAAGGCCGATGATCGGCGGCGTTCTGCCAGTCCAATCATCGGCCATGTCGATGCGAGGCACTGTCGTTGACAGCGTGCACGTCGGCAGCCGCCACCGTGCACCTCAGTGCGCCGCGCGGATGCGCCGTCGGTGCCGATTGGGCGCCGACGGCTCACCTGCCCAAGCTCAGCGAGCGGCCTTCTTCGCGCCGCGCTTGCGCGGCGGCGTGAGCAGGTCGGCGATCGCACCGATTGCGGACGGCACGAGGCTGTAATACGCCCACACGCCGCGCTTCTCGCGCTCGAGCAGACCAGACTCGGTCAAGATCCGCAGGTGGTGGCTGACCGTCGGCTGGGACAGGCCCAGCGGTGCGGTCAAGTCGCACACGCACGCCTCACCATCCGGTGCGGACTGGATGAGGCTGAGCAGGCGAAGGCGCGCCGGGTCGGCGAGCGCCTTGAGCACTCCGGCGAGTCGCTCGGCGTCGTGCTTCTCAATAGGTTCGCCGGCCAGCGGCGAAATTTGGGGCATAGTCATCTCAGCCAACGCAGTTCCCACGTGTTCATCCTTCCACCAACGCCATCGACGCACCTACATATATGTCTGCACGAATCGGCACTATTCTCAAGCCGTCAGGCCGAGGTCGGCCGACGAGAAACTGGATCTGTAGTCGAGCCCGGCATTGCGTACCGCGTCGCCAGCCCCCCGATCGACGATAACCGCCACCCCCACTACATCCGCTCCGGCCGCACGCAACGCGTCGACCGCGGTCAACACGCTCGCTCCGGTCGTCGACGTGTCCTCCACCGCGAGAACGCGGCGGCCGGCCACCTCGGGACCCTCGACGCGACGCTGCAAACCATGCGCCTTGTCGGTCTTGCGCACGACGAACGAGTCGAGCGCGCGACCGCGGGCGGCAGCGGCGTGCATCATCGCCATTGCAACCGGATCGGCGCCGAGTGTGAGACCACCCACGGCGTCGAACTCCCAGTCCGCGACCGTTTCGAGCATCACCTCACCAACGAGCGGACCGCCAGCGTGATGCATCGTCACCCGACGCAGGTCGATGTAGTAATCGGCCTCTCGCCCAGACGACAACACCACCCGACCATGCACGATGGCCAGATCGACGATGAGTTTGCGCAGGTCGTCGCGGCTCGGCATGGCGTGAAGCGTACTGGCCGGCGGACGCGCGTTCGATAGCGACCCGCCTCGTTGCGATTGGTGTTTCTCAACTCAGCCTATCTGGCCCACCGAGTAACCAGTATCAATTTCTTATATCTAGACATATTTGTCCGCCCATACGGTCGACGTGGTCCGGCGATCGACCTACCGGCCGGCAGTCTCGCGGTCGACCTCGTCTCGTCCGATGCGGCCACGTGTATCCGACGAGACCCGGTGGACCAGCCGCTGCGGGGTGTGGCGCATAGCGAACACCGCGGCCTTGTAGCGCCAGTCCGGCACGCTGACCAGCCGACCACGCCGGAAGTCGCGCAGCGCGGCGCGCACCACGTCATCGGCGTTCAGCCACATCCATCGCGGCGTCTTGGACATATCGATCCGAGCCCGCTCGTGGAACTCGGTACGCGTGTAGCCGGGCGCAAGTGCCATCACCCGTACCCCGAACTGCGCGACGGCGAGCCCCATCGACTCGGAGAAGTGGCGCACCCACGCCTTGCTGGCCGGGTACGTCGAGCCGGGCATCACGGCCGCGAAGCCGGACGCGGAGGACACGTTGATGATGCCGCCGCTCCGCCGCTCGACCATGCCCGGCAGCGCCGCATGCGTGAGTCGCATGACGGCGTTGACGTTTAGTCCCAGCAGTCGCGCCTCATCCGCAGCCGACGTACGCAGGAACGAGCGATTCAGCGTCAGCCCCGCGTTGTTCACCAGTAGTTCGATCACGTCGACGGATCCGGCCGGCGCGGAAAGCCGCGCTTCCACCGGCGCGCAGCCTTCGGCAGTGGACAGATCGGTGGCCAGCACCGTCACGCGTACGCCATGCGCCGCGGACAACTCCTCGGCGGCGGCCGCCAGCCGCGTCTGGTCACGCGCGACCAGAACCAGGTCGTACCCGAGCGCGCCGAGCTGGCGTGCGAACGCGGCGCCGATGCCGGCGGTCGCCCCGGTGATCAGGGCGGTCCGCCGGCGGTCGGCGGCGCCGCGGTCGGTCATGTCACGCCGTCGGGCCGGGCTCGCCGCCGGACTGACCCGGTGGCGGCGGAGGCTGCTGCCCGGGTGTTGGGGGCTCCTGCCCCGGGGTGCCCGGCGCCGGCCCGGTGGCCGGGTAGGTCGGGTAACTGGGGTAGCTCTCGTACGGCGGCGCCGCGCCCGGGTAGGCCGGCGTGACGAGGGGCTGCTTCATCGATCGGAAGAACGCGCTCGACGCCGGCAGGGCCAGCAGGATGATCACGGCGATGAGCAGGAGAAGCGCGATGACATCCACGGTGACGGTGATCGCGTGCGGCGCTCCGGCGGTGGCATCGGTGACACGTTGCGCAGCCACATGTTCTTGTGGATCGGTGCCCCCGGAATTGAACCGGTTCGAGAGCGCACCTGAGCCCAGGCCGATCAGCAGGCAGAGCACGCCCAGCCCGGAGACCACCCACGTCGCGATGCGCATCGCGTTCGAACCGCGAAGCACGAACGCGGCGAACATCACGAACAGCGCGGCGAGCAGCACGTAGATGACGATCAGGACGATCGTGACCACGCGGATCGCGGTGACCGTGTCGGGGCCGTTTTCGAAACCGCGGTACGCATCCGTCGCCGCGTTCACCACACGCGAATACGTGGCAATCATGACGATCACGTTCACGAGGATCAGACCCGCGTTGGCGAACAGCAGATACGCCGTCGTCGTGACGGTGTTGGGTCGGGCACGTGGTCCGACCTGGGCCTCCGGATACCCGTAGCTCATGCGCGTCCCCTCTGGTTGGTCAAATCGCGACCGCCTTCGGTCGCCGGAACGGACGAACGCAATGGCGGCTCATCTCGGTGTCACTCGCCGCATCGCGGCCATGGCACGGAAGTAGGCGCTCGACGGTCGCAACGACATCGTCACCGCGGCCCCGATCAGCGCCGCGATCCCGAGCACGGCGACGGTCGCGTTCATCGCCGTGAGCCACACAGGATAGCCGCTGCCGAAATGAACGCGCGCGGCGTCGATCACCGCCTGGTTCGACGTCGTGAACTCGTCGGTCGGCGGCGTGAACAAGGTAACGCCGACAAATGGGACGACGCAGCACAGCAGGTTCAGCACGATGAAGATCCAGCCGAGCACGCGACCGACCGGATGACCGCGCCCGATCGGTCGGCTGAGCAGCAGGGCACCGACCACCTGGGCAACGATCGCGAAACCCACGAAGACCATGCCCAGCGCGGGCTCCGCCGAGCCGGTGGTGATCCCGTCGTACGCCGCGCTCCAGGCCGTCGAGATCTGGTGGTACGCAACGATGTAGAGCAGCAGCAAGATCCCGGAGAGTACGGCGGTCAGACGCAGCAGCCGGGACGCCGCCAACAGAGTTCCGGGCGGCGCGCCGGGCGGGTATTGGGGCGGCCACGCGACGGGTACGCCGGGCCGGCCGCCACCCCGCGGTCGCGCCGGCATCGGATAGCCAGTGGGATGGCTGCCCGGGTACGCCACCAACGGGTACGACGGCGGGTACCCGGGTGGTGGCCCGGCCGGCGGTGGCTGCGGTATCACGGCCGGCCGGTGCTGGTACGGCGACGGCGTCGAGTGTGGCGGCGCGACCTGCGAGTTGACCGGTCCGCTGGCCGGCGTCGGCTGCGGCGGCCGCGGCTGCGGCGTCACCGGAGCCGCGCCCGACACGGCTGCACCGGGAACCGCACCCGCGGCCAACTCGCGTGCGATTTCGTCGAGCGCGCGTCGTACGTCGGCGGCGCTCGCCGGGCGGCCGTCCGGCGCTTTGGCTAGCATCCGGTCGATCAGCACCTCGAGTTCCACCGGCGCGAACGGTGCATAGGTCCGCACCCTGGCCGGCGATGCGTACTGGTGCGCCGCCATCCATTGCAACGGCGTCTCGGCCTGGTACGGCGACCGCCCAGCGACCAACTCGAACAGCATGCATCCAAGCGAATACAGATCCGAGCGCGGATCGACGGGTCCGGCACCCATCTGCTCCGGCGACGTATATCGCAAAGTGCCGAGATACATGCCGGTCTGCGTGATGCGCGACCGATCGGCGACGCGAGCTATGCCGAAGTCCACGATCTTGACGTGACCGTCCGCGTCGGCGTTCATCACGTTCGCCGGCTTGAGATCGCGGTGAATGAGGCCAGCGGCGTGTGCCGCGGCCAGTCCCGCCGCGACCTGCGTGCCGATCGACACCACCCGGGACGGATCGAGCGGGCCAACGCCGGCCGCTTCGCGCGCAGCGAGTTCGTCCTCGAGCGAGCCACCGCCGATCAGCTCCATCACGAGATACGCCGTGCCGTTCTCCACGCCGTAGTCGTGCGCCGTGACGATGTTCGGGTGGTTCAGCCCGGCGACCGCGCGGGCCTCCCGTTCGAAACGTTCGGCGATCTCCTCGCGCGTGCCCGGACGCGCGGTATCCAACGTGATCAGCTTGACGGCGACGTCGCGACCGAGCGTGCGGTCGTGGGCGCGCCACACCGTGCCGAAGCCGCCGTGGCCGAGGCTCGTCAGCAGTTCGTATCGACCGCCGAGCAGCGTCCCGACCGACATCGACCTCCACCCTCCGGCAACAGCACGAACAGACTCGCCCGCACCGCAGACGGCGTCAAGGCCGAAGGGGATCGCCGAGCCGTGCGAGTCTCGCACGGCCCGGCGACGGTGATCAGCTCGCGCTGGCCGACTCGAGCGCGGCCATCACGCTCAGGCCGTCCGCCGCGGTGTCGACGATGACGTGGTCGCCGTCCCGGATCTCGCCGGCCAGCAACGCCTTCGCGAGGCTGTCGCCGATCGCCGACTGGACGAGCCGGCGCAGCGGACGCGCTCCATACACGGGATCGAATCCGTTAGTGGCGAGCCACTCCTTGGCGCGGTTGGTGACCTCCAGCGTGAGCCGCCGGTCGGCGAGCCGGCGCGCCATGGCGGCGAGCTGGATGCCGACGATCGACTTGAGCTGTGTCACGTCGAGCGCGTGGAACACGACGACGTCGTCGAGCCGGTTAAGGAACTCCGGCTTGAAGTGCGCGTCCACGGCGTTCAACACGGACTGGCGCCGCTGCTCGTCGGTCATCGAAGGGTCGCTGAGCGCGGACGTGCCGAGGTTCGACGTCAGGATCAGGATGGTGTTGCGGAAGTCGACCGTACGGCCCTGCCCGTCGGTCAACCGACCGTCGTCGAGCACCTGCAACAGCACGTCGAAGACATCCGGGTGCGCCTTCTCGACCTCGTCCAGCAAGATCACCGAGTACGGCCGCCGGCGTACCGCCTCGGTCAGCTGACCGCCTTGTTCGTAACCGACGTAGCCGGGCGGCGCGCCGACCAGCCGGGCCACCGAGTGCTTCTCGGCATACTCGCTCATGTCGATGCGTACGATCGCCCGCTCGTCGTCGAACAGGAACTCGGCGAGCGCCTTCGCCAGCTCGGTCTTGCCGACACCGGTCGGGCCGAGGAAGAGGAAGCTGCCTGTCGGGCGGTCCGGGTCGGCGACGCCGGCGCGTGCCCGACGCACCGCGTCGGACACCGTGATGACGGCCTCGTCCTGCCCGACGACGCGGGCCCGCAGCGATTCCTCCATGCGCAGCAGCTTTGCGGTCTCGCCTTCCATGAGACGGCCGGCCGGAATGCCCGTCCACGACGACACGACGGCCGCCACATCGTCGGCGCCGACCTCTTCCTTGAGCATCGCGCCATTGGACTGGATCGCGGCGAGCTCCGCCGTTGCCTGGGTCAGCGTGCCCTCGAGCTCCGGGATCTTGCCGTACCGCAATTCGGCGGCACGACCCAGGTCGGCGTCGCGCTCCGCGCGTTCCGCCTCGCCGCGCAGCGTTTCGAGGCGTTCCTTCGCCTCCGAGATCGCCTGGATGTGTTGCTTCTCGTTGCGCCACCGCTCGGACAGCGCCGACAGCTGCTCCCGCCGGTCGGCCAGCTCGCGGCGCAGCCGATCCAGCCGCTCCGCCGATGCCGGGTCGGGCTCCTTCTCCAGCGCCATCTCCTCGATTTCGAGGCGGCGTACCGACCGCTCGATCTCGTCGACCTCGACGGGCCGTGAGTCGATCTCCATGCGCAACCGCGATGCGGCCTCGTCGATGAGGTCGATCGCCTTGTCCGGCAGGAACCGGTCGGCGATGTAGCGGTCCGACAACGCGGCGCTGGCCACCAGTGCGGCGTCCGTGATGCGTACGCCGTGGTGCACCTCGTAGCGCTCCTTGAGTCCACGCAGGATTCCGATGGTGTCTTCGACCGTCGGCTCGCCGACCAACACCGGCTGGAAGCGCCGCTCCAGCGCCGCGTCCTTTTCGATGTTGTCGCGGTATTCGTCCAGCGTGGTCGCGCCGACCATGCGCAGCTCACCGCGCGCCAACATGGGCTTGAGCATGTTGCCGGCGTCCATCGAACCCTCGCCCTTGCCGGCGCCGACGACCGTGTGCAGCTCGTCGAGGAACGTGATGATCTGGCCGGCCGAACCCTGGATCTCCTCCAGGACGGACTTGAGCCGCTCCTCGAACTGGCCGCGATATTGCGCACCGGCCACCATCGCACCGAGGTCGAGGCTCACGAGTCGCTTGTCGCGCAACGATTCCGGCACATCACCCGCGACGATCCGCTGGGCCAGTCCCTCGACGATCGCCGTCTTGCCGACGCCGGGTTCGCCGATCAGGACCGGGTTGTTCTTGGTACGCCGGGACAGCACCTGAATCACGCGCCGGATCTCCGCATCGCGCCCGATCACCGGGTCGACCTTGCCGTCGCGCGCCTTGGAGGTGAGGTCCACGCTGTACTTCTCGAGCGCTTGGTACTGCTGCTCCGGATCGGCCGACGTGACGCGACGGTTGCCGCCGCGGATCTCGGGGAACGCCGCGACCAGTGCATCCTCGGTGGCGCCGACGCTCTTGAGCGCGTCCGCAACCGCGCCGCCAGCGCGTGCCAACCCGGCGAGTAGGTGCTCGGTCGACACGTACTCGTCGCCGAGCGGCCGCGCCACCGCCTCCGCGGCGTTCAGCGCGTTGACCAGTTCGCGGGCCAGACTCGGCTCGGCGACGCTCGCTCCGGTGGCCGCCGGCAGGCGTTCGACGGCGTGTACGGCTTGGCGCCGTACGTCTGCCGGATTCGCCCCGACCGCGCGCAGCAACGCGGGCGCGGTGGAGTTGCCGGTATCAAGCAGGGCGAGCAGCAGATGCCACGTCTCGACGGTGGCGTGGCCGCGTTGCTGCGCCATCGCGACGGCAGCAGCGACGACCTCACGGCTCTTGGTGGTCAGGCGCTCGGCGTTCAATCGTTCTCCTCGGGTGATGCCTTGGACCACGGGCTAGGCCGGGGTTGAGTCTACTCGACTCAAGTTTCGAACGCTCGTGCCCGAGACAGGATTCCCGGGCTCGCTTCTCGCTTCTTCGGTCCGACCCGGGTCGCGGCGGCGATTCCAAGATCGGCGAGGAACAGCGGTAGCGTGCAGTCGTGGTCGAACGGATCAACCCGCCGTCGCTCGCGTCACCGTCCGGCTTCAGCCATGCGGTGCGCGCCACCGGGACGACCGTGCACCTGGCCGGCCAGACGGGTCTGGACGGCACCGGGCACATCGTGCCGGGCGGCCTCGTCGCCCAATTCGAGCAGGCGCTGTCCAACCTCGTCACTGCGCTGGGCGCCGCCGGGGGCACGCCGGACCAGCTGGTACGGGTCACGATCTTCATCGTCGACGTACCCGCCTATAAGGTCGCGTCCGCCGAGATCGGCGCGGTCTGGCGGCATTTCGTCGGGCGCGACTACCCAGCGATGGCCGCGGTCGGTGTGGCCCGGCTCTGGGACGACGACGCATTGGTGGAGGTCGACGGCGTCGCGGTGTTGTCGTAGCCCGGTTGTGGTGGGCCGGTTGTGGTGGGCCGGTCGTGGTGGGCCGGTCGTGGTGGGCCGGTTGTGGTGGGCCGCTGACCGGTGGCGCGCGTGCCGATCGCGCGATCGCGCCGTATAGCCTCGAAGTGCGCGCATGGTCGATGTGTACGCCGGACGCGCGGTGAAGGCAGACCACAGTCGAGCCGGGAAGGATCAGCCGATGCCGGACGCACACGAGCTGTACGAACTGGCCGGTGACCTGGCACAACTCGACCGACCGGTGCTCGTACAGGCGATGACCGGCTTCGTTGACGCGGGCGGCGCGACACGCTTGGCGCGCGACCAGATGTTGGCCGCCGACAACACCGAACTGTTCGCCCGCTTCGACATCGACGCGTTGCTTGACTACCGATCCCGCCGGCCCACCATGCAGTTCGTCGAGGACCACTGGGAGAGCTACGAGGAGCCGCAGCTTGCCATCTTCCGCGCCGTCGACCAGCAGGGCACACCGTTCCTGCTGCTCACCGGTCCGGAACCGGATCTGTCCTGGGAACGGTTCACCGCGGCGGTCATCGGCATCGTGGAGCGCGTCGGCGTTCGGCTCACCGTCGGCTTCAACTCCATCCCGATGGCGGTCCCACACACCCGACCGACCGGCGTGACCGCACACGCGTCCCGCCACGAACTCATCGCCGGCTACGAACCGTGGTTGCAACGCGTACAAGTGCCGGGGAGCGCCGGTCATCTCTTGGAATACCGGCTCGGCCAACAGGGACACGACGCGATGGGATTTGCCGTCCATGTGCCGCATTACCTTGCGCAGACCGAATTTCCGCCGGCCGCCGAGCAGCTGATCACGTCGCTGTCGCGCTCGACCGGGCTACTGCTGGCCACCGAAGCGTTGCGTACCTCGGGTGCCGAGGTACGCGCCGAGGTGGATCGGCAGATCGCCGAGAACCCGGAGGCGGTTGCGCTCGTCGAGTCACTCGAGACGCAATACGACACGTACCTGCGCGGCCGCGCGACCGGCAACCTCCTGGCCGCGAGCGGTCCGCTGCCGACTGCCGAGGAGCTTGGCGCCGAGCTCGAACGCTTCCTGGCCAATCAAACGAACCCGCCCGGGCCGCCGAACCCGCCGGGCGATCAGCCGAATCAGTAGTCGCCATTACCGCGTGGCATCAGATGCTGCGCTGCGCAACGGTCGCGACGAAGCGCTGCGCCGGCCCGGCGAGCGTGGCTTGAAGCGTCGAGAACGTGGCGCGCGCGGCATTGGCCGGCCAGTCCGCCGGCAACAACTCGACGGGTAGGCCCGGGTCGAGGTAAGGCAACCGCCGCCACGCGGTCAGCGCCCGTACCCAGGCCGCGAACGCCGCCGCGTCGCCGGGTCGGTTCGGCGCCCGACGCGTCCGAGCGCTGTCGCGTTCGCCGTCGTTGCCCCGGCGCCTGGCAACGGCACCGGCGCCGGCGCCGGCGCGGTACGTCGTCGCGAAGTCCACATAGGCCGCTCGTACCGCGTCGAGGTCCCACCACCCGCGCGCGTGTTCGGCGATGTCACCGAACGCCAGGTACTCGGCCCGGAACAGATCGACGTACGGCGCCAAGTCGTGGCGGCGAAGCGAAGCCGCGGTCAACTCGTACCGGTGCGATGGCGCGACCCAGACCCCCGGCGCGCAGGCACCGAAGCCGTGCGCGGCAAGCTGGGTGCGCAGCGTGTGCCGTTTGGCTCGCTCGTGTTCGGGCACCGAGAAGATGGCGAGCACCCATCCGTCGGCGAGCCGCGGCTCGGCCGGCGCGAAGATGCGCGCATCGCCCTCGCCGAGAATCGCGTCGCCGGACTCCGACAACCCGTAGCCCGCCACGCCGCCACGGCGCTCCGCGACCAACAGCCCGCGTCGCTTCAGCCGAGAGATCGCCGAGCGCACCGCCGGTTCGTCGACGTCGAGTTCGGCGAGCAGCCGTACCAGGATCCACACCGGCAACCACCCGGCGCCGTCCGCGACGCCCGAGATGGATCGACCGCGACCACGTTCGGGCGTTCCACGCCCGTAGAGGCCGTAGATCGTGACGATCAGGGCCCTCGGCTGTGCGGCATCGGTGACGGGCGTCGGCACGCGCTCAACATATCGCGCCATTGACTGCCGTCAAGAACGCGGAATACTGGCGAAGGTAGGCATCCGACGCGCCGAACGTCGACCTCCGTTCGAGACCTGTCGACCTTCGTTCGATACCTAAGGAGCCACCCACGATGTTGGCCCCCTCCGCACACGTCGACACGTTCACGCGGGACAACCTCCCGGCGCCCGACGCTCGACCGCCGCTCGACTTCGACCCGGCCGTGTTCGGTTCGGCACACCCCTACCCGGACAGGTTGAACGCGGCAGTCGAGTTGCTGGACACGACGATTGCGAGGTTCGGCGCGCAGCGGCGGGCGGTGGTGTTTCCGGGCGGCTCGTGGACGTACGCCGACCTGCGCGACCGCGTGAACCGCCTGGCCAACCTGCTGGTCAACGATTACGGCGTGGTACCTGGTAACCGGGTGCTGCTGCGCATGCCCAACAACGAATGGTTGGTCGCCAGTTGGCTCGCGGTCCTGAAGACCGGCGCGGTCGCGGTCACCACCATGCCGGCGCTGCGGGCCACCGAACTGCGGACCGTCCACGAAATCGCCGGCATCACGGTGAGCCTGGTGGACCACCGATTCCTGACCGACTGGGCCGATGCCGGCATCGGCAACGGCGCGGTTGTCGGTGGCGGTGCCGATGACGACGTGCTCGGCCGGCTCGATGCGCAGAAGACCGACTTCGCGGCCGTGGAGACGTCCGCCGACGACGTCGCGATCCTCGCGTTCACGTCCGGGACGACCGGCCGTCCGAAGGCGACCATGCACTTCCACCGCGACATGCTCGCGGTGTGCGACACGTTCTCGGAGCACGTACTCAAGCCGACGCCGGACGACCTCTTCGTCGGCTCGCCACCGATCGGCTTCACGTTTGGTCTCGGGGCGCTGGTGCTATTCCCGATGCGGGCCGGTGCCGCGACGCTGGTGTTGGAACGCCCGACGCCGGACGCGCTGGTGCGAGCCATCTCCGAACACGGCGTCACGGTGATGTCCACCGCGCCGACCGCGTACCGCGCAATGCTGACCCTGCCGGACGCGGACTTCACGGGCCTGCGCCGTTGCGTGAGCGCCGGTGAGCCGCTCGGTCTCGCGACGTGGCAAGCATTTTTCGACCGTACGGGTTGCCGGATCATCGACGGCATCGGCTCCACCGAGATGCTGCACATCTTCATCTCGTGCGCGGACGACGAGATCCGGCCGGGCGCGACGGGACGGCCGGTGCCGGGATATCGGGCGTGCATCCTCGACGACGTCGGCAACGAGGTGCCCGATGGCACGCTGGGCCGGCTCGCCGTACGCGGACCGACCGGCTGCCGCTACCTCAACGATCCGCGCCAAGCCAACTACGTGCAGCACGGGTGGAACCTGACCGGAGACACGTACCTGCGCGACGACGACGGCTTCTACTGGTACCAAGCACGCAACGACGACATGATCATCTCGGCCGGCTTCAATATCGCTGGCCCGGAGGTCGAGATGGCCCTGCTCACCCATCCGGACGTGTTGGAGTGCGCGGTGGTTGGCGCACCGGACGAGCAGCGCACGATGATCGTGCATGCTTTCGTCGTGCTCCGCCCGGGCGCCTCCGTCGAGGCACTCACGTTGCAGGAGCATTGCCGCCGCACGATCGCGGCGTACAAGGCGCCGCGCGTCGTCGAGTTCATCGACGCGCTTCCGAGGACCACGACCGGCAAGGTGCAGCGCTTCCGGCTGCGCGAGATGCTGGCGTGAGGCGTGGAGGTCACCACGCAGGTGCGCGTCGAGTGGTCGGACACCGACGCGGCCGGACATCACCACCACGCGAGCATCGCGCGCTTCGTTGAGGCGGCCGAGGCGGAGGTCTACCGGCGCATCGGCGAGCCGCAGTTGATGAAGATCGTGCCACGGGTGGAATACCACGCGGAGTATCTCGGCCGCCTCTATTACCAGGATCCGGTCGACGTGACGCTGCGCGTTGTCGCGGTCGGCCGCACCTCGTTGACGTACGCGTTCGAGGTGCGACGAGCCGACGACGGTGCGCTTGCGGCACGCGGCGGTTACGTCGTTGTCCACATCGACGAGGTAACCGGAAAGAGTGATCCGTGGTCTGACGAGCTGCGGATATCCCTCTTAGCGCATTGACCGCACCCGATATTTAATGCGAGAGGGTCCGGCTCTCGACCGCGTCATGCTTCAATGTACGTCGATTTGTTGTTGATCAGTGCATCGCTGCTCGTCTATCACTTAGGTGCCGATCCGCAACACCGCCCCTCGACGTACCACGAGGTACCAACCAATGAAGCAAGCCGGCATCTACGTGTCGGTCGCCGTGGTCGTGCTGGCCGTGGCCGCCGGCGTCCTGCTATCACCGCCATCCGCGACAACCAACCGTCCACTCTCGACATTGGCCACGCCCTCGACCGCCGCGGCGAACCCGTCGCCGTCGACGACGACACCGAATGCGCCCGGTTCAACGCGCGCGAGCAGCGGGGTCACGTGCCCGCCGAGCAACACCGACGACTGTACGGTCACCGCGACCACGCCAGGCGGCGGCGGCAGCGGCGGTCCCAGCCACCGCGGCGGTGGCGGCGACATCACGTGCTACGACTGGAACCACCACGTGGTGGCGTGCTTCAACCCGGACCTCGGCTGGAACAACCCGGCCGACCATTGCTTCTACCGCGTCGCCGATCCGCTGCCGCCGGCCTCCGACCCGGTCTGGCAAGGGCACCGGCCACCCGACGGCACGATCTACGCGGTCTACTGCCGGCCGGGCAACGGCGGGCAACGACAGCAGTGGTTACCCGCGCCACCACCCGGATTCGGTGGCCGCGTCCCGCAGTTCGATCTCGCGGCCACCGCCATCAACAGCATGGGCCTGCGCGGTCCGACGATCCGATCGGCGCCGACACCGGACGGCGCCGGCTTGGTCGGACTCCCGGTCTGGCTATGGACACCGAGCACCGCCTCGACGTGGGGGCCGAACACGAAGTCCGCGTCGGTACCCGGACTCACCGTGACGGCGACCGCACAGGCGGACTCGATCACCTGGAGCATGGGCGACGGACACCGCGTGACGTGCCGGAGCGTCGGCACGCCCTACACCGCGGCCGCTGGCGGTGCTCACTCGCCGACCTGCGGGTACGTCTACCTGACGCCGTCGCGCGACCGTCCGGACGGCAGGTTCCACATCCGGGCGACGACCACGTGGCACGTCACGTGGAGCGGCGGTGGCCTATCCGGCGAGTTGGACATCCAGAAGTACGCGGACTCGACAGTCCAGATCAACGAGCTCGAAGTGATCACCAGCTGAGGTCGGTCGGCGGTCCGGCCGGGCCGGAGGCCGGGCCTGCGACCCCCGGCCGGGCCGAGGCCGCGCCGTGAGCGACCGTATGCCGGATCCTTGACGGTCGTCGCGAACGCGCCATACCCTGGAGTTGTGCGGATCGCGGTGATCGGCGGCGGCCCCGGTGGGCTCTACTTTGCGTGCCTCGCCAAGCAGCTCGATCCGGCTCGGGAGATCACGGTCTGGGAACGCAATCCGCCCGGCGACACCTACGGCTTCGGTGTCGTGTTCTCCGACGAGACGCTCGGCGGCATCGAGCACGCCGACCCGGTCATCCACGAGCGCATGGCGGAGAGCTTCGCGCGCTGGGACGACATCGACGTGCACTATGGCGGCGCCGTGGTGACCAGCGGCGGGCACGGCTTCGCCGCGATGAGCCGCCGTCATCTGTTGCAGATTCTCCGCGAGCGCGCTGGCGAACTCGGTGTGGACGTACGGTTCGACGAGGCAGCACCGCCGGTCGGCGACCTCCGGCGGTCCTACGACCTGGTGGTCGCCGCCGACGGCGTGAACTCGACGGCGCGGCGGTCCGACGACGCATCGTTCGGAGCGACGTACGAGAACCGGCGATGCCGCTACATCTGGTTCGGCACCGACAAGGTGTTCGACGCCTTCACGTTCGACGTTCGCTCGACGCCGGCCGGCGTGATGCAGGTGCACGCCTACCCCTACGACGCGACTGGCTCGACGCTCATCGTCGAGATGACCGAGGAGGTCTGGCAGAAGGCTGGGTTCGCCGCGTCACCCGCAGTGGTCGCACCCGAAACACTCGTGCCGGGCGACTCGGACGAGTACGCGATCGAGCGCTGCGAGGAACTCTTCGGCGACCTGCTCGGGTGCGACCCGTCGACCGGCCGGCGATACCGGCTGATCGGCAACCACAGCCGCTGGATCAACTTCACGACGTTGCGGTGCGAACGCTGGCACAACGGCAATCTCGTGCTGCTCGGCGACGCGGCGCACACCGCGCATTTCTCCATCGGCTCGGGCACCAAACTCGCGATGGAGGACGCGCTCGCACTCGTCGCGTGCCTCGCCGAATCGCCGGATCTGCCGAGCGCGCTGACCGCGTACCAGGCCGAGCGCCAACCCGTCGTGGTGTCCACGCAACGAGCGGCTCAGGCGAGCCTGGAATGGTTCGAGAACCTGCACCAGTACGTCGACCAGCCGCCGCTGCGCTTCGCCTTCAACCTGTTGACGCGCTCTCGCCGGGTGACGTACGAGAATCTGCAGATCCGCGATCCGGAGTTCGTCGCGGCCGTGGACGACTGGTTTGCCGCGTCGCTCGGCCAACCGCGGCGGCCGCCGATGTTCCACCCGATCGCGCTGCGCGGCATGACCGTCGCGAATCGCGTGGTGGTCTCGGCGATGGACATGTATTCCTCGACCGACGGGCACCCCGGCGACTTCCACCTCGTCCACCTCGGCAGCAAGGCGCTCGGCGGCGCGGGGTTGGTGATGACCGAGATGGTCTGCGTGTCGCCGTCCGGGCGCATCACACCGGGCTGCACCGGGCTGTGGACCGACGAACAGCGCGACGGCTGGGGACGGATCACGTCGTTCGTCCACGAGCAGTCGCCCGCGAAGATCGGCGTCCAGCTTGGTCACTCCGGCCGCAAGGGCTCGACGAAGCTCATGTGGGAGGGCATCGACGACCCGCTGCCGGACGGCAACTGGCCGGTCGTCGGGCCGTCCGCCCTGCCGTACCGACCGGTCAACCAGATCCCCCGCGCCCTGACCGTGGACGACATGACCGATATCCGGCGGCAGTTCGTGTCCGCCGCACAGCGGGCCGCAGACGCCGGATTCGACCTGCTCGAACTGCACTGCGCGCACGGCTACCTGCTGTCGTCCTACCTGTCGCCGCTGACCAACCGGCGCGACGACGACTACGGCGGCTCGCTCACGAACCGGTTGCGCTATCCGGTCGAGGTGTTCGACGCGATCCGTGCGGTGTGGCCCGTGGACCGGCCGTGCAGCGTTCGCATCTCAGCGACCGACTGGGCGCCGGGCGGAGTCGACGTCGAGGACGCCGTCGAGATCGCTCGTACGTTCGCGGAACACGGCGTGGACGCGGTGGACGTGTCCACGGGTCAGGTCGTCTCGCACGAGCGGCCGGCGTTCGGACGGTCCTACCAGGTGCCCTACGCGGACGCGATCCGCAACGCGCTGGCCGCCAGCCATCCGAACGTGGCCGTGATCGCGGTCGGAGCGATCTCGTCGTACGACGACGTCAACTCGCTGCTGCTCGCCGGCCGCGCGGACTTGTGCGCTCTCGGCCGTACCCACCTTTTTGACCCGCAGTGGACCCTCCACGCGGCGGCCGAGCAGGGCTACCTCATACCGTGGCCCAAGCCCTTCGCGGCCGGCAGCCGGCGGCCGCAGATCGGGCGCACAGATGGACCGAAGCCCCGGCTCGATCTGATCCGGGATCCGCTGGCCGGTGTCACCCGGCACGGTCGTTGGCGGCCCAGCCAGGATGCGGCGCCTACGCCGCCAGGTGTAAACGTCGGGTCGGCCGGGTAACGGGTTGGCCAAACGGAGTCAAGGGCCTTCCGTTCGCACTACCCCTGACGTTAGGTTTACGCCACACTCGGTAGGCCCCATGCTGGGTCATATTGAGCTGATTCGACCAAGTCCAGATCGCAACCCTTGAGCGCAACAGGCAACAGGAGTCCAACGTGAGCGTGCCAACGATGACGTTTCGCGGATTCATCAACGCGGTCGACCCGACCGCCGCGGAGCTCCGCGCGTGGGCTTTCCAGCCAGACTCGGTCGCACTCGAGGACATGCCGCCCTACTGGGACCTCCTCGTCGCCGGCGACCGGCTCATCACCACCATCTTCGCGTTAGCGATGGACGCCAACTGCCCGGCCCGGCGCTTTGCGTTGCACTGCCTCTACATCTACGCCGCGGACGGCATTCGCACCGACTTCAGCGCGCACCCGAAGCGTCGGCTCCACAAGCTCGTGCGCCGCGCCGAATCCGAGGGCGACGAGCTGATGAAGAACTGGGCCCACAACGTCCGGGTGCTGTTGGCTCGCCCGATGATGTTCGACTTCCGCGATTGGTGCGAGGGCGGTCTGGTCCGCACCGGTCGCCGCCTCTGATCGGTGCCGGCCGCGGTTTGCGCTGCGCGGTGGTTGCGGTGCGCGGTGGTTGCGGTGCGCGCGAATCGGACGGCCGTGGCCAGCGGTGATTCGCGGGTACGAAATGCCGACCGGCTGAGCCGATCACCTGCCAGCCAATAACGTCGCTGTGAAGCGCCTCCGGCGAATCGGGAGCGCCTGATCAGGACGGGAGCTGTCATGGGGATTGGCGAAGAGGCCGGCGGCATGGAAGACAAGGCCCGTGACGCCCTCAAGGGCCATTCCGACCAGGTCGACAAGGGCATCGACAAGGGCGCCGCGATGGGCGCGAAAAAGGCCGACGAGAAGACCGGCGGCAAGTACGACGACAAGATCGACAAGGGCGCCGACATGGCCGCCGACAAGTCGAAGGACGCCATGGACGACTTCGGCAAGGAGTAGTTGACCGGCCGTTGGCCATCACACGTGACGGGTGCCGCGACGAAGATCGTCGCGGCACCTGTTGCTGTCGGTCAGCGCGGCTTGCTGTCTGTCGGCGCGGCGCGGTCGGCGGCTGCCTCGTTAGTCGGCGCGGCCGGGTCGGCGCGGACGCCACACCACTAATGCTGTGGTGCGCTCGTAGGCCGGCGTGACGTCGCGACGTGGGTACGCGGTCATCGACTGCACATGCGCGAGCCGCTGGTGAGCTTCGGCGAGATCCGCCTCGAGATCCATGA
>DASTMZ010000153.1:0-17105 GCA_035713725.1 Micromonosporaceae bacterium
TCGATGCGCGGCCGCCGGCCAGGGTGGACCAGGGGATGGTCAGCTCCACCACGCCGCGGCGATGCACCGCCGACACGCCGACCCCGACCCCCTCCAACAGATCCAGCAACGTGTCGGCACGCAACTGATCCAACGTGCGACCATCTGCAGCACTGTGCCTGGCGCGGGCGATCGCATCGACCCGCTCGAACGCGGCAACCGCCCGGGCCGCCGGCAGACACAACGCATACAACCCGGCTGTCGACTCTCGATCGCCGACCAGCTCCACCCGCCGCTGCGCCACCGTGCGCGCGGTGCGTTCGGCGGCGCCGTGCGGATCGGCGCGCAGCACCGCCCGACGCAGCCGATCCCGCAACTGCCCGGTCGTCCAACCCGGAGCCAGGTCCACATGCTCCAACGCGATGCCAAACGCCACACCGTCGTCGACCGCGCACAGCACGTCATAAAACACCCGCGCCCGCGCCACATCGATGTCACCAGCACACATCGCCGCCCACAGCGGCTTGACCACCCGCTGCAGATAGCGACCGAACTCCACCTGCTGTCGCGCGGCCGCCTGGGTCCACACCAACGTGAACGCGACCTGATCCGCATCAAACCCCAGCGGATCCCGGTCCGCGACCGCGACCACCGCGTCCAGCAACGCCGCGTCCCCGATCGCCGCCGCCCGGGCACGCGCCGTAAGAACGTCGGTCAATGCATCGACTGTGTGCGCATCGACGGTCCGAGGATCGGATCCGCCGCCGTCGATGCCCACACATTGATACTAGTGTGCTAACCACTGCCTCACAACCCTTGCAACCCACGAATCCCGGCGATGTCCATAAAGGATCTGACGGAGCCGCAACCTTGAGATCACGGACCGATGACGCCACCAATCCGGAAAACGGGGTGGCGGCGCCGGCGCAGCACCAGGCATCCTCGGCGGATGCCTCCCGCGGTCGAGATTGTCGGACTCACACGCGTCTATCCGCCGGCTGGCAAGCGTGCCACGGCCCGTACCGCGTTGGATGGCATTGATCTCGTCGTCGAACGCGGTGAGGTGCATGGCCTGCTCGGGCCTAACGGCGCCGGAAAGACCACGCTGTGCAAGATTCTCTCGACCGTTCTCCTGCCGACCGCTGGCGTCGCGCGCGTCGACGGGTACCACGTCGTCAAGGACACCGCGCAGGTACGGGCCCGCATCGGCATCGTGTTCGGCGGCGAGCGCGGCCTCTACACGCGGCTGACCGCGCGCCAGAACCTTGGCTATTGGGCGGCGCTCTACCGGGTGCCGCGAAAGATCGCGACACGTCGGATCGTTGAGCTGCTCGACCGCGTCGGGCTGGCGGACCGCGCCGACGAACGCGTGGAGACGTTCTCGCGCGGCATGAAGCAACGCCTGCACCTCGCCCGCGGTCTCGTGGCGGACCAGCGCGTGCTCATCCTCGACGAGCCGACCACTGGCATGGATCCGGTTGCCGCGCACGACTTTCGCGCGCTCGTACGGTCGATGCGCGCCGAGTCGCGCACCGTGCTGCTCACCACGCACGACATGGCCGAAGCCGAGGCGATCTGCGACCGCGTCACGATGATCGACGGCGGGCGACTGCTCGGCACCGAGGATCCTCGTACCATCGGCCGCTGGATCTCCGCGTACGAGCGGGTGGAGGCGCGACCCGTACCTGGGTCGCTGGCCGCGAGCCTCGCCGCGCTGAACGGCGTAACGGAGGTCGAGTCGATCGACGACGACGGCGTACGGGTGCACACCGCCGCCGAAGGCGCCACGCAGGCCGTGCTGCGCACTCTGGTGGACGCCGGCGTCACCGCGATCACCACCGGTCGCCCATCGCTCGAAGAGGTCTACTTGCACGTCATCGGTGCCCGAGGCCTAGCGGTATGAGGCCTGGCGGTATGAAGCCTCGCGGTATGAGGCCTCGCGGTATGAGGCCTCGCGGTATGACGTCGATGGACTTACGCGACGGCCGCACACTCCGCTTGCCGTGGCCCCGGCACACCGGATTCGTCGCCGGCGCCCGGCTTCAACTCGCCATCTTCCGCCGTGGCTGGGACAGCCTGCTCGCGCTCGTCACCGTACCGCTGTTCACCATCGCGTTCCTGGCCATCACGCGGCACGCTGGGCGTACTGATCTGACCGCCTACGCGGTGCTCGCCCCGGCCGTCGTCGCGGTGATCGGCATGGCGATCCTGACGTCCGGTGAAGTGGTCACGCAGGACCGCTCGAACGGCAGCCTCGAGCTTGCGCTCGCCGCGCCGTCCCGGTTCCCGATCGTGGTCGTCGGTCGGGTGCTGGTCGTGACGCTGGTCAGCCTGGTTGCCGTGGTGGAGGCGTGGCTGGTCGCGTGGATCGTGTTCGGTGTCCGGGTTCCGGTGCCGCACCGCACCGCGTTCGCCGGCGCGCTCGCGGTTGCCACGCTCGCCACGGTCGGCACCGCGCTGCTGATGTCGTCGGTGTTTGTCGCGGCCCGGTCCGCGCGAACCTTTCAGAACACCATCTCGTACCCGCTCTACCTGCTCGGCGGCGCATTCGTACCGGTGCCGTTGCTGCCCGGATTCCTGCACCCGCTGTGCCGCGCCGTCTACCTGTCGTGGGCGACCGATCTGCTGCGCGACTGCCTCGCAACGAAGCCGGTACCGGACTTCTGGCCGCGGCTCGGTGCGGTCGCGGGGCTCGGTGCGGTCGGCTTCGCGGCCGGGTACGCGATCCTCATCCGGGTCGTCGATCGGGCCCGCGCGACCGGACGGGTGGGACACGAATGACCCAGCCACCGTCGGCGGCCGGCCAAGATGGCGCACCGACGCGTTTCGCGCCGCCAACGCAGCGCGACGCCGAATCCGGCTACGCACCCACCGTCGAACCGCCGGCCACCGCCGGGCGCGTGGCCGCGACGTTCGAAGCGCTCCGGTACGCCTGCCTGTCGGCGCTCGCCGACCTCGCTGTCATCTACACGTGGAAGACATGGACGTTCGGGTGGCTTGCCCGCGTGCTGTGCCAGGTCGCGTTCTTCGCGCTGATCGGGCGTCTGCTCCAGAACCCGGCCACCACCGACTACCTGCTGATCGGCAGCGCGGTGGTCATCGTGACCATGGAGGCGGCGTTCGTGACAGCCTCGTCGACGTGGGAACGCGGCGCCGGCACACTGCCGTTGCTGGTCGCTGCCCCGACCGGGCCATTCGTGGTGTTCGTCGGGCGCAGCATTCAGTGGCTGATCAGCGGTACGGCGAGCGCCAACATCGCGCTCTTCGTGCTGGCACCCATCTTCGGCGTGCCGCTGGCATTCCCGACCGCGCTGGCCGCCATTCCGCTGATCGTTCTCATCGCGCTCAGTTCCTACTGCTTCGCGCTGTTGCTGGCCGCGTTTGTGTTGCGGGTACCCACGTTTCGCAACATCGTCGGCAACATCACCTGGTGGACGATTGGTCTGCTCGGCGGCGTACAGGTGCCGGTGACGTTCTGGCCCGGCTGGGTGGGAGCAATCGGCGAGGTGCTGCCGCTGCGACACGGGCTGGCCGGCGTACGGGTCGCGATCGCCGGCGGCCCGGCCGCCACGATCCTTCGCGACGCCGGACTGGAGATCGCGGTCGGCGCCGGTTGGCTCGTCGTTGCCGCGCTCGCATTCCGGCGGCTCGCCGAGGGCGGTCGTCGCACCGGTTCGATCGAGTTCGGCGAGTAGCGCCAAGCGCCCGCAGGCGCCCGCGCCGGTCATGCGCGGCCGCCGGCGGCGCCGCGGGCAGCAAGCGCGGGGGCGGCGCGCTACAGGTCCTGCGCAGCGCGCAGCGCCGTCCCGACCTGATCCATCGTTTCCTGTGTCGCGATGGCCACGCGCTCGAGCAGACGCGACCGCATGATCGGCTGCACGGTCAGCGCGCTCACCCAGCCCAGATCGTCCACCGCGACCGCGAGCAGCCCGCCGGGATCCGAATCGACGACGTTGACCGCGAGCAGCACGCGCAGCGCCGGATCGCGATTGATGGGCTCGGCGGACACGATCAGCCGCAGCACCGATCCGCCTCGCCGGAACACCACCGGGTCGTAGCGCCAGACCTCACCGCGTCGCGGCGTCACTCCGAATCGCGTTCCAGCTCGTCCAGCTCCGCGTAGTCCGGATGATCGTCGTACCACCGCGCGTGCTGCGCCGCGGACTCGGCGAGCGCCGTGTCGCGGACCAATCGGTCGACGTAGGCCGACACGTTGCCGCCGGTCCTCGACTTCGCTCCCTGATTGAGGAACTCGACCGTCGACTCGTCGAGGCTGAGCGTCACACGCGACTTCATACTGCCATGTTACGCACGTATGACCTGGTGCGGAAGCCGCCGGCCGCCACCGACCGTCAGCGCGACAGGATCGGCGTCAACACCTCGATCGCCCGATCGATGGCGGCATCGTCGAGGTCGAGATGGGTGACTATGCGTACCAGGCGGGGCGCCATCGCGGTCACCCGTACGCCCTCGGCTTTGGCCGCCGCCACCACCCCGCGCGCGTCGAGCGAGTGCTTGGTCATGTCGAGCATCACGACATTCGTGCGTACCCGTGCCGGGTCCACGAGGCCGAGCGGCGCGAACGCCTCGGCCAACCGACGTGCTCGGGCGTGGTCGTCGGCGAGCCGATCGATGTGATGGTCGAGCGCGTAGCGCCCCGCCGCGGCCAGTACGCCGACCTGCCGCATAGCGCCGCCCATCCGCTTGCGAAGGGTACGAGCCCGCGCGATCTTCTCCGCGCTGCCGATCACCAGCGAGCCGACTGGAGCGCCGAGACCCTTCGACAAGCACACCGACATGGTGTCGAAGAGCTCGCCGTACGAGCGCAACGCGACGCCGTCCGCGACGTGCGCGTGCCAGATCCGGGCGCCGTCGCAGTGCACACCGATACCGGCATCGTTCGCAATGATCCGCAGCCGTTGCAGCGTCTCGAATGGGATGACTCCCCCACCGCCCTGGTTGTGCGTCTGCTCCACCGCGATCGCGCGGGTCGGTACGCCGAAGCCCTCGCGACGCACCAGGGACGCGACCAGGTCCACGTCGATATCCGGCCCACACGCCGGCCAGGTACGCGTCGAGATGCCGCCGATCGCCGCGGCCGCGCCGATCTCGTACGTCACGACATGCGCATCGCCGTCGCAGAGCAGCTCGCTGCCCGGTGGCACGGACAGCTGCAACGCGATCTGGTTCGCCATCGAGCCGGACGGGGCATATAGCGCCGCCTCGTGACCGAACAGGTCCGCGACGTACGCCTGCAGATCGTTGACGGTCGGATCTTCGCCGTAGACGTCGTCGCCGACCTCGGCGGCCGCCATCGCGGCGCGCATGCCGGCGGTCGGCTTGGTGACCGTGTCGCTGCGCAGGTCGACGATTTGCGGGCTCACGTGGGTACCCCCGGATGATCGTGCGACGACGGCGCGGACGTCATCCGCGCAACATCTCCGCGACGAGGAAGGCCAGCTCGAGCGACTGCTGCGTGTTGAGCCTGGGGTCGCAAGCCGTCTCGTAGCGGCCGGGCAGGTCGGCGTCCTCGATGGCCTGCGCGCCGCCCAGGCACTCGGTGACGTCCTCGCCAGTGAGCTCGACGTGCAGGCCGCCCGGATGCGTACCCAGCCCGCGATGCACCTCGAAGTAGCCCAGCACCTCGTCGACGATGCGATCGAAGTGACGCGTCTTGTATCCGTTGGACGACTCGTGCGTGTTGCCGTGCATCGGATCGCACTGCCACACGACCTTGCACCCGGCGGCAGTTGTCTTCTCGATGATCGGTGGCAGCACGTCGCGCACACGTTGGTTGCCCATCCGGGACACGAGCGTGAGCCGGCCGGCAACGTTGTCCGGGTTCAGCCGCTCGCACAACTCGATCGCGACCTCCGGCGTCGCGTCCGGGCCGAGCTTCACACCGATCGGGTTGGCGATGCGGGACGCAAAGTCGACGTGTGCGCCGTCCAGCCGTCGCGTGCGCTCGCCGACCCACAGGAAGTGCGCGGACAAGCCGAACGCGCGGTTGTCGGCCAGTCGGGTGAGCGCACGGTCGTATTCCAGCGCCAGCGCCTCGTGCGAGCAATAGAGCGTCACGGTGCGCAGCGCTTCGTCGTCGGTCATGCCGCAGGCTCGGATGAACGCGAGCGCGCGGTCGATCTCGGCGGCGAGCGCCTCGTAGCGCTCCCCGGCCCGCGAGGTCGTGACGAACCCCTTGTTCCAGTCGTGGACCGCGTGCAGGTCGGCCATCCCACCGCCGAGGTAGGCCCGCAGCATGTTCATCGCGCTGGACGCGTTCGCGTAGGCGCGGATCATCCGCTGCGGGTCGGCGACACGCGCCGCCTCGGTCGGCTCGAGCGAATTGATCATGTCGCCGCGGTACGCCGGCAGGCCGAGCGAGTCGAGCGTCGCGGTGCGCGGCTTCGTGTACTGCCCAGCGACACGGGCGACCTTCACCACCGGGAGGCTGGCGCCGTATGTCAGCACGACCGCCATCTGGAGCAACGTACGCGCGTTGGCGAGCAGGTGCGCCTCGGTGTTGTCGGCGAACGTCTCGGCGCAGTCGCCGCCCTGGATAACGAACGCCTTGCCCTCACACGCCATGGCAAGCCGCGACCGCAGTTCATCGACCTCGTAGGGCGCGACGATGGTCGGCACGGTCGCGAGCACCGTGCAGACCTCCTCGACCTGGGCCGGATCCGGCCACGGCGGCGCCTGTTCGCGCGGCAGCGTCCGCCAGTGGTCGAGTCCGAGCGCAGCGGTCTCGGCGGCATCGGTCGCGGGACGCCCGATGTCGAGGCCGGGGTAACGAAACTTGTGCCACTCGTGGCGCATGGTCTCAAGCGTACGGTCGGCGGGCGCGACGCTCGCCGGAAGGGTCGGCCGGTCCGGTGCCTGGGACGGCCGCTGGCTGGGACATCCGTCGCCGGCCCGGCGCTCGCCGTGCCGGCGCCTCCCCGCGCCGGTTCAGGCGTGCAGGGTGTGCCGGACGTACGTGGCGCAGTCGGCGTTGACCGACGACCACGAGACGCCGAGGTAGCGCGTCGACGAGGTCAGCGTGTTCAGCCCTTCGCGCTCGACTCCGGCCCAGAAGTCGAGCGTCTTGCTGAGCCCATACTTCGCGATCAGTCGCTTGATCATGAGGTACCCGATGCCGTACGCCGCCGAGCCGGTCAGCACGTCGCTGCTGGAGATCTCCTTCGTCAGGTAGCACTGGCCGGACCATTTGCCGGATGCGACGTATTCGCGGGTGTTGTCCAGCCGGTACGTCGCCCAACTCGGATGGCCGTTATACGCCACGTATTCCGCGATGCCCTCGATCAACGAGTCGTGGCCGGAATCCTCTTCGTCGCCGTAGAGCGTCGCGACGTGGCCCATCTCGTGTTGCAGCACGGTGCCGAGCGTGCCCGGCCCGGCGAAACGCGACTCCGCGGCGGCCGGCAGCACGACCATCACCTCGATGTCGGTGGCGGACAGCCCGATCGCCTCACCGGTCGAGTGCTCCAGACCGCCGCCGAACCACGTACGAGCGTCCGTCGGCCCGGCGAGGTAGACCACGTAGACCGGCGGGCGACCCCACTTGGCGTACCCGTCCGCGACCTTGGCCGCGCGCACCGCGATCGGCAACACCTGCTTAAGCCGCGACGACTCGGCGGAGGACGCGGCGACCACGACGCGCGGTCCGGTCACCGCGGTCAGTGTCGAGGTCTGCCACGGGATCGGCTCGTCGAACCGCTGGCTGGTGGTCGGCGGCTTGTAGGTCTCGATAACGGCTCGGCCGTCGCGCGCCGTCGCCGTCACGCTGAGCTGCGCATAAACGGCCTTGCATGTGGTCACGACGAAGCAGTAGGAGACTTGGATGTGAAACGGCGTCGAGGTGGTGAGCGGCACGCTGTCGCCCGGCGCCGACAGGTGCCACGCGGCCACGTGCAGGGCGCGGAGGTTTGCGTAGAGCCGGCCGAACGCGGCGACGGTAGTCTGCTGGGCCGGATCCACGCCGGCCAGGAAGCCCGCCCGGTCGCCGACGAGCAGGGCGGTCGTCTGCGCGTTGAGAACCGACTTGAGGGCGAGCGGGTTCGCCGGCGGGGTGGCCGACTTGTGCGTCACGGCACCGACTGCGCCGGACGCCACCACGCGACGAGACACCTGGGATGCGGCGAAGCCAGCGGTGGCGAGCACGGCCAGGACGATCGCGATCACTAACAGAGAGATGGCCGCACCGCGCCGTTCGCGCCGCGCCGCAAGGACATCTGGTGGGTACGGCGGCGGCCACGCGCCACCTGGTGGCGACCACAGTCCGCTGGATGGAGCGGTCGGACGGGTGACGACCGGCTGGTACGTCTGCGGTCGGTACACGCTCGGCTGGCCCCACGTGACCGGTGGCGACGACGGCACGGCGGGCGGCGGCGGTGCGAATCGCGGAGCCGGCGTCGGCGTTGGTGCGACGGGCGGCCGCGCCTCGGCAGCATACGGCTGCGCTTCGGCAGGATACGGTCGCGCTTCGCCAGGATGCGGCCGCGCTTCGGCGCGATCCGGCGGCAGCCACGCTTCGCCGTTTTCCGCTGCGATCAGCCGCGACAGTTGTTCGCC
This sequence comes from Micromonosporaceae bacterium, assembly GCA_035713725.1. Lineage (GTDB taxonomy): Bacteria > Actinomycetota > Actinomycetes > Mycobacteriales > Micromonosporaceae > DASQPR01. Next base: position 8,551 of record DASTMZ010000153.1, read on the forward strand.
GAGCGTCAATGACGCAGGACCGTCCGATGCACCGTCGCCGCCCGGCCCGCTGGCCCGCGGGGCGGTGTCCGGGGTCTCCACAGGCGCTGAGCTTATGCGGCTATGCACGCAGCGGCCAGCCCATGACACCCGATCCTTCGCGCATCGTCACAACTGGCCGACCCGACCGTAACGTCGGGTCACGAGCGCCAGCGCCTGTTGCGCCGCGATGTGCGCGACGCCTGTTGCGCCGCGATGTGCGCTACGCCTGTTGCGCCGCGATTTCGCGAGCGCGGTCGCGCGCCGCTTCCAACGCCGCGAGCAGAGCCGCCCGTACGCCATGATTTTCCAGCTCACGAATCGCATTGATGGTGGTGCCGGCCGGCGATGTGACCGCCTCGCGCAACGTGACCGGATGCTCGCCTGAGTCGCGCAGCATGATGGCCGAGCCGATCGCGGTCTGCACGATCAGATCGTGTGCGACCTGACGGGGCAAGCCCAGCAGAATGCCGGCGTCGGTCATCGCCTCGACGAGGTAGTAGAAATACGCCGGACCCGAGCCGGACAGCGCCGTCACCGCGTCCTGTTGGGACTCCGGCACCCGGATGGTGCGACCGAGCGGCGCGAACATTGCCTCGGCTAGCGCGAGGTGGCCGGCGGTCGCGAAGGCACCCGCCGAGATCGCGGTCATTGCTTCGTCGACGAGCGCCGGTGTGTTCGTCATGACGCGCACCATCGGCGTACCCTCCGGCAGCCACTTCACGAAGAACGCGGTCGGCAGGCCGGCGCACAACGTCACGATCAGCTTGCTTCGTTCCACCGGCAGCAGCGGGCCGAGTTCGTCCATCAGCACGGCCGCGTCCTGAGGCTTGACCGCGATCACGAGGACGTCCGCCGAGGCGACCGCATCCGCCGAATCGACGACACGCACGCCGTACCGCTCGGTCAACTCGGTGCCACGCTCCGGCCGGCGTACGGTCGCGAGCAGCCGCTCGACCGGCCAACCGGAGCGCAGTAGCCCGGAGAGCAGCACCTCACCGATCTTGCCCGCGCCGACCACCGCGATCGTGACCGCGGTGCTGCTGGGTGAACCCGCCATCCCTGCCCCCTCCAAGCCGGCGCGACGTCACGCGACCCTGCCAACCCGGGCGTATGCAGCCGGGTTCGCGAGGCGCGTGTCAGCCGAAGAACACCTCGGCTTCGGTGTAGCGCTCGAGCGGCACCAACTTGAGCTCGCGCGTCGCCTCGGTGAGCGGTACGCGGATGATCTCGGTGCCGCGCAGCGCCACCATCTTGCCGAAGTCGCCCTCGTGCGCCGCATCGATCGCGTGCAAGCCGAAGCGCGTCGCGAGCACCCGGTCGTACGCGGTCGGCGTACCGCCGCGCTGGATGTGCCCGAGCACCACGGTGCGGGCCTCCTTGCCGGTCTTCGCCTCGAGCTGCGCCGCAAGCCACTGACCGATGCCGCCGAACCGTACGTGACCGAACGCGTCCAGGTCCTCGTTGAGCAGCCGCTTCTGTCCCGCGATCGGTTGTGCCCCCTCGGCGACCACCACGATCGGCGAATACTGCGTGTGGAACCGCTTGTCGACGTACGCCGAGACCTGGTCGACGTCGAACTCGCGCTCGGGCAGCAGGATCACGTTCGCGCCACCGGCGATGCCGGCGTGCAGTGCGATCCAGCCGGCGTTGCGACCCATCACCTCGACGACGAGCGTGCGGTGATGGCTCTCGGCGGTGGTGTGTAGCCGGTCGATAGCTTCCATCGCGATGTTGACCGCGGTGTCGAAGCCGAATGTGTAGTCGGTCGCGCCAAGGTCGTTGTCGATCGTCTTCGGTACGCCGACCACGTTGACACCGAGCTCGCCCAGCCCGGTCGCGACGCCGAGGGTGTCCTCGCCGCCGATCGCGACGAGCGCGTCGATGCGCATCTCGGCAAGATTCGCCTTGATCTTCTCGACGCCACCATCGATCTTGAACGGGTTAGTCCGGGACGATCCGAGGATCGTGCCGCCGCGTGGCAGGATGCCGCGGACGTCGGCCACGCCGAGCGGCCGCGTGAACGCCTCGAGCGGTCCCTTCCACCCGTCGCGGAAGCCGACGAATTCGTGTCCGTAGGTGCCGATGCCCTTGCGGACGACGGCCCGGATGACCGCGTTGAGGCCGGGGCAGTCGCCGCCACCGGTGAGTACGCCGATGCGCATATGCCTAGAGTCTCCTTCGTGGATCCCGCTGCCCGACGGAGCAGGTGTGCGGTCAGGTAAACGTAGCCCGATTCATCCCGGAGTGTGCTCGTGGCGGCGGAAGATCGCGGCCGGCCGGTGCGGCCGAGCCGGGTCGGACGCCACTCGCATCGGCGGCGCTGCCGAAGGCCCGGAGAGCAGCCAGCACTCTAGCGGACCGGGCGGTTGATCACCCAACCAACACCCGCACGCGACCCAGCGAGCAATCCGCCAGCCCGACACGCGAGCGATCCAGCGGCCGGACCGTGGCCGGCACCGCAGACGCGGCTAGCTGCCGGGCGCTCGCAGCTTCGACATGGCACGCCACCGCGCGAGGTTGTGACGCGCGTCGACCAGAGCATCGTGCCGGCCGTTCGCCTCCGGCAGCCGTGGCCGCCCCACGTCGTCCCAGAGTTGTCGCAGATCCTTCGTGAACCGCGGTATCTCGCGTGGCAACTCCGGCATCGTGCCCCATAGCTGCGCCAGTACGACGTGGTCGTAGGCGGCGTACCAGGCCCACAACTCGATCTGATCGTCGCGCCGATCGCGAAGCGGCGCGACGAGGTAGGCGCGCAGGTCGGTGCGGATTTTGTCCCGCGAGCGCCAGGCCGCGTCCGACGGCGACGGCAACTTGTCCAACACGTTGCGCCGCACCCATGGCAGCGCGTTCGAGTCGTCGAATTCGGTGGACACCGCGTAGAACTCGCGACCGAATTCGTCGACGACGCCGATCGACACGAGGTCGATCACCCGACCGTCCTCGATGAACTCGGTGTCGTAGAAGTACCGGTATGTCATGGCCGCCCTTCGCGCGCCGACCAGCCGCGGGACGTACGGCCGCCCGCGTCAACACCGTCATTTTCGTCACCGACGTGCCAAGCCCGACACGAGGGGCTTACCGCCGCGCGGCGGCGCGCTACCGTGCGTGTTTCGACCGCGCGCCGCGATGGCCGCCTTCCACTGGACATCCGCGACGAAACGTCGACCTCGGTATATACAAAGGTCGGTCGGAGCGGCCATGATCTGTGGAGAAAGCGGCCGAGCAGGCGCGGATCCGCTTCGTGTTTGGTTCGTTGGGGGGTTGGCCCGTGGACGTTCGGCAACCGGAGACCGCCGACGCACTGACGGGCGTCGAGATGTTCGCCGGTCTCGATCAGGAGTCGCGGCAGCGCGTCATCGCGGCCGCGGTACCGCGTACGTACCGCAAGGGTCAGTTGTTGTTCGTGGAGAACGACCCGAGTGACTCGCTCATCGTCCTCAAGCGCGGCGCCATCGCGGTCTTTCGCACCGCGCCGACCGGCGAGCGCGCGGTGCTGGCGGTGATCCGGCCGCCGAGCTTCTTCGGCGAAGTGTCGTTGTTGGACGGTGGCACGCGGTCGACGTCCGCCGAGGCGATCGAGGACACCCGCGCGCTCGCCTTGAGCCGCAACGCGTTCATCGAGCTGGTGCACAGCAACCCCGGTATTCTCGACGCGGTCATGCAGTCGCTGGGCAGTCTGATCCGCCGGCTGACCGAGCAGCATGCCGACCACATCTTCCTCGACCTGCCGGGCCGCGTGGCCAAGACGCTCATCCGCCTGGCCGGCGACGCGATCTCGCCGATGGTCACCATCGAGCTGAACCAGAGCCAGCTCGCCGCGATGGCCGGTGGTTCGCGGCAGAGCGTGAACCAGGCGATCGGGTCGTTCGCGACGCGCGGTTGGCTGCGCACCGAGGGGCGCCGCATCGTGCTGACCGATCTCGCGGCACTGCGCCGTCGCGCCGGCATGCCCGACCACTAGCCGCCATCTCAGGTCGGTGGCCGGCAGCTGCGTGGACGCCAGGCCGCCGCACCGGTCAGGCAGCGACCGCCCGCGCATGCTCCACGGTCACGTCAGTTGCGGGTACGGCGACGGCCGCCTTCAGTGTCGCCGCGTAGACGTCGACGTACTCGCGACCGGACAGCTCCATCAACTCGTACATGATCTCGTCGGTGATCGCCCGTTCGACGAACCGGTCGCCGGCCCGTCCGGCGTAGCGCTCGAACGTCAACGGCTCGCCGATCCGGATGCGTACCCGCATGATCTTCGGAATGATCTTGCCGGGCGGCTGAACCTCATCCGAGTTGAGCATCGCGACGGGGATGACCGGCGCGTGGCTTTCCAGCGCGAGGCGGGCGACACCGGTCTTGCCACGGTAGAGCCGGCCGTCCGGCGAACGGGTGCCCTCCGGGTAGATGCCGAATAGGCCGCCCGCGCGCAGGATCGCGAGGCCGGTGTCCATCGCGACGCGTGCCGCCTGCCCGCCCGAGCGGTCGATCGGAATCGTTCCGGTGCTTTCGAAAAACAACCGGATCAGGCGGCCCTTCAGGCCCGTACCAGTGAAATATTCGGCCTTCGCCACGAACGTCACCTTCCGCCGCACCATCAGCGGCAAGAAGATCGAGTCGCAGAAGCTCAGATGATTGCTTGCCAAGATCGCCGGGCCGGAGGCCGGCACGTTGCTCCGGCCCTCCACTCTCGGTCGGAAGATCAGCTTGAGCAACGGGCCGAGGACGACGTACTTGAGCAGCGAGTAGATCACGCTCGTCCTCTCGTTGGCGAAGGCGCGTCCCCGGCGGATGATCCTCGCGGTGGCCCGACCTCGCGGGTGGGCGCCGCGGCCGGCGGTGGATGGTTTCGCGCTGTGCTCCGGCGCAGCCTACGAATACCATGCACCTCACCCCGCCGCATTCCCCGATCAACGTACCGCCGTGTCACGATTCATCGGTGGCCGGCTTCGGCCGACCGAGCGGCGCAACGCGGCCGCGGCGGGGCGACACGGGTCGAAAGGGTGTGGACGTGACCAGCGGGAGTGCGCGACACGGCCGGCGCAACAACGGCCTGTTCGCCGCTGAATACGCGGTCGTCGGCGACGTCGACCCGCGCATTGGCGAACACCTGCTGGACGTGCTCGGCAATCGCGGCATCGCGGCCTACCTGCAGCCGTCCTCGGACCAGCATCCGATCACCCGTCTCACCACCTTGCCCGGGCGCCCGATCGACCGCCTCTACGTGGATCGGCGCGAGTTGTCCACGGCTCGCGAGTTCTTCGCGATCGCGACCGCCGACACCGCCGGTCCGATCGATCCGGACGGCATCAGCGACCCGACCGCTCCGGCGAGGCGGACCAGCGGCGAGTTCGACGCTGCGTGGGCCTCCATCGTGGCGAGCTTCGACAAGGACCCGACCGGCGACCCGGTCTGGCCGTCGAGCGAGGACGACCCACGACCCGCCGGAGCGGCCACCGCGACCCCGGAGCGGTCCGATCCGAATCGCCGGCCGGTGCGTGCCGACACGTCCGGCACGGACCAGAGATCGCTCCTCGACGGGCTCGACTCGTTCGGGACCGATACGCCGGACGACGAGGACGAGGACTACCAGCCGCCAGCGCCGCCGCCGTTGCCACGGCTTACCGGCGGCACGCTCGCCGCCGTGCTCGGAGTGATCATCGGCATCGCGGTGATCATCTTCCCCGGCCTGTTGCCGGTGTCGACCACCGCCGCCGCGGTGCTCGGCGGCGCGTGCTTGGTCGCGGGCGGCGTAGCACTCATCGCGCGACTGCGGCCGGGCGACGACGACGACGACGACGATCCCGACAACGGCGCCGTCGTCTAGACCCTATTCGTGACCGCTCTCGGTAGCACGAGCACACATAAGCCCGCACCCCGGACGGCGCAGAACCACCGATGCCCTCGGGCCTGGGCAGCTTGCCCACGGAGGGATCAAGCTTGGCCGCCCGGAGTGGGCAAGCTGCCCAGGCCCCAAAGCGCAACCGAATCGTTCAGCGTTCGCCCTTCGACAACCAATCAATGATCGCGTCGATCGGCTCCGCCCAACCGGCGTCGAGCATCATGTCGTGCCCCATACCCGGGAAGAGCAATGGCGCGCCGCCGTAGCGGGCGGCCACCTTGTTGAGCGACGAGCGGGGCACGATGCGATCGTCGGGGCTGCCGGCGACGAGCACCGGCGGATCGCCAACCGGGGACTCAGGCGCCGGTTGCCTAAGCAGCTGCCACTGAGCCTGTCGCGACGCCCCGCCCAGCCGGCCAAGATAGACCTTCGCCGCCGAGGTGTGCAGATTGGGGCCGAACAGTTGGCCGCGGCGTAGCCGGAGGCGGCCGCCGAAGATCGCGGGTACGGTGCCGATCGGGTTGCGCAGCAGCGCGGTGCCGAACGTACGCCAACCGCCGAACACCGGTGCCAGCAGTACGCCGGCCCGCGCCGGGTAACGGGCCAGCGCATGTGCCACCACGAGTGCTCCGGCACCGTGACCGACAAGCACCGCTTGACGCGGCATGGTCGCCGCCACCTGTACCACGTCGTGCACGTACGCCCGCAGATCGGACGGACCGCGAGCAGTGCCACTGCGCCCGTGGCCGCGCAGGCTCATCGCGTACGCCGGGAAGCCACGCGCCGCGGCATGCTCGAGCCAGTGCTCTTCGAAGACCCATGCGGCGTGTGCGTATCCAGGGACGAACAGGATCGGCGGGCGCGGCTCCTCCTCGATCGTCTGGGCCAGAACGACCTCGCGACGGACCGGTCGCACCGGTCGCGACCACTCCTTCGAGCGCATCACGCGCGTCGACGCCGCGGCGCTCATCGGACTGGCTCGAGGTCGCCGAGCACGCGCTGTAGTCCACGCAGGTACACCATGTGGTTAATCTCGAACCAGTGTCGCGTCGAGCTCTTCACCTTCGCGTGCGTCCAGCGACGATCCGGCGCGGTGGCGACCTTCTGCCAGAAGTCGGCGGCGCGCTGCGGATCCGCCTCCCGCAGCCGGAGCCATCGAGCGATCGCGACGGTCTGCCAGTGCACGATCGGGAACACACCGGAGTCCGGCTGCACCATGCCGGCGATGGCCAGCGACGGGAAGCGACGCGCGAACGCGTGCATATAGAGCTGGGGCCGGCCCTCCGCGTCGGCGTCGAGCACCTCGGAGCCGAGGAACTCGAAGCGCGGCAGGTAGCCGGTCGCGAAGATGACGAGGTCCGGCTCCAGGCGCTCACCGCTGACCAGTTCCACCCCGTCGCGGTCGAAGCGTGCCACCTCCCGGACGGGGCGAAGGCCGCCGTGCCCGATCTGGTAGAGCAGCTGCGAGTTCACGATCGGATGTGTCTCGTAGACGCGATGGTCGGGCTTGGCGAGTCCGTACCGCGTGAGATCACCGACCGCGAGTCGGAGCGTGCGGGCGAGCAGCCATTGGCGCACCCGCAGTGGCAGCCGCAGCGCCGAGATGCCGTCGTTCACCTGATCGGCGGGGCGGCCGAAGACGAACTTCGGGGCGTACCAGTAGCCACGCCGCACCGAGTGCCAGCACACCGCGGCGTGCATGGCGCCCTCGACAGCGATGTCGCAGCCACTGTTGCCGCCGCCCACCACGAGCACCTTGCGGCCGCGAAGCGTGGCCGACTCCTTATACGACGACGAGTGGATCATCTCGCCGCCGAACTCGTCCATGCCTTCGTATGCGGGTAGTTTCGGCGACCAGTTGTGCCCGTTCGCGACGACCACCGCGGCGTAGCGCGCCACGCGCTCCGCGCCGCCGCCGCTCGGCCGCGTCGTCACATGCCAGCGGCCGTCTCCGGCCGGCTCCACGGCGCTGACCTCGGTGCCGAACCAGATGTGTTCGCGCAGCCCGAAATGCTCGCTGTAGCGGGCCAAGTATTCGTTGACGTGACCGTGGCTCGGATAGTCCGGCCAGTCGTCAGGCATCGGAAAGTCGGGAAACTGAGTGAACGGCTTCGACGAGATCAAGTGCGTGCTCGCGTAGATGGGGCTGCGGCTGTGGCGCCAGTTCCATACTCCGCCGATGTTCGTCTCGCGCTCGAAGCAGTCGACCGAGAAGCCCTGCTCACGCAGGTTCTTGATGGCGACCAGGCCGCTCGCGCCGGCACCTATCACGCAGACCGTCTCGCCACGATCGTAGATCGGCCGGTCGTCCTGCCAGGTCGGCTGCGTCGAGCCGGTCCACTCGGTGGTCTTCCACGCCTGGCTCATCCACGAGCCGCTGTCCTCGTTCCAGGCCGTCGCGGTCAGACCGCCGGTGCGTGCCGGCTCGGTCACCCGCTCACCGGTGCGCTGCGGAGCCGGCGCCACAGCACCGTCGGGCGCGTGTGATCCGTACGGCGCGGTGTCGTCGCGGCGGTCGCCGTGGCGCCCGTGGTCGCCGTCCGCGCTGCTGGTGCTCAAGCTGCTGCTCCCCAAACCTCGTCGCCCCCGGCTGCGCCATCTTGGTGCGCGGCGGGTGACTTTGTCCAGCCCTCACCGGATTGATGAGTGCGGGTGGCGTTGGGGCTCTTTTGAGACTGCCGCCTGGCGGCTACAGCTACGCCGC
>DASTMZ010000154.1:0-68746 GCA_035713725.1 Micromonosporaceae bacterium
GGCGAGGTTCACCAGCCCCACCGCGACCGCGACGGCACACGCCCGCTCGAGCGATCGCGTCTGTCGCTTGGCGCGCGCGCTGAGTGCGGTGATCGCGCCGGCCCGATCGATGACGCGCAGCCAGCGCCGCCCGCGATACGCAGCGTCGGCGGCAAGCGCTCGAAGGGTTATGTTGCGCGGTTCGAGTGCGATCAGGGCCGCGAAGATCGCATCGGACTCGGCGCGGGCGCCCAAGGCGTCGAGCGCGAATGCGTACGAGCCGGCGAGCCGAACCGCGTGTCGGCCGCCGCCGCCGACGGCACCGTTCGCTTCGGTCGCGCATGACAGCACCTGTCGGTACCCCTCCTCGGAGTGTTCGTGGAGCCAGGCTGCGGCGAGCGCGTCGTACCCGCCCGCGAACGTCGGGTCGTACGCGATGGCCAGTTCCGCCGCGTCGCGCGCCTCGGCCAACCGGTCAAGCGCCGTCAGGGCCGCCGACCGAATGGTCAGCGCCGACACGTCGTCGGGCGCAACACGGAGCGCCGCGTCGGCGAACTGCAGAGCGCTCGCGTGTCGGCCGGCGTCGTTCGCGACCGCGGCCAGTGCGATCAATGTCTCGCACGAATCCGGGCGGTCGCGCAGGATGTCGAGCAACTCGTTCATCGCGTCGCGATGGGCGCCGCGTACGACCGCCGCTCGTGCCCGGCCGAACCGCGCCTCGTGGCCCGGCGGCGCCGCGGCGGCAGAAAGCGCTACCGCCGTTTGAGATAGCTCTGCCGCGATGGGGGAAAGCTCCTCCGCCGGGGACGCCGCCATGGGCACGAATTATGGTCAGGCAGCGTGGCCGCCGCTAGGTTGTCCGCCGTGCTGTGGACAACGACGGCGTACGCAGCGGGGGTCGCCGCCGATGCTCAGGCGGGGATGGCACACTCATTACCCGTGAGTGAACCGGCGCTGCGCAGCGGCATCGCGATGACCGTCGACGCGCAGGCGCGCAAGGCGAGGAAGGTGGCGTACGGCGCCGCCGGGCTCGTCGTGATCGTTTTCACCGCCGTCGCGTTCACGTTGCACGGCAGGACCGAGAGCGGCCGCAGCGAGTTCCACATCGAGGACCAGATCGCGATGATCGTCCTTGGCGTACTCGCCGCCGCCGGCATCCTGATGTTCACGCGGCCCCGGATCATCGCCGACCGGCAGGGCGTACGAGTCCGCAATCTGCTCGCCTGGAAGTACTTCCCGTGGGACGTGATCGCGGCGGTGCGCTTCGACCGCGGGTCGCCATGGGTGGCGCTCGATCTCGAGAACGACGACGTGATCTCGGTGATGGCGGTGCAGGCGGCTGACAAGGACTACGCCGTCGACACCGTACGAACGCTTCGCCGGCTCCTCGACGCGAGCCGCGACGAGCGCGACGTCGGATCCCAAGATCGTGAAGACGGAGCGACGGACGCGGCGCCCGCGCGCTGACATTTCGATCCTCGGCCTCGCTGACTGCTATAGTTGCGCGGTCGACCAATATGTCTGTGGTGTGCCCGCCTTCGAGCAGCGCGCCGAGGACATCCCAAGCGGAGCACCCGCTCCCACCCGAGTGACGACGAGTTGCCGGGTCCGGTCGGTCGCTGGCAAGCCGGCGACCAGGGCGCGCCGAGACGCGCTGGCCGGTCGAGAGCGGGCCCTGGCATAAATTGCCGGGGCCCGACGTTTTTGGGTCGGTCGCTGACACAGTTGAACCGACTCGAGGAGGCCCCATCAGCGTCGAACCACGCATTAACGATCAGATCCGGTCACGGGAAGTCCGGTTGGTCGGCCCGGAGGGCGAACAGGTAGGCATCGTCTCCCTGGAACGCGCACTCCAGCTGGCCGCGGACGTGGATCTGGACCTGGTCGAAGTTGCACCGATGGCCCGCCCGCCGGTGTGCAAGCTCATGGACTTCGGAAAGTTCAAGTACGAGAGCGCACTCAAGGCGCGCGAAGCGCGGCGCAACCAGCAACAGACCGTCATCAAGGAGATGAAGCTCCGGCCGAAGATCGACTCGCATGACTACGAGACCAAGAAGGGTCACGTGCTGCGATTCCTCAAGGCCGGCGACAAGGTCAAGGTCACGATCATGTTCCGCGGTCGCGAGCAGAGCCGGCCCGAGCTGGGCTACCGACTGCTCCGCAAGCTCGAGGAAGAGATCACCGACTATGGCTTCGTCGAGGCGGCTCCGAAACAGGACGGTCGAAACATGATCATGGTGATCGCACCGCACCGCAGTGTGAAGACCGCCGCGCGCAGCGGCGCCGATGAGGCCGCCGCGTCGCGGGCCTCGTCCGATGCGGGCGACCAATAGGGAGACAACGCAATGCCGAAGATGAAGCCCCATTCTGGGATGGCCAAGCGCACCCGGGTCACTGGCACCGGGAAGGTCATGACCCAGTCGGCCAACAACACGCACAAGTTCGCGCATAAGTCTGGCTCGCAAAAGCGCCGGCTCGATTCGCTGGCCATCGTGTCGCGCACCGACCTCAAGCGTGTCAAGAAGCTGCTCGGCCGCTGAGGCGCGCCACGGACGAATAGGAGACTGACGTGGCACGCGTCAAGCGGGCTATCAACGCCCAGAAGAAGCGCCGGACTGTTCTGGAGGGCGCCAGCGGCTACCGTGGGCAGCGCTCCCGCCTCTACCGCAAGGCGAAGGAGCAGATGCTGCACTCGATGCAGTATGCGTACCGGGACCGTCGCGACCGCAAGGGCGACTTCCGCCAGCTGTGGATCACGCGCATCAACGCCGGCGCTCGCGCGAACGGCATGACGTACAACCGCATGATCCAGGGTCTGCGACTGGCTGGTGTGGAGGTCGATCGCAAGATCCTCGCCGAGCTCGCGGTCAACGACGCCGCGGCGTTCGCCGGCCTTGTCGAGATCGCCCGAGCGGCGGTGCAGGCCGAAGGCACCGGCGGCGCGTCCGCGCAGGCCGCCTGACCCCACCGGTAGACGCAAATGCGGCCCGGGGTGGCTCCGTTCACGCAGCGGACGCCCCGGGTTGTTGCTGCCCGCCGGCTGCGGCGCCGCCGGGACCGCGAGACGTCCGCGCGTTTTCTGGCCGAAGGACCTCAGGCGGTACGGGAGGCGTTGACCGTCCCGGGCTGCGTGGTGCAGCTGTTTGCCACCGCGGACGCGTACCACCGCCATGCCGACCTGATCGCGATGGCCAGCGAGGCCGGGACTCCACTGTCGACGGTGACCGACGACGGCCTTGCCGCGCTTGCCGAAACCGTGACACCGCAGGGTGTCGTCGCGGTGTGCCGACACATCGACGTGTCGCTCGACGCTGCCCTGCGCCGGGCGCCTCGCCTCGTTGCGGTGCTGGCCGACGTCCGTGATCCCGGCAACGCCGGAACTGTGCTACGCACCGCCGACGCGGCCGGTGCCGAAGCCGTGGTGTTCGCCGGCGAGGCGGTTGATCCGTACAACGGCAAGGCGGTCCGTGCGTCGGCCGGCAGCTTGTTTCACGTCGACGTGGTTCGTACCGAAGATCCGATCGAGGTGATCGCCGCGCTGCGCGGAAGTGGGCTCAAGGTCTACGCCGCGGACGGACACGGCGACCACGATCTCGATGTGCTCGCCGACCTCGACGCGCTCGGTGCGCCGACGGCGTGGGTGTTCGGATCGGAGGCGCACGGTCTGCCCGCCGCGGTCGGCGATGCGGCCGATGCACGAGTGCGTATCCCGATGCACGGACGCGCGGAGAGCCTTAACCTCGCTGCGGCCGCCGCGGTCTGCCTGTACGCTTCGGCACGAGCGTTGCGGCGCATGTCGCAACGTGGGCAGGACGATCGTTGAAGGAGTTGAACCGCCGTGAACGCGTGGCTGCATTCGTTTACCAGGCCCGCCGGAGTCGGCGGGCGGCGGATCTGACTGCTGATTGCCGCGTTCTGCCTCGCTCCCGCACCGGCGGGCCCACTCAAATGCGCCTCGATCTAGAGTGAGCTGTCCAACCCGGGAGACTTCATGACATATCGCAATGACCCGTACGACCCGAAGCGAGCGGCGTATCTCGATCCGGGAGCGCTCGACGACGCCGTCGCCGACGCGGAGAAGGCGTTCGCCGCCGCGGCCGACCTCGATGCGCTCGCCGCGTTGAAGCCGCCGCATCTCGGTGATCGCGCGCCCGTGTCACTCGCGCGTCGCGAGATCGGCGCGCTGCCGCCGGCCGCGAAGGCGGAGGCCGGCCAGCGCGTCAACGGCGCACGCCAGGCGATCCAGTCGGGATACGACAACCGGCGCGCCGTACTCGCCGCCGAGGCCGCCCAGCGCGTGCTCGCCGAGGAGCGCGTCGACGTCACGCTTCCCTTCGACCGCTGGCCGCGTGGCGCGCGCCATCCGCTCACGACGCTGATGGAGCACATCGGCGACCTGTTCGTCGGGATGGGCTACGAGATCGCCGAGGGGCCCGAGGTCGAGTCGGAGTGGCACAACTTCGACGCGCTCAACTTCATCCCCGATCATCCCGCCCGGACCATGATGGACACGTTCTATGTGGCCGCGGCGCAGCGTGTCGCGGACGGTGGTGTCCTGCCGCCCCGGCCGGCCAACGAAACCGGGAACGGTCTGGTGTTGCGTACCCACACGTCGCCGGTACAAGCGCGGACGATGGTCTCGCAGCAGCCGCCGATCGCGATCGTGTGCCCGGGCCGGACCTACCGCACCGACGATCTCGACGCCACGCACACCCCGGTGTTCCACCAGGTCGAGGGTCTCGTGGTCGACAAGGGCATCACGATGGCGCACCTCAAGGGCACGCTGGATCACTTCGCGCGCGCGATGTTCGGCGCCGACGCTCGGACGCGGTGGCGCCCGTCCTACTTCCCCTTCACCGAACCGTCCGCGGAGTTCGACGTCTACTACGCCGCGCACCGTGACGGTCCGCGGTGGGTCGAGTGGGGCGGTTGCGGCATGGTCCATCCGCACGTGCTCCGGGCCTGCGGCATCGATCCGGATGTCTATACCGGCTTTGCGTTCGGCATGGGCATCGAGCGCACGCTGATGTTCCGCAACGGCGTGCCGGACATGCGCGACATGGTGGAGGGCGACGTGCGGTTCACGCGCGGATTCGGAATGGAGGTCTGACGGCGATGCGCGTGTCCGTGTCATGGCTGCGTGACTATGTCGACATTGCGACGGTCGACCCGGTGGTGCTGGAGAAGGCGCTCGTCCGGGTCGGCCTCGAGGTCGAAAACGTGACCGACCTTCGCGATAACGTCACCGGCTCGCTCGTGGTCGGGCGGGTCGTCGCCATCGAGGAGCTGAGCGGCTTCAAGAAGCCGATCCGGCACTGCCTCGTTGACGTCGGCATCGCCGGCTCCGGCGGATCGGCCAGCTCAGCCGGGTCGGATCCGGGCGAACCACAGTCGATCATCTGCGGCGCCACCAACTTCGAGGTCGGCGACCTTGTGGTGGTCGCGCTGCCCGGTGCCGTGTTGCCCGGCGGCTTCGCGATCGGCTCGCGGCGGACCTACGGTCGGCTCTCCGACGGCATGATCTGCTCGACCCGCGAGCTGGGCATCGGCGACGACCACACGGGCATCCTCGTGCTGCCCGCGGATGCGCCGGCCGAGCTGACGGCGCCGGGCACCGACGCACGGCCGCTGATTGGGCTCGACGACGTCGTCATCGAGCTTGCTATCACACCGGACCGCGGCTACTGCTTCTCCGCTCGCGGCGTGGCGCGCGAACTCGCGCACTCGCTCGGGCTGGCCTACACCGATCCGGCCGCGGGCATCACGCCGGTGATCGCCTCCAAGGGTGGGTACCCGGTGCGCGTCGACGACCCGAGCGGGTGCGACCGCTTCACCGCGGTCACCGTACGAGGCATCGATCCGTCCGCGCCGAGCCCGGCATGGCTCACGCGACGGCTGGTCGCGGCCGGCATGCGACCGATCTCGCTCGTCGTGGACATCACGAACTACCTGATGCTCGACCTCGGCCAGCCGATGCATGCGTTCGACCTCGCCAAGCTGCGAGGTCCCCTCGTGGTGCGGCGAGCGGTCGACGGCGAGAAGCTCGCGACGCTCGACGGCACCACGCGCGAGCTGGATGCCGCCGACATCGTCATCACCGACGACTCCGGCGTCGTCTCGCTCGCCGCCGTGATGGGCGGCGCGTCCACCGAGGTCGGCGACGACACAACGGATGTGCTGTTCGAGGCGGCGCACTGGGCGCCGCTCGCCATCGCGCACACCGCCCGCCGGCACAAGCTGCCGTCCGAAGCGTCGAAGCGCTTCGAGCGCGGCGTGGACCCCGCGCTCACCACGGTCGCCGCGGCGCGCGCGGTCGAGTTGCTGGTGCGCTACGGCGGCGGCAAGGTCGACAAGGGTGTGACGGACGTGAACACGGTGGCGGCACGCGCCGAGATCCGAATGGCGACCGACCATCCTGAGCGCATCGCCGGCATGACGTACCGGACCGGCACCGCTGAGCGGCTGCTCGCTGATCTCGGGTGCACGGTGATCGAGGACGGCGACGCACTGCGCGTGATGCCGCCGACGTGGCGACCCGATCTCACCGAGCCGATCGAGCTTGTCGAAGAGGTCATCCGGCTCGCCGGGTACGACACCGTACCGAGCGTGCTGCCGCCCGTGGCGCCGAGCAACGGACTGACCGCCGAGCAGCGTCGCCGCCGTACGGTGGGTCGCGCGCTGGCCGAGAGCGGTCTCGTCGAGGTCATCACGTATCCGTTCGTGGCACCGGGTGTGTTCGACGCGCTCGGGCTGCCCGGCGACGACCCGCGCCGGGTGGCGGTACGCCTGGCCAACCCGCTGTCCGACGAGGAGCCGCTGCTGCGTACCACGTTGGTCCCGGGTCTTGCCGCGGCGGTGCGCCGCAACCGCGGCCGAGGCATCCGCGACGTGTGCGTGTTCGAGCTAGGCATGGTGTTCCTTCCGGTGCTGGACGCGCCGGCACCGCCGGCGGTCGGCGTCGACCACCGGCCCAGCGACGCGGAGCTTGCCGCGATCGACGATGCCCTGCCGGCGCAGCCGCGACACGTCGGCGTCATGTATTGCGGCGACGTCGAGCCGGCCGGATGGTGGGGGCCGCCGCGCGCGGCGACGTGGGCCGACGCGGTGGAGGCGGCACGCGTCACCATCACGGCGGCCGGCGCGACCGCGACGGTACGAGCCGGCAATCAGCCGCCCTGGCATCCCGGCCGGTGCGCCGAGATCGTCGTCGACGACGTCGTCGTCGGGTACGCGGGCGAGTTGCACCCCGCGGTGTGCGAGGCGCTCGGCATCCCGGTGCGCACCTGCGCTATGGAGTGCAACCTCGACGCCGTACCGCTGCCGGGTGTGACGGAAGCACCACGGTTCTCCACCTATCCGCCGGCACTGATCGACGTCGCCGTTGTGGTGGACGCATCGGTGGCGGCCGACGACATCCGCGTCGCCCTGGCCGACGGTGCGGGTCCGCTGCTCGAGGCGGTACGGCTATTCGACGTGTACGAGTCCGACGCGCTCGGCGCGGGTCGCAAGTCGCTCGCGTACAGCCTGACGTTCCGTGCCGCGGATCGCACGCTGACCGGCGACGAGACGATCGCTGCGCGGGACGCCGCCGTCGCGGTCGCCGCCGAGCGGTACGGAGCCACGCTGCGTACCTGACACGGTCACGCCACGACGACATCGCTGCATCACGGCCGCCGCCTCGACTGTTTCCTCCGACATTTCGTCGCGGGTCGATAACGATCCGATCATGGGGGTCTTGTCACCGCCCGTGACAGCGGGTTAGCTAGCCCACATGCGTGTGCGCGTGGCGGCGAACGTCCTGGTACCCGGCCGCGGCGAGCCGATCGCGGACGGCGTCGTCGTGATGGACGGGCCGGTCATCTCGTACGCCGGACCGGCCGCCGACGCACCGGACACATCGGACGCGACGGTGGTCGAAGCGGCGGCCGTGATGCCCGGACTGTGGGATTGCCACGCTCACTTCATGGGTGTCACGTCGCTCGACCTGACGCGCATGCCGCTCGACTCGCTCGCGTTGCGGAGTGTTCGCGCAGCCGCCGATCTCCGCGCCGCGCTCGACGCCGGCTTCACAAGCGTCCGCGAGGTCGGCGGTCTCGGCGTGCATTTGGCGCGGGCGGTCAACGAGGGCACCGTCGTCGGCCCGGCGATCTACGCGGCCGGCGCGATCCTGTCCACCACCGGCGGCCACGGCGACCTCCACAGCTACCCGCTCGCCTGGGTGCACGAGATGGAGGACGCCCGGCTTTGCGACGGTCCCGCGGAGTGCGCCCGCGCGGCTCGTGAGCAGCTCCGGCTCAACGCGAAGGTCATCAAGGTCTGCGCGTCCGGCGGTGTGTTGTCCGAGGTCGACGATCCGATCCACCAACAGTTCACGGTCGCCGAGTTGCGCGCGATCGTGGAGGTCGCCGGCATGGCCGACCGGGTCGTGGCGGCGCACTGCCACGGCAAGCCGGGCATCATGGCGGCGATCGAGGCGGGCGTACGAACCATCGAGCACGGGACGTACCTCGACGACGAGTCGGCGGCGGCGATGCGCGAGACCGGCGCGATCCTGGTGCCGACGCGCACCATCGTCGAGGAGATCCGCGAGAGTCGGGCCGCGCCGCCCTACGCCCAGGCGAAGCTCGACGCGATCGCGGACATCCATCGGGACGCCGTCGCGCTCGCCCACGAGGCAGGAGTACGCGTCGCGACCGGCAGTGACCTGGCGTTGCGTGCCGGGGCGGGTGCCGGCGCATGGGGCCGCAACGGCCGGGAGCTGCCGTTGCTCGGAGCCTGCGGCTTCACGGCGCTCGAAGCCATCGAGGCGGCCACGGCGTCCGGGCCGGACACGCTCGGACCGCAGGCGCCGCGCTCCGGCCAGCTCATCCCGGGGTACGACGCCGACGTCATCACCCTCGACGTGAACCCAGTGGACGATCTATCCGTCTTTGTAAAGACAGAACACATCACCGGCGTGTGGCGGGCGGGTCAGCGCGTCAAAGGCTGACCGTTCCAGCGGTCGACGACGCTTCGTGCGGGCGGCCCGACATCGCCGGAGAGCCTCGGCGCACCGCGCCAGCACGACGCCGGCGGGGGGAGGGACTGACAGATGCCCGCGCTGTCCGCGCAGCGGCCCGTGGAGCCGGTGCCGTCGGCCCGTCGTGTCGGCCGCGCGCCGCATGTGCCCCGCCAACGTCTGGTCGCTCCGATCGGCCGCGTCGAGATCCAGAACCACGTCCTCGAGCTGCTTGCCGACGGCGGCAGCGTGCTGCTGCGCGGACCGGCCGGCATCGGCAAGTCCACGGTGCTCGACTCGCTCGCCCATCAGCGGTCGGACGCGCTCGTGTTGCGCGTCGCCGCCGCCGAGGTCGAGTCCGGCCTGCCATATCTCACACTTGTCGATCTGTTCGGCAAGGTGCTTGCCGACCACGGCGTTGTGCTGCGCGGCCACCTGCGTGCCGCACTCGACGCCGCGCTGCTGCGCACCGCCACGCCGGCGACGGCACAGGACGAGCTCGCGGTCCGGCTGGCCGTGCTCGAGTTGTTGCGCGTGCTGTCCAGCCGGCACCCGGTGCTGTTCGTCATCGACGACCTGCCCTGGGTTGACGAGCCGAGCGCGGGCGTGCTCCGGTTCGTCGCGCGCCGGCTCGCCGGCCTACCCGTACAGATGATCGCGACCGCGCGGATCAGCGGCCTCGAAGCGGTCGAGCATGCCGACCTGTGCCCGGCGCCGTGTCACGAGATCACCTTGCCGCCGCTCGGCGCCGACGACGTCGCCGACCTGCTGCGCCAGCGATTCGGCGACCGGATCAGCCGATCGGCGATCCTGCGCGTGCATGCGGCCTGTGGCGGCAACCCGCTCTTCGCGCTCGAACTCGGCCGGGCCATCGCCGAGCGCGGCGAACCGATCACGCTCGATGAGCCGTTGCCCGTTCCGAACCGGCTGCGTGATCTGCTCACCGCCCGGGTCGCCGCGCTGCCCGACGGAACGCGCGCGTGGCTCGTGGTGGCGGCCGCGGCCGCGCGGCCAACGCGTGAGCTGCTCAATCGTGCTGGAATCGGATCGGTGACCGACGTGCGGTCGGCGCTCGATGCGGGCGTCGCAACGGTGGCGGCCGACGGCGCACTGCGGTTCACCCACCCGCTGCTGCGCGAGATGGTCTACGCCGATGCCGAGGCCGACGATCGGCTCCGCGCCCACGAACTGCTCGCCGGTGCGGTAGACGACCCGGTCGAGCGGGCGCGCCACCTGGCGCTGGCCCGGCCGGCACCGGACGACACGCTGGCCAAGACACTGGCCGAGGCGGCCGTGGTGGCAAGCCATCGCGGAGCGCCCGCGATCGCCGCGGAACTCGCGCAGCTGGCCGCCGAACGTACCGTCGACGCGGCGGCGGCTGTCACGCGACGATTGGAAGCGGCCCGGTTCGCCGAGGCCGCCGGCATGTTGGGCGAGGCGACGCGACTCGCCGGCGATGCATTGCAGACCGCGACCGACCCGGCGACCCGAGTCGCACTGCGGCTGCTGCTCATCGATCTTGCCGGGCAGGACTATTCGCAAGCCGGACCGCTGCTCGAGGCGGCCGAGGTGGACGCCGGCGACCGCGCGGATCTCGGTGCGCTCGTCCATCTTTACAAGGGACGCAAGGCGATTTACGACGGCGACGCCGCGACCGCGGCGACCGAGTTCCATCGGTGCGGCGAGCTCGCCGAGAAGTGCGGCGACATGCAGACGTTCGCTGCGTCGCTCGCCATGTGCGCACGGTTCACGAGCCCGGCATCCGGCGAGAACGACGTGTTGCTGGATCGGGCCGCCGAACTCGCCGCGTCACTACCGCTCACCGCCGAACTGCTGCAGGTACGCATGATGCACGCCGCGGCCGTGGTGCGACGTGGCGACATCGCGACCGCGCTGCGGGAACTCGAGGCGCTGCGCGCCGAGGTCGAGCGCGGCGGGTCGGTCGGCAACGTGGCGAACGTACTCATCTCCGTGACGACGGTGAGCGTACGAGCCGGGCGGTACGCCGAGGCACTGTCGGCCGGGCGGACGTGTCTGCGGCTGTTCGCCGATCTGGAAGTGACACCGGGGCCCGGGCTGCTGGTCGGCGCGATGGCGGAGCTGTACGGCGGCGACCTCGCGGCGGCCGGCCGCCACGCGTCCGCGGCCGTCGACGCGTGCCTCGCGGCGAGCGACGAAGAGTGGTTGAGCGTCGCGTACGCGGTGCGTGGCCAGGTGCTGATGCTCGAGGGGGACCCGGTCGGCGCGCTCGAGCCGATGCGGCGCGCCTACGACATCGAAGTGCGCCGCGGCCAGATCGATCCCGGTCGGGTGCTGTGGTACGCGGACTTCGTCGAGACGCTCGCCGCAGCCGGTGCACGGGCCGAGGGCGCACGTGTGCTCGGCGAGGTGACCGCGGTGGCCGAGGATCTCAAGCGGGACACCGCAATGCTCAGCCTGGCCCGCGCCGGCGCCGTGCTGGCATCCATGGACGGCGACCCCCGGGCCGCTGCCGCCGATCTCACGGCGGCGATCGCGCGCTGGTCGGACCATCCTTTCCCGATCGAGATCGCTCGGGCACATCACATGCTCGGGACGGTCGAGCGCCGGGCACACCGGCGAGGTGCGGCGCGTGACGCGTTCGCGGAGGCGGCGCGCAGATACGGCGAACTCGGGGCACACCCGTGGCGAGGAGCGGCGGAGGCGGAATTGACGAAACTCAACGGTCCACGCGGTCTCGGCCTGTCCGATACCGAGGCGCGCATCGTCGATCTGGTTCGTCGCGGCGCGACGAACCGCGAGATCGCGCGTGCCACGTTCCTGTCGGTAAAGGCGATCGAGGCCAACTTGACGCGGCTGTACCGCCGCTTCGGCGTCCGCAATCGCGAGCAGTTGAGTCACGCCGTCGCCGAGATGTCTCCCAGCGACTAGCTACCACCAACCGTGGCGGCGAGGCCGGCAACGCAGTAGGCGTTATCGGCGAAGCAGGCCATTGCGAGGGCCGGACATCCCTACCCTGGCGGGATGGGTAGCGACACCGAGATCAGCGCACGCATCATGGCGCATTGGCAGGCCTCCGAGCAGGGCGACAGCGAGGCGGAGCACGCCATCTACGCGGCGGACGCGATTCTGGACTATCCACAGTCGGGTGAACGGTTCCGTGGCCGCGCCACGATCGCGGAGCAGCGCGGCGCCCACCCGGCGGAGCGTCACTTCGCCGTGCTGCGGATCATCGGCAGTGCAGATGTATGGGTGAGCGAGTGCGTGATCACCTACGACGGCAGGCCCACTCACTCAGTGAGCATCATGGAGTTCTCCGGCGCCTTGGTCGTACGTGAGACGCAGTACTTCGCCGATCCCTTCGACGCGCCGGCGTCGCGGTCAGCGCTGGCGGAGCAGATGCCCGCCTAGGTCGGCCAAACCGCATGTTCATGCATCGACGCACTTGTGCGCCGGCCACGCATCCGTGACATCGCTCTCGCCTGATGGGACTTTCGCCACATCTGGCCCGTACACCCAATGCATTAGATTACGATGCTCTGCATATCCATGAAGCAAAGCTAAGGCCGCACACCGGCCGGTCGGAGGAGCAACGTCGTGGGCGTACGGGTCGCGGTGGCGGGCGCCACTGGGTACGCCGGCGGCGAGTTGCTCCGGCTCCTGGGCGCCCATCCGGACGTGGAACTGATCGCGGTCACCGGTCACTCGCACGCCGGCCTGCGTATCGGTGACGTCCACCCGCATCTGCACCGAATCGCCGACGTGCCGATCGCGGCCACCGATCCGGCCGCGCTCGTCGGTGCCGATCTCGTGTTCCTCGCACTGCCGCACGGCGAGTCCGGTGCGATCGCCGCCGCGCTGCCGGACGACATGAAGGTCGTCGACCTCGGCGCCGACCACCGGCTCCGCGACCCCGACGCTTGGGCGCGGTATTACGGCGGCGGGTACGCCGGTGCGTGGACGTACGGCCTGCCGGAACTGCCGGGGCACCGCGACGCCATCGCGTCCACTGACCGCATCGCCGCACCCGGCTGCTACGCCACCGCGATCACGCTCGCGATCGCACCGCTGATCGCGGCCGGCATCGCAGACGCGGACGATGTCGTAGTTGTCGCGGCATCCGGTACGTCCGGTGCGGGCCGGTCGCCAACAGCGCACCTTCTCGCCAGCGAGGTGATGGGCGACGTCAGCGCGTACAAGGTCGGCGCTCATCAGCACGTACCCGAAATCAAGCGGGCCACCGGCGCCCGGACGCTGAGCATGACGCCGCTGCTGGCGCCGATGCCACGCGGCATCCTCGCGACCTGCACGCTGCGCGCGACTGGCGCCACCACCGCGACGGCGGTGAGCGACGCGCTCGGCGGCGCCTACCGCGACGAACCGTTCGTCCGCGTGCTCGTCGGCGGTGCCACCCCGCGCACCGCCGCGACGGTCGGCTCGAACTCGTGCGTGCTGGCGGCGACCGTCGACGTCGACTCCGGCCGGATCATCGTGGTGTCGGCACTCGACAACCTTGGCAAGGGCGCGGCCGGCCAGGCGATCCAGTGCGCGAACCTGATGCTCGGCGTGCCGGAAACCGCCGGTCTGGCGATCGACGGAGTGGCGCCGTGACCGTCGTCATCAAGTACGGCGGCCACGCCATGACCTCGCCGGCCACGCGTGCCGCGTTCGCACGCGAGGTCATCGCCCTGCACGTGGCGGGCTTCCGCCCAGTCGTGGTGCACGGCGGCGGACCGCAGATCAACGCGATGCTCGACCGGGTCGGCATCGTCTCGGAGTTCCGCGACGGACTGCGGGTCACGACGCCCGAGGCGATGGAGATCGTCCGGATGGTGCTCGTCGGGCAGGTCGGACCCGACGTGGTCGGCGCGATCAACGCGATCGCTCCGCGGGCGGTCGGGCTGTCCGGCGCGGACGCCGGCCTGCTCGTCGCGCGGCGGCGCAGCGCCGTGGCGGACGGCAAGCCGGTCGACCTCGGTCAGGTGGGCGATATCGCCTCGGTCGCGCCGGGCATCGTCGCGGACCTGCTCGACGCCGGCCGCATCCCGGTCGTCGCAACCGTCGCACCGGACGCCGACGGCGTGCCACACAACGTGAACGCGGACACCGCGGCAGCCGACATCGCCGTCGCGCTCGGTGCGGACAAGCTCGTGATGCTGACCGACGTGCCCGGCCTCTACCGCGCCTGGCCGGACCCGGACACCTTGATCACCGCGCTGGGCGCGGACGAGTTGGAGCTGATGATGCCGAACCTGTCGGCCGGCATGGTGCCGAAGATGGCGGCGTGCCTGGCGGCGCTGCACGGCGGCGTACCGATGGCGCACGTCGTCGACGGCCGCGATCCGTCGTGGTCGGCTGTCGTCCGCGGCGCCGGCGAACACGGCACGACGATCACCGCGGCGTCCGCTGTGGTTCCCGCATGAGCTCGTTGGTACGCCGGTGGTCCGGCGCCGTGATGAACACGTACGGCGAACCGCGCGTCGCGCTAGTACGCGGCGAGGGTGCGGTCGTACACGACGATGCCGGCCGAAGCTACGTGGACATGCTCGGTGGCATCGCGGTCAACGCGCTCGGACATGCGCACCCTGCCGTTGTCGCAGCCGTCTCGCGGCAGATCGGGCAACTCGGCCACGTATCGAACCTCTACGCCGCCGAGCCCCCGATTGCGCTCGCCGAACTGTTGCTGGTGCTGGCCGGTCGACCCGGCCGGGTGTTCTTCGCGAACTCGGGCGCGGAGGCGGTCGAGGCGGCGTACAAGATCTCGCGGCGTACCGGTCGGTCACATGTGGTCGCGGCGGCCGGCGGCTTCCACGGCCGGACGATGGGTGCGCTGTCGCTCACTGGGCAGCCCGCGAAGTCCGACCCGTTCCGGCCGCTGCCCGGTCCGGTCACGCACGTGCCGTACGGCGATGTGGCAGCGCTCGCCGCCGCGGTCACCGACGACACCGCGATGGTGATCCTCGAACCGATCCAGGGCGAGAACGGAGTGGTCGTGCCGCCGGCCGGATATCTCGCCGCCGCGCGTGCCATCACGTCGCGTCACGGTGCGCTGCTGGCGCTCGACGAGGTGCAGACCGGCGTCGGCCGTACCGGTCATTGGTTTGCGCACCAGGCCAACGATCCCGCGGCGAGCGATGTGGCCGCGACGGTCGTCGAGCCGGACGTCGTCACGCTCGCGAAGGGTCTTGGCGGCGGCCTGCCGATCGGCGCATGCATGGCGTTCGGAGCGGCGGCCGACCTGCTGGGTCCGGGCGCGCACGGCTCGACGTTCGGCGGCAATCCAGTGAGTTGCGCAGCCGCGCTCGCGGTGTTGCGCACGATTGCTCGCGACGGACTGCTCGACCACGTGACGCGCGTCGGTGATCGGCTGTCGGCTAGCGTGACCGCGCTGTCGAGTCCGCTGGTCGCCGGCGTCCGAGGCGCCGGACTGCTGCTCGGTGTCGTGTTGACCGAGCCGGTCGCCAGCCAGGTCGTGGACGCGTTGCGTGATCGCGCGATCGCCGGCGGGCGACCTGGCTTTCTCGCCAATGCGCCGCTGCCACACGTGATCCGCCTTGCGCCACCGCTGATCCTGTCTGCCGAGCAGGCCGACGCGTTCGTCGCGGCGCTCGGTGAGGAACTGGACTCGGTTGTAGCGAAACGCTTCGCCGGCGCCGAGCCGCTAGTCGGCGGCGCGGCCGCCGATCCGATCCCCCGCACCCCTTCTGACCTCTCACGGAAGGACGACGTCCATGCGGCACTTCCTGCGTGACGACGACCTCAGCCCGGCCGAACAATCCACGGTGCTGGACGCCGCGGAGACGTTGGCCGCCGCGCCACACCACGACAAGCCGCTTGCCGGTCCGCGTTCGGTGGCCGTGGTCTTCGAGAAGCCGTCACTGCGCACCCGCGTGTCGTTCGAGGTCGCCATCGCCGAGCTCGGCGGCCACCCGGTGGTCGTCGACGCGCGCGCCACCCACCTGGACCGGGGCGAGACGATCGAGGATGTCGGCCGAGTGCTGTCCGGCTATGTCGACGCGATCGTGATCCGTACGTTCGACGACGAGCGTCTCGCCGCACTCGCCCAGGCGTCGCGGGTACCGGTGATCAACGCGCTGACCGACGGCTTCCATCCGTGTCAACTGCTCGCCGACTTGCTGACCATCCGTCAGGTCTGCGGCGGCACGGCCGGCCGCACGCTCGCGTATGTCGGTGACGCCGCGTTCAACATGGCGAACTCGTACGCGCTTGCCGGTGCGGCCGCCGGCATGCACGTACGGATCGGTGCACCGCCCGGATTCCAGCCGGCGCCGGCCATCGTCGCGCGCGCCCGGGCGATCGCATCGTCGACCGGCGGCTGGGTGACGGTGACCGACGATCCGTACGACGCCGTCGCCGACGCCGACGTGATCGCAACCGACACGTGGACCTCGATGGGGCAGGCCGAAAACGCCGAGCGCCGTGCCGTGCTCGCGCCATACCAAGTGAATGCGGCGCTGCTGGCGGCGGCGAAGTCGAGCGCGATCGTGCTGCACTGCCTGCCGGCGCACCGTGGCGAGGAGATCACCGGTGAGGTCATCGACGGACCGCGAAGCGTCGTGTTCGCCGAAGCGGCGAATCGGCTGCCCGCACAGAAGGCATTGCTCGCCTGGCTGATCCGGCAGGCGCGCGGCCACGCAAACGGCCTGACCCCGGCGCGGCAAGCCAACGCCCCGCATGGAGTTTCGCCGGGCGTCATGTCGGGAGTCGCGCCGATCGCTCCACCGCTGGAGCCGGCGGCATGACCGCGGCAACGTTCACGGCGACGAAGGCGGCGCGGCACGCACGCATCGTCGCGTTGATCCGCGGACAAGCGGTGCGCGCCCAGACCGATCTCGCGGAACTGTTGGCGGCCGAAGGCATCCACATCACGCAGGCGACGTTGTCGCGTGACCTCGACGAGTTGGGGGCGGTGAAGGTACGCGCG
Organism: Micromonosporaceae bacterium; assembly: GCA_035713725.1. Lineage (GTDB taxonomy): Bacteria > Actinomycetota > Actinomycetes > Mycobacteriales > Micromonosporaceae > DASQPR01. The sequence continues at coordinate 16,902 of DASTMZ010000154.1, forward strand.
GCCGACGGCTCGTCGGCGTACGTCATCCCGGAGGACGGCAACGCCGCGCTCCGCACCGTGGAGTCCACTCCGGTGCGACTCCAACGGTTGCTGCGCGAGTTGCTGACCGGCGCCGACGCGAGCGGAAACCTCGTGGTCTTGCGTACCCCGCCCGGGGCGGCACAGTTCCTCGCGAGCGCTCTCGACCGGTCCGGGCTCGCGGACGTGGTCGGCACGATCGCCGGCGACGACACGATCCTTGTCGTGGCACGCGACTCCAGCCCGGCGGCCAGCACCGCCGGTGCCGCCCTCGCCGCGAAGTTCTCGCTGTGGGCTTCGGGAGTCGACGGCAAGTAGACCAGGCCGCCGCGGCGGCGCGACATGGCCGCGGCGCGGCCTTAGCGATGGCGCGGCATTTCGGCCGCACAGAAACCGATACACGCACAGAAGGGCAACACGACATGACCGAGCGGGTCGTTCTCGCCTATTCGGGAGGGCTCGACACGTCCGTGGCCATCCCGTATCTCGCCGAGCGCATGGGCGCCGAGGTGATCGCGGTCGCGGTCGACGTCGGCCAGGGCGGCGAGACTGGGTTTTCGGCAACCGAGATGCAAGTCATCCGCAAGCGCGCGCTCGCGTGCGGCGCGGTCGAGTCCGAAGTGATCGACGCGCGCGACGAGTTCGCGGCGGACTACTGCTTCCCGGCGATCCGTGCGAACGCGCTCTACATGGATCGGTACCCGCTGCTGTCGTCGCTGTCGCGGCCACTGATCGTGAAGCATCTCGTGGCCGCGGCCGACCGGTACGGCGGCACGGTCGTCTCCCACGGCTGCACCGGCAAGGGCAACGACCAGGTGCGCTTCGAGGTCGGCATCGGTGCGCTCGCGCCAGACCTGAAGGTGGTCGCGCCGGCTCGTGACTTCGCGTGGACGCGTGAGGCGGCAATCGCGTACGCGGAGAGCAAGGGCCTGCCGATCGAGACGTCGAAGCGGTCGCCCTACTCGATCGACCAAAACGTCTGGGGTCGCGCGGTCGAGACCGGTTTCCTCGAGGACATCTGGAACGCGCCGATCGAGGACGTGTACGCGTACACCAGCGACCCGTCCGTGCCACGCGACCCGGACACCGTCGTGATCACGTTCGACAACGGCGTACCGGTGGCGATCGACGGCGAGACCGTCACGCCGTACCAAGCGATCGTCGAGATGAACCGTCGTGCCGGCGCGCACGGTGTCGGCCGCATCGACATGGTCGAGGACCGGCTCGTCGGCATCAAGAGCCGCGAGGTCTACGAGGCGCCCGGCGCGATCGCGCTGATCACCGCGCATCAGGAACTGGAGAACGTGACGGTCGAGCGGGACCAGGCGCGGTTCAAGAAGTCGGTCGAACAGCGGTGGGGCGAACTGGTCTACGACGGCTTGTGGTTCTCGCCGCTCAAGCGATCGCTCGACGCGTTCATCGCGGACACCCAGACTTATGTCTCGGGCGAGATCCGCATGACGCTGCACGGCGGCCGCGCCACGGTCACCGGCCGGCGGTCGGACGCGTCGCTCTACGACTTCAGTCTCGCCACCTACGACGAGGGCGATCTGTTCGACCAGTCGCTCGCCAAGGGCTTCGTCCAACTGTGGGGCCTGCCGTCGCGGCTCGCCTCCGCGCGCGACGCACGCTTCGGCGCTAACTAGCGGGTACCAGACGAGCCGTCGGCCGGCCGGCGTGGAGGAGACTGTGAGCGTGACCGAGGCCGCACCCGAGACCGCGCGCGCCGACCGCCCGCGTACCAGCCTGTGGGGTGGGCGCTTTGCCGGCGGTCCGGCCGAGGCGCTCGCGCGGCTGTCGGTCAGCGTGCAGTTCGACTGGCGGCTCGCGCCCTACGACCTCGCGGCGTCGCGGGCACACGCGCGCGTGCTCGCTCGCGCCGGCCTGCTCTCCGCGGACGAGCTTGGCCGAATGCTGGCCGCGCTCGACGACCTGGAGGCGGCCTGCGCGGCGCGTGAGTTCGTGCCGACCGCTGACGACGAAGACGTGCACACCGCGCTGGAACGAGGGCTGCTCGAGCGGCTCGGGTCGCTCGGCGGCAAGCTTCGGGCCGGTCGATCCCGCAACGATCAGGTCGCCACGGACCTGCGGTTGTATCTGCGGGACCACGCGCGCGGCGTGGCCGCTCGAGTGGTGGACCTTGCCGAAGCGCTCGTCGATCGCGCGGCAGCGCACGTGGACACACCCGCGCCGGGCATGACGCACCTGCAACCGGCGCAGCCCGTCGCGTTCGGCCATCAGTTGCTCGCCCATGCGCAGCCGCTGTTGCGCGATCTGGATCGGCTGCGCGACTGGGATCGTCGGGCCGCGGTCAGCCCGCTCGGCGCCGGGGCACTCGCGGGATCGTCGCTGCCGCTGGATCCGATCCAGGTCGCGAAGGAACTCGGCTTCGCATCCGCCGCACCGAACTCGATCGACGCGGTGGCGGACCGGGACTTCGCCGCCGAGTTCCTTTTCGTGGCCGCGCTGATCGGCGTACACGTGTCGCGGCTTGGTGAAGAGGTCGTGCTGTGGACCACGCCGGCGTACGGCTGGGTCGAACTCGATGACGCGTTCGCCACTGGGTCGTCCATCATGCCGCAAAAGAAGAATCCCGATGTCGCGGAGTTGGCGCGCGGCAAGTCCGGCCGGCTGATCGGCGACCTCATGACGGTGCTCACCATGTTGAAGGGGCTGCCGCTCGCGTACGACCGCGACCTGCAAGAGGACAAGGAGCCGGTCTTCGATGCGGTGGACACGCTCGAACTCGTGCTGCCCGCGCTGACCGGCCTGATCGCGACGATGACGGTGCACGCTGACCGGATCGCGGCCGCCGCGCCGGTCGGCTACACGCTCGCCACCGAGGTCGCCGATTGGCTGGTCCGGCGCGGCGTACCGTTCCGCGAGGCGCACGACGTCACCGGTGCGCTTGTTGTCCGCGCGGCGCGACATGGTGTCGAACTCGACCAACTCGACGACGACGAACTCGCGGATGTCTCGCCGTTGCTGACGCCGGACGTACGGAGCGTCATGACGGTGCCCGGTGCGCTCGCTAGCCGTACGACCTATGGGTCGACCGGACGACAGCCGGTCAACGATCAGCTAACATCGGCCGCCGATCAGTTGACCGAGTGGCGCGGCTGGGTGAACGAGGTTGTGGTGCCTCGGTAACCTCGACTCGATGAGCGGCGCCCATATCGCGATGTGGTCGGGGCCACGAAACATCTCCACGGCGATGATGCGCAGCTTCGGTGCGCGGGCCGACACCGTCGTCGTCGACGAGCCCCTCTACGCGTATTACCTGGCGACTACTGGCATCGATCATCCCGGTCGATCGGAAGTCCTCGCGAGCCAACCGACCGATTGGCGTGACGTGGCGGCAGCGATGACCACTGCGCTGCCGGACGGCTACAGCATCAGCTACCAGAAGCACATGACGCACCATTTGCTGCCGGAGGTCGGACGACGGTGGCTCAGCGCGCTCGACCACGCCTTTCTGATTCGGCACCCAGCGAATGTCGTGGCGTCCTACGCGAAGGTACGCGGCTCGCCGACGCTCGAAGATCTCGGCTATCCGCAACAGGTGGAGATCTTCCGTCGCTACGGCGGGCCAGTGATCGACGCGGCCGACGTATTGCGTGATCCGGCCGCCGTGCTGACCCGACTCTGCGAGGCACTGGGCATCCCGTGGGATCCGGCGATGCTGCATTGGGCGCCGGGCCGGCGTGCCACCGACGGTGCATGGGCACCCTACTGGTACGCCACCGTGGAGGCGTCTACGACATTCGCGCCCTACGACCCGACGCCACCGGTCGTCCCCGACGGGCTGCAGCCGCTGGTAGACGCCGCGATGCCGTACTACCTGGAGCTTGCCGCGGTGCGGCTGGAGGCGTGCGGGCGCACCGCATGAGCCTGCGCCACGCTCGGCACGGTGCCTCGGGTGAGCGGCGGTTGACCGTACCGGAGGATCGACCTAAGCCGGACCGACCACGGTGCCGTGCGTGGCGGCGTGGTCGTGGTAAAGCGCCGCGATGCGCTGCGTCACCGGACCGACCGCGCCGCCACCGATCGGGCGGCCGTCGATCTCCGTGATGCCCGCGATCTCACCCATCGTGCCGGTGCAGAACACCTCGTCCGCGCCAGACATCTCGCTCAGCGACATGTCTCGCTCGCTGGCGTTGATGCCGGCGGCCGCGGCCAGCGTCAAGACGGTCGCACGCGTGATGCCCTCCGGGCAGGCGAGTGCCCGCGGCGTGACGAGCCCGCCGCCGACGACGGCGAACAGGTTCGTCGCGTTGGTCTCCGCCACGAATCCTCGCCCGTCGAGCATGAGCGCATCGTCCGCGCCGGCCGCGTTCGCCTCGATCTTCGCGAGGATCGAGTTCAGCAGGTTGTTGTGGTGGATCTTCGGATCGAGGACGTCCGGGCCCGGCCGGCGGGTGCTGGCGGTGACGAGTCGCAGGCCGCCGGTGTCGTAGACCGGCGCCTTGTGTTCGGCGAGCACGATCAGCGTGCAGCCGGCCTGGTTCAGCCGCGGATCCATGCCGCTGGTGATCTTGACGCCGCGGGTCAACGTGAGCCGGATATGCACGCTGTCGGTCATCCGGTTCGCGGCGATCGTGGCGGCAATCGCGGCCGTGATGTCGTCGTCGGTGGGTACGGCCGCGAAGCCCAGCGCAGCGGCGGAGCGGCGCAGGCGCGCGAGGTGCGCGTGGAGTCCGAAGACACGGCCACTGTAGAGCCGGAGTCCCTCCCAGACGGCGTCGCCGCCCTGCACCACCGAGTCGAACGGCGAGATGCCCGGCTCGTCGCGATGCCGGAGCACTCCGTTGCACCAGTAGACGATGTCGGCGTTGCGTTCGTCGTACGTCTGCAGCATCGTTCGTACCTCTCGGTTGCGCCCCGTCGGCCGCGGTTGCCGGCGCCGATCATGTCACCATGGGTCGCGGCCGTGCCATCCAGCGCGGCGGACCGTGCAGTTTTGGGGGCCGAGCGTGGCGGGCAGGGCGAAGGCCGTCTGGCGGGTGCTGGACGGATCGGACGTCGAGGCATCCGCGCGCTCGTTGCTCGGCTGCCGGCTGTCCGGCTACGGCGTGACGGTGCGGCTGACCGAGGTGGAGGCGTATTCCGGTGTCGGCGGCGATCCGGCGTCGCACGCTTACCGTGGTCAGACGCCCCGCAACGCGGTCATGTTCGGCCCGGCCGGCGTGCTCTACGTCTACTTCACCTACGGCATGCACTGGTGCATGAACGTCGTGACGGGACCGGTCGGCGCCGCGTCGGCGGTGCTGTTACGGGCCGGCGAGGTCATTGACGGCGCCGACCTCGCGCGATCTCGCCGCGTCGCGCGGTCCGGTGCCGTGGTCGCCGATCGGGACCTGGCGCGCGGGCCGAGCCGGTTGGCCATGGCGCTCGGCGTGACCGGCGAAGACAACGGCACGCGCCTGCTCGACGGATCCGGCGACGTCGCTTTGCTGCCGCGCCTGGCGGCCGTTGCGCCGGACGCGATCCGGATCGGGCCGCGGGTCGGCGTGGCCGTCGGCGCCGAAACGCCGTGGCGGTTCTGGCTGGCCAGCGAGCCAACGGTCAGCGCGTACAAGAAGCACGCGCCGCGACGCCCACGCGCCGATCCTTAGGTCCAGCCGGCAGGCTAGCGAGCGAACTGGTCGCGGCGCAGGTAGAAGTCGCGCAGTAGTCCGATCTCGGCGCCGTGGTGCATCACCTCGCGGTTGATGTGGACGACCAGCGCGGCGATCGGGTCGTCGCGGAACGGACCGCCCTTCGGTCCGAGCTTTTGGCTCATGCCGGCCTCGTCGAGCGCGCTGATCCCGTCCATCCACGCGTGATAGGTCTGCTCGAGATAGGCCACACCATCGGTCGCGGTGCTCGGCAGGCTGACCGGATATCGTCCCGGATCGTTCATGCCCAGCTCAGGGAACGGATCGTCGCCGAAGAACGCGGATGCTCGGTTGGCGAACCCGGTCGCCGCAATGTGCATCATGCGCCAGGCAATCGTCGTCACGGGCGTTGGCTCCGGCTCGGGCATGGCCCAGTCCATCACCCAGTTGCTGTCGCTGTCGCGGCGCAGGTTCCAACAGTCGCGGACCGGCTCCCAGAGGTATTCGTCATCGGTCAGTCCGTCCAGCCGAGGACGAAGGTGCGCGTCCCAGTAGAACTCGAGTTGCTCCACGATCAACTTGTTCCACTCCAGTCCCATGGCGGTGAACGTACGGGACCGGTCCGACATCGCACGACGCCCAGGCCCACGGGACGGCCCACGTGGCGCAAGCCTCAAGAGGCCGGAACGACGCGCCGCAAACCGGTTGTCGGCCGAGCCGAGCGATGCGCGACAATCTGTGCGTGACCGACATCATCGACGAACTCCAGTGGCGCGGGTTGATCGCGCTCTCGACGGACCTCGACGTGCTTCGGGCGGAACTCGCCCGAGGACCGGTCACGCACTACTGCGGCTTCGACCCGACCGCCCCCAGCCTGCACTTCGGCAACCTGATGCAGCTCGTGACGATGCGACGCTTACAGTTGGCGGGCAACCTGCCGCTCGCGCTGGTCGGTGGCGCGACCGGCCTGATAGGCGATCCCAATCCAGGCACCGAGCGGACGTTGAACGACCCCGAGGTGGTCTCCTCGTGGGTGGACCTGATCAAGGCACAGATCGCCCCGATCCTCGACTTCGAGGGGTCGTACGCCGCGCGCATGGTCAACAACCTGGACTGGACGAAGTCGCTGTCCGCGATCGACTTCCTGCGTGACATCGGCAAGCACTTCCGCGTGAACACGATGGTCCGCAAGGACGTGGTCAGCGCGCGGATGAATTCGGAGATCGGCATCAGCTACACCGAGTTCAGCTACCAGATCCTGCAGGGCATGGACTACCTGGAGCTCTACCGCCGCTACGGCTGCAACCTGCAGACCGGCGGTAGCGACCAGTGGGGCAACCTCACGGCTGGGACGGATCTGATCCGGCGTGCCGAGGGCGCGTCCGTGCATCTGCTCGCCACGCCCCTGATCACCGACTCGGCCGGCGAGAAGATCGGCAAGTCGACGGGTGGCGGATCGGTGTGGATGAGCGCCGAGCTGACCTCGCCGTATGCGTTCTTTCAGTACTTCATGAACGTCGAGGACGTGACAGTCTCGCCGTTGCTGCGCACGCTGACGTTCCTGGAGCGTGACGAGATCATCGAGCTCGAAAAGCAGACCGCGGAGAGTCCGGCCGCACGTGCCGGCCAGCGCCGCCTTGCCGCCGAGGTGACGCGCATGGTCCACGGCGAACAGGAGACGGCGCAAGCGATCGCGGCCTCGCAGGCGCTGTTCGGGCGCGGCGCGCTGGCCGATCTCACGCCGTCGACGTTGCGCGCCGCACTTGCCGAGGCGGGCCTGGTCACCATCACCGGCTCGGTGCCGCCGACCGCCGCGCTGTTCAAGGAGAGCGGGTTGGTCTCGAGCATGAACGAGGCACGGCGCGCCATCGCGGAGGGCGGCGCCTACGTCAACAACGTGCGCGTCTCGGATGCCGACCACGTCGTCGGAGAGGACGACCTGCTGCACGGCAAGTGGCTCGTGCTGCGGCGCGGACGTAGGACGATCGCCGGGGTCGAGCTGACCCGTTGATCGTGTCGACCTGCGGATTGGCATAGCTAAGCCCACCAGCGCCAATGGCACCGCACTCACCAGGGTGTGGGAGAGTAGGACGCCGCCGGACACAACCCCCGTTGCGGGCTGTCCGGCAGGCGGCCCTCAACGCATTTCCAGGCCGAGCAGCCGGCGCTTTGGAAGGATGGATTCCGTGACTGGTTCTTCGCCGGACGACGGCCACCGAGGTCGCCCCGGCCGGCCCGACGGCTCGACCGGTCGTGGCCGCGAACCGGGCGGGCGCGGCGCGGACCGCGGCTCGGGACGGCACGAGAATCCACATCGGAGCGGTCGCGCGAGCGGCCAACGCGATCCCGGCCACCGCGACGAACGCAGTGGCTTCCGGGATCGGGATCGCTTTGGTGACAGCGGCTTCCGAGGCTCCCGGCGTGGACCCGCCGGTGATCGCTCGGGCAGTGGCGCACGCGGTTTCCAGGACCGCGATCGGGGCGGCCGACCGGGCGGGTCGGATTCACGCGGTCGTGACGGCCGGGACACTCGAGGCTTCGACGATCGCCGGGGGAGCGACGGCCGTGGCCGCGACGACCGACGGGGTTATGACGGCCGCCGCGACGGTGGGGCCCGGCGTGACGATCGTGGCACGGCTGGGTTCCGCCGTGACGATCGCGGTTCGGGTGGGCCGCGGCGTGACGATCGTGGTACGGGTGGGCCGCGGCGTGACGATCGTGGTACGGGTGGGCCGCGGCGTGATCGTGGTACGGGTGGGCCGCGGCGTGACGATCGCGGTACGGGTGGGTTCCGCCGTGACGATCGTGGTACGGGTGGGTTCCGCCGTGACGATCGCGGGCGCGGGCGAGACGACCGTGGCGGCTACGCAAGTGGCGGGCGCGGGAACGCACCGGGCGGCAGCGGATACCGGCGTGACGACCGAGGCTTCGACCGCGGCAGTGACGGCGGCGGGTATCGGCGCGACGACCGTGGGCCGGACCGCGGGTACCGCCGCGACGGCCAACGCACCGATCAGCGTGGCGACGACCAGCGCGGGTATCGCCGCGACGAGCGCTCCGGCGGCGACTCGAGCCGCTATCGCCGTGCCGACAGCGGCGGGTACGCCGGCCGCTCCGATCGAGGCGGGTACGCCGGCCGCTCCGATCGAGGCGGGTACGGACGGGATCGGCGCGACGGCGGTACCCGTGACGATCGGCCGGACCGTGGTCCACGGCGCGACGACCGCGAGTGGCGCCCGAGGTCGTACGACGGCGGACGGCCGCCACGCGATCGTGGTCGGACGGACTCGGCGCGAGACGACCGTCGCACCGAAAGGTCGCGTGACGCGTTCGACCGTGACGACCGCCCGCGCGACCGCGGCCCGGCGGACGCGCCGGAGATCCCCGAGGATGTGACCGCGAGCGAACTCGACCCACAGATCCGTGCGGACTTGCGCTCGCTCGCCCGGCCGACCGCCGAGCGGGTAGCGCGTCACCTCGTGATGGCCGGCCGACTGGTCGACGAAGACCCGGATGCTGCGCTTGCGCACGCGGTCGCGGCGCGCCGGCTGGCCTCACGCATCGGCGTGGTACGGGAGGCGGTGGGAATCACGGCGTACCACGCCGGACAGTGGCAGACGGCGCTGTCGGAGATCCGCACGTACCATCGCATCACCGGAAAGCAGACGCACCTCGCAATCCTCGCCGACTGCGAGCGCGCGCTCGCCCGACCGGAAAAGGCGATCGACATTTACCGCTCCGCCGGCACCCTGCCGGCGGGCAGCGCCGAGGCGATCGAGTTGCTCATCGTCGCCGCCGGCGCACGTCGTGACATGGACCAGGACGAGGCGGCGCTAGCCATGCTGCAGGTCAACGAACTCAACGCCGATGCGCCATGGGTGGCGCGACTGCGCTACGCCTACGCGGACACGCTGTTTGAGGTGGGCCGTCGCGACGAGGCGCGTGAATGGTTCTCGCGCGCGGTGGACGCAGATCCGGACGGTCTTACCGACGCGGCAGACCGGCTTCTCGATATCGACGGCATCGAGCTAGAAGACGACGACGAGACCGACGACTCCGAGCTGGCGCTCGCGATGGCGCACGACGAGCTTGACGAGCGGACCGAGGCCGAGCAGAGCGCCCAGCGCAACGCTCGTGTGGACGAGGCCGGCGACGGTGACGGTGTCGACGATGACGGCGTCGACGAAGACCTCGATAACGACGAGCTTGACGACGACGAGCTCGATGAAGATGACGACGATTTCGACGACGATTTCGACGACGACGATGATGACGACCTCGACGACGAAGACGACGAAGACGATGAAGACGACGAGGACGACGAAGACGACGAAGACGATGAAGACGACGAGGACGACGAAGACGACGAAGACGACTACGACGACGACGACGAAGACGACTACGACGATGACAATGGCGACGAGGACGAAGATGGCGACGAGGACGACGATGACTGGGAGGACTATGTGCCGGTCGAGTCGGATCCTGACGCGGCCCCGCTGAGCGAGCCGATCGCTGACATCACGCGACCGGACGACCCGAGTGAGCCGCCGGGCACCACGGCGTGACGACCGCGCTGTCGGACTCGTACGACCTCGTCATCTTCGATCTCGACGGCGTTGTCTACCTGGACCGCGATCCGATTCCGGGCGCGGTGAACGCGATCAATCGGCTGACGAAGGCTGGCCCACCCGTCGCGTACGTCACGAACAACGCGTCACGCCTGGCGGGCGATGTCGCCGCGCTGCTCCGCGACCTGGGTGTGAACGCGGCCGAGGACGACGTCGTTACGTCCGCGCACGAATCAGCGTCGGTCCTCGCCACCCGCCTGCCGGTCGGTGCGCCGGTGCTCGTGGTCGGCGGAGTGGCCCTGCGCACTGAGATCACGGCGGTCGGGCTGCAACCGGTCTCGGATGCGTCCGGCTCGCCGGCCGCCGTCGTCCAGGGGTACGCCCGTGACATCGGCTGGGTACACCTCGCCGAGGCGTGCGTCGCCGTACGGGCCGGCGCGTGGTGGGTCGCGACGAACGCCGACCGGACGCTCCCGTCGCCGCGAGGACCGTTGCCCGGCAACGGATCCCTCGTCGCGGCGCTTGCCACCGCGCTCGGTCGTGGCCCGGATCTGATCGTCGGCAAGCCGTCGCCGGATCTGTTTACGACCGCCGCGCGCCGCGTCGGAGCCCGTCACCCGCTGGTGGTTGGCGACCGGATCGACACCGACGTGGCGGGCGCGGTGCGCACCGGCTTCGACGCGATGCTGGTCTTGACCGGCGTGAGCACACCGGCCGACGTCATCGCCGCGCCCGACGGCTCCCGTCCCATGTGGATCGCGCCGGATCTCGGGGCGTTGGCGAATGGCGACCTGGCGGCTCGCGTACCCGCCGTCTCGACGCCCGGAACTCCGGTCGCCAGCGGCGGTTGGACCGTGCGCCGCACCGGCGCCGGCCTGGAACTTGCGGGCGAGGGCCGCGACGTCGCCGCGCTCGCTGGGCTGGCCGCGGCGGCCTGGCAGGCCGACGACCTACCGTCGGTCACGCCGACCGGCGATGCGGCCGCCGCCACGCTCGACCGGCTGGGTCTCGCCCGATCGCGCGGCTAGCCGCGCGTCACATCAGCTTGCGCAGCTTCAGCAGGTCGAACGGGTTTGCCTTGACGGAGATCCGGCCGGAAGCCCACGCCTTCGCGAGGTCGAGGTCGCCGTTGACCATGGCGACCAGGTCGTCGCTCGACGCGATGAGGCGGATCTTGGCCGCCGGATCGTCGCCGTCGGTGAGTCCGAGCAGTCGGCCGCCGGTGAGCTGGCCGTGGAAGGCAACGCGGAGATCGGTGACCGAGCACGCCAACGGGCGGTCGAGGTCGATGGTGCCGGACTTCTCGACGTTCGCGTCCATTCGCGCGGCCAGGGTGTGCAGGGCCGCACGGCATTCGTCCACAGTGGCCATCGATCTCCTTCGCTCCCGGCCGGATCGGCCAGAGGTTTGCCACCACTTGTCGGCACGGTACCTCACGAATGGCGGACGTTCGCCCGGTAGCGTATTCGTGGCGAGAGACACGTGTTGCGCTGGAGAGGAGACGCACGTGGCGCAGAAGGACGCCTGGCGGGCGTACGTCGAGCTCGTAATGGGGCTCACGGACACGTCCCGGAAGAAGGCGATGAAGATCGTCCAGCAGGTCGCTGGCAGGGGTGGCGCCACCGCCGAACAGCTCCAAGAGCTCGTGAATCAAGGCATGGCCAACCGTGAGGCGATGACCCGCATGATCCGCGTGGAGCTGGACCGTGCGCTCGGGCGCGTCGGTCTCGCGACCATGGACGAGGTCGACGAGCTCAACCGGAAGGTTCGCGAGCTGGAGTCGGAACTTCAGGCCGCCCAGACCGGTGGCACCACGGCCGGCCGGGTGTCGTCGGCGACCAAGACCACCGCCAAGGCGGCGCCGCGGAAGCCAACGGCCAGCCGGACAGCGGCCGGCAGGACGGCGGCGAGCAAGACAACTGCACGCCGGCCCGCGACACGCAGCGCCGGCACGCGCGCTCCAGCGAAGACCGCGGCGAAGAGCGCGACGACGCGTACGCCGGCGAAGACAGTCGCGAAGAAGACGGTCGCGAAGAAGACGGTGGCCAAGCGCGCGACGCCGGCGAAGACGACCGCCGCCGCACGCAGCACCTCCGGCACGCGAACCGCGACGAGCCGGACGCGGTCAGCGGCACGTGGCGGCACGTCCGCGCGATCGGCATCCGCCAAGCGCGCGCCGTCCAAGTCAACCCGCCGGACCCGATCGGGCGGCGCGTCGTGACGGACCCGGACGGCATAGCGCCCGGGTACGGCGCTGACGTCGCGAAGGCCAGCGAGACGGTCGGTCCGGACGGCTCGTCGGCCGTCGACGCGCCGGGTTCGCCGCAGGACCCGGCGCTCGTCGAGTCGCAACGCGATGTCGCGCCCGCGCTGGCTCGCCTCGATGCGGTCTCGGGATCCGATGCGGCCGACCAGGTCGGCGCGTTCGCCGAGGCGTACGAAGCGTTGCAGGCCACGCTCGCCCGCATCGACGACCGCTAAACGCGGCCGTGGCGCGGCGCACCCGGCTCGACGCCGAACTGGTCCGGCGGGGACTCGCGCGTTCGCGTGAACAAGCCGCCGAGCTCGTCACGGCGGGGCGCGTCGAGGTGCGCGGTGTGGTCGCCGCGAAGGTCGCGGCGATGGTCGACCCGGCGGATCCGCTGCGGGTCCTCGGTGGCGATCCGGCCGACGAGTACGTGTCGCGCGGCGGCCACAAGCTCGCCGGTGCGCTCGAGGCGTTCGATGGTCTCGTAGTCGCGGGCCGGCGGTGTCTCGACGCGGGCGCGTCGACCGGTGGCTTCACCGACGTGCTGCTGCGCGCCGGTGCCCGTGAGGTGGTCGCAGTCGATGTCGGCTACGGCCAGCTCGCGTGGTCGCTGCGCACCGACGATCGGGTACGGGTGGTCGACCGTACCAACGTGCGATCGCTGGCCGCTGATCAGATCGGCGGCGCATGCGACGTCATCGTGGCTGACCTGTCGTTCATTTCGCTCCGACTGGTGCTGGACGCGCTGGCGGCCTGTCTCGCGCCGGACGGCGACCTCGTGCCGATGGTGAAGCCCCAGTTCGAGGTCGGCAAGCAGCGGGTCGGTCCGGGCGGCGTAGTACGCGATCCGGCATTGCGCGCCGACGCGGTGCTGGACGTCGCGGCGTACGCGGCCGGACTCGGGCTCGGCGTCCTGGGAGTGGTCGCGAGCCCGTTGCCCGGGCCGTCCGGCAACGTCGAGTTCTTTCTCCGGCTTCGGCGCGGCCCGGGCGCGGTGGACGCGGCCGCGATCCGTAGTGTGGTCGAGGCGGGCGTACCCGTGGATCCGGGCACGACCGCGACGGACGCCGGTCTGGCCCGCGACCCCCGGGCGACGGCGGCCGGCCACGACGGCGAAGGGCACTGATGACGCGCGAAGCGTTGCTGGTCACGCACACCGGGCGCCGGTCGAGCACGGAACATGCCCGCACCGTCGCGCGTGACCTGGTGGCCGCCGGCTTCCGGGTGCGTGTGATCGACGTCGAGGCCGACGACCTCGCCGTGCCCGGCCTCGTGCCGGTGAGCGGCCCGACAGCGGCCGAAGGCGTCGAGATTGTCTGCGCGCTCGGCGGAGACGGGACGCTGCTGCGCGCCGCGGAACTGGCCCGCCCGGCGAAGGCACCGTTGCTCGGCATCAACCTCGGCAAGGTCGGGTTCCTCGCCGAGGCAGAGATCTCCGACATCGACGCCGCGGTCCGCGACGTGGTGGCTCGCGACTACTCGGTGGACGAACGTCTGACCGTCGACGTGACGGTAGAGCGCGACGGCCAGATCGTCGCCGAGTCGTGGGCGCTGAACGAGGCGACCGTGGAGAAGACCGACCGGGAAACCATGATCGAGCTGCTGGTCGAGGTGGACGGCCGGGCGTTGTCGCGGTACGGATGCGACGGCGTCGTGTGCGCGACGCCGACCGGTTCGACGGCGTACGCGTTCTCGGCCGGCGGTCCGGTCGTCTGGCCGGAGGTCGACGCACTGCTGCTGGTACCCATCAGCGCGCACACGCTCTTCAGCCGCGCGCTGGTCACCGCGCCAACGTCGACGATCGCGGTAACCGTGGATCCGTACGGACGCGGTGCCGTCGTGTCGTGCGACGGCCGCCGAAGCTTCGACGCGGCACCCGGGTCGCGCGTCACGGTACGACGCGCCGCGTTGCCGGTCCACGTGGTGCGCCTTCGGCCGAGACCGTTTACGGACCGGCTGGTGGCCAAGTTCGAACTGCCGGTCGACGGCTGGCGGCATCGCCGTTCGGACCGGTAAGGCGGCGCTGGTCCCGCGCCGTGCGCCGCGCTGGTCCCGCGCCGTGCGCCGGGCGGGTCCCGAGGCGCCGGAGCCGGGCGGGTCCCGAGGCGCGCCGAAGCCGCGCGCCGCGCTGGCCGACTGTCACCGGCGACGTCTACTGTCTCTAGCTGTGCTCGAGGAGTTGCGCATCACCGGTCTCGGCGTCATCGAGGACACCACACTCCCGATGGCCCGCGGCATGAACGTCATCACTGGCGAGACCGGCGCCGGCAAGACGATGGTGGTGACCGGACTCGGCCTGCTTTTCGGCGGGCGGGCCGACGCGGCGCGGGTGCGTGCCGACCCCGGACGCGCCACGGTGGACGGCCGGCTGCGCCTCGACGTCGCGGATCCGGACGCCGTTCACGGGCGCGTCAGCGACGCCGGTGCCGAAGTGGACAGTGACGGCAGTCTGCTGTTGTCGCGCACGGTGACGGCGGAGGGCCGGTCGCGGGCGTACGTCGGCGGGCGCGCCGTCCCTGTCGCGGTGCTCGCCGACCTCGGCGAACACGTGCTCGCCGTGCACGGCCAGTCCGACCAACTACGGTTGTTGCGCCCCGCCGAACAGCGTGCTTCGCTCGACCGATTCGCCGGACCCGACCACGAGAAGCTGCTCGGCGAGCTTCGCGAACGGTTCACCACCTGGCGAGCGGTGGCAAGCGACCTCGACGATCGCCGGCGCCACGCGCGAGAGCGCCACCAGGAAGCCGACCTGCTGAAGCTCGGGCTCGACGAGATCACCCGGGTCGATCCGCAGCCGGGCGAGGACGACTCGCTTCGCGACGAGGCACAACGTCTCGAACACGCGGAAGGGCTGCGGACCGCGGCTTCGGCCGCGCACCTCGCGCTCGGCGGCACCGCGGAGTCCGGCGAGGACGTCTCTGATGCGGGCAGCCAGCTGTCGGTCGCACGACGGGTGCTGGAGTCGCAGGCTCCGGTGGACCGGGCACTCGGCGAATTGGCCGAGCGCGTCACCGAGGCGGCATCGCTGGTGGCCGACATCAACGCGGAGCTCGGTGGCTATCTCGCCAGCCTGGACGCCGATCCGGACCGGCTCCAGGAGATCTACGAACGCCGGGCCGCGCTGCGATCTCTCACCCGCAAATACGCCGAGGATGTGGACGGCGTGATCGCGTGGGCCGATCGTGCGCGGATCCGGCTGGCCGAACTCGACACGTCCGACGAGCTGCTCGACGAGCTCGATCGGGAACGCGCACGCTTGGCCGACGAGGTCGCCGTGCTCGCGGCCGAGGCGTCGAAGTCTCGCCAGGCCGCGGCCGAGCGTTTCGCCGCCGAGGTCACCGCGGAGCTCGGCGGCCTCGCAATGCCGCAGGCCCGGATTCACGTCGCGGTCCTGCCGCGTCCGGTGGACCGGTCCGAGCCGTCGCTTCCGGTGGCCGGCGTCGAATGCGGCGTCGGGCCGGACGGTGCGGACGACGTCGAGCTACGCCTCGTCGCCCATCCGGGCGCGCCGGCACTGCCGCTGCAAAAGGGCGCGTCCGGCGGTGAGCTGTCCCGCGTGATGCTCGCGATCGAAGTGGTGTTCGCGGGCTCCGGTGGGCCGCCGACGCTCGTCTTCGACGAGGTGGACGCCGGCGTCGGCGGTCGGGCCGCGGTGGAGATCGGCCGCCGGCTGGCGCGACTGGCACGTTCGCACCAGGTGCTCGTGGTCACGCACCTGCCGCAGGTCGCGGCGTTCGCCGATCAACATCTGGTGGTGGCGAAGGACACCAGCGGCGCGTTCACGACGTCCGGCGTTCGGGTGGTCGCCGACACCGAGCGTTCGCGTGAGCTCGCGCGAATGCTCGCCGGCCTGCCCGACTCCGACCTCGGCATCGCGCATGCCGAGGAGCTCATCGCGGTCGCGGAGCGGGAAAAGCGCGGCTGACCACGCGTCGCGATGCCGTTCCACCGAACGGCGTACCGCGCGCGACGGCTGTCCGACGGACAAACGCGTTGGATAAGGTCGACGGGGCAGGGTACCCGCAATCATCGACAACGATTCGCAACATGCGGAAAAGATCCTAAACCCGGCATAACGTACGCAGCGGCTGCCAACTCGTGTCCGACAGGTGGGCGGCGGCGTGCCAGGATGGTGCACGATGCGACTACCAACGCTGCGCCGCTCCCGGGCCACCGAACCCGGGGTGATCAGCGGCACCGTACGGCTTGACCGGCGTACCAAGCGCCTGGTAGGACGCCTGCGCCCGGGCGACATCGCCGTGATCGACCATGTCGACATCGACCGCGTGGCGGCCGACTCACTCGTCGCGGTCGGAGTCCTGGCGGTGCTCAACGCGAAGCCGTCGATCTCCGGCCGCTACCCGAACCTCGGGCCGGAGGCGCTGGTCAACGCCGGCATCGCGCTCTTGGATGACCTCGGCGAGGACGTGTTTCGGTCGTTGGGCGAAGGCGACCAGGTGCGCATCGAGGGCAATGCGGTCTTCATCGGCGAGGAGAAGATCGCGAGCGGCGTCCGCCACGATGCCGCATCGATCCACTTGGCCATGGCGGAGGCGCGGGAGGGCCTGTCGGTTCAGCTGGAAGCGTTCGCCGCCAACACCATGGACTTCCTCAAGCAGGAAAAGGAACTCCTGCTGGACAACGTCGGCGTGCCGGACGTCACCACGAAGATCGCCGGCAAGCACGCGTTGATCGTCGTGCGGGGCTACGACTACCAGGCCGACCTCGAGGTGCTTCGGCCGTACATCCGCGAGTTCAAGCCCGTGCTGATCGGCGTGGACGGCGGCGCGGACGCGCTCGTCGAGGCGGGCTACAGCCCGGACATCATCATCGGCGACATGGACTCGGTCTCCGACGACGTGTTGCGCTGCGGCGGCGAGATCATCGTCCATGCGTACCCGGACGGGCGGGCACCGGGCCTGTCCCGCGTCAACCACCTCGGTCTGTCCGCGACGATGTTCCCGGCGGCGGCGACGAGCGAGGACATCGCCCT
The DNA here is from genome assembly GCA_035713725.1 of Micromonosporaceae bacterium. Lineage (GTDB taxonomy): Bacteria > Actinomycetota > Actinomycetes > Mycobacteriales > Micromonosporaceae > DASQPR01. The sequence goes on from DASTMZ010000154.1 coordinate 34,329, forward strand.
GCTGCTCGCCGACGAAAAGGGCGCCACCATGATCGTCGCCGTCGGCACGCACTCCACCCTGGTGGAGTTCCTCGACAAGGGCCGCAATGGCATGGCGTCCTCGTTCCTTACCCGTCTCAAGATCGGCGGTAAGCTGGTCGACGCCAAGGGCGTCAGTCGCCTGTACCGGCAGACGATCTCCGGTCCCGCGCTCCTGCTGCTCGTCCTGACGGCGATTGCCACGATGGCGGCCGCCGTCGCGATCTCCACGGTTGGCCGGGCGTACGTGAGCCTGCTCGCCGAGTGGTGGGATCACTTGATCTTCTCCGTACGAGGGCTGTTGTAGTGATCAACTTTCGGTATCACGTCGTCTCGCTGACGGCGGTGTTCCTCGCGCTCGCCATCGGCCTGATCGTGGGGACGGCGGCGCTCAACGGGCCGCTCTCCGACGAGCTGAAGCATCAGGTGACCCAGTTGTCGGCGCAAAACCAGCAATATCGCGCGCAGGTCAACAACTTGAACGAAGACGTCAACCAGAAGGAACAGTTCGCCAATCAGATCGCACCGCTCGTGCTTTCCGGCAAGCTCACCGGCCGTCGGGTGCTCATCGTGTCGACCCAGAACTCCAAGGGCGACGTGAAGGATCTAGAGGCCGACCTGCAGCTGGCCGGCGCCAAGGTGACCGGGCATATCGAGACGCAGGACAGCTTCGTCAACCCGGCGAACAACGAGGCGCTCCTGGATCTCGCCGCGCAGGCGCTGAACACCACGGAGATCCCGGGCCTGCCGGCGAATAGCGACGGCGTCGAGACGTCCACGGCACTGCTCGCGGCGGTCCTGATGGACCATCAGCCGCCGGTGCCGGCCGCCGACCGGACGCGCATCCTCAACGCGTACGCGAACGCGCACTACATCAACGTCGACGGCGGACAGGTGGACGGCACGGCCGAGGCGGTGGTGGTTCTCGCCGGGCTGCCCTACACCGACCAGGAGGCCAGCCAGGAGAATCAGCGCGTGGTCACCATGGTCGACCAGTTCGACAAGGCCGGCCCGATCGTGGTGGGCGCCGCGAGCACGGTCGGCAACGGCAACGTCATCAGTGCGGTGCGTGGCGACGCGTCGCTGAAAACGACGGTGTCCAGCGTCGACAACGACAACACGCTGCAGGGCCTGCTCGCCGTCACGCTCGCGCTGAACGAGCAGATCGTCTACGGCCGCACCGGCCACTACGGTCTCGCGTCGAACGCGACCGCGTTGCTGCCCAAGCTGCCTGAGTCATGATCACAGTCCGGCGTGGCCTGCTGCTCGGGCTCGGCGTCGCCGCCGGGCATCGCGCACTCGAGATGGCGCGTCAAATGCCGCGCGGCGACGACTGGCACCGGACGAATTACCGTGGGCGTACGGTCAGCCTCGCTGGCGGTCCGGCGCTCGCCACCGCGGCCACCGTCACCGCGGCGGCCGGCGCCGGCGCGCCCTCGCTGGCCGCGGCCGCGATTCTGGCCGGTGGCACCGCTGGCGCGGTCGGCTGGTATGACGACATCGTGGGGGCACGGCCGGACCAGGCGACCGCGAAGGGATTCCGCGGCCATCTCGCGGCGCTGCGCGACGGCCGCGTAACGAGCGGCATGGTGAAGGTCGCCGGTGTGGGTCTCGCTGGTCTCGCCGCTGCGGCACTCGCCGAGGCTGGCTCACCCCGAGGTCGCGGCCCGTTGCGGCGGATCGCCAACGTCGCGCTCGGCGGCGGCGTGATTGCGGGTACGGCAAACCTCGTCAACCTGCTCGACCTGCGACCCGGACGCGCGATCAAGGCAGGCACGCTGATCGCCGCTCCGATGATCGCCGGGCCGGCCGGCGGGCTTGTGGCGGGACCAGTCGGTGCCGCCGCGGCGGTGCTGCCCGCCGATCTGGCCGAGGAGGTCATGCTCGGTGACGCCGGCGCGAACGCGTATGGCGCGCTGATCGGCCTCGCGCTGACCGTACGCTGCGGACCGTTGCGCCGCGCCGCGCTGCTCGCCGGCATCGCTGCGCTCACCGCCGCGAGCGAAAAGGTGAGCTTCACCAAGGTGATCGAGGCGACGCCGGGCCTGCGCGAGTTCGACGCGCTCGGCAGACGTACCGTGCGCGACGAACCCGGTGTGGCGTCGCCGACCGGAAGCTGAGGCGGGCGGTGGCGCGCGACCGGTCACGGGCGGTCACCGATGGCACGGCCGGGATCGCCGCATCGGCCGCGACCGCGGACGCTGCCATGGACACCGGCGTCGATGTCACCGTGGACAACGTCGGTGCTTCCGTGGACAACGCGGTCGACGTCACGGTCGACAGATCGGCGGTAGCACCCGGCATCGGGCGACTGGCCGGCGCGGCCGCACTGATCGCGGTGCTCACCATCGCGAGCCGGCTGCTCGGCTTCGTGCGTACCCTCGTGCTCGGCAAGGTCGCGATTGGATCGTTGTCGACGGCGTACCTGACCGCGAACACGATCCCGAACATCATCTTCGAGATCGTCGCCGGAGGCGCGCTGGCGAGCCTGGTGGTCCCGCTGGTCGCCGGCGGGGTCGCGCGACGCGACCGGCATACGGTCGGTGCCACCGCGTCCGCGTTGATCAGCTGGGTGCTCGTCATCCTCGTACCGCTCGCCGTGGTGGTCGCGGTGTTCGCCCGGCCAATCGTGACCGTGCTCCTCGGTGCGGTGTCCGCGGAACGTACGACGACCATCGACGTCGGTACCCGGATGCTCGAGATCTTCGCACCGCAGATCCCGCTCTACGGCATCGGCATCGTGCTGTCCGGTCTGCTGCAGGCGCACCGCCGCTTCGCGTGGCCGGTATTGGCGCCGTTGATGTCGAGCGTCGTGGTGATCGGCACGTATATCGCGTACGGCCTCGCCGAGCCGTCCACGTCAACGCTTGCCGGGGTCAGCGTCGGTGGTCAGCTGATCCTCGCGATCGGTACCACGCTCGGCGTGGTGGCGCTCTCGCTCAGCCTGGTCATCCCGGTGCGCCGGCTGCGCCTGCCGTGGCGACCGACGCTGCGATTCGACGAACGCGCGCGCCACAGCGTCCGGGGGCTCGCCGCGGTCGGTGTCGTCACCGTTGTGGCACAACAGTTGACGCTCGCGCTGGCCACGCGCCTGGCGAACGGCGGTACGGCGGGCATCTACGTCTTCACGCTCACCCAGACGATCTATCTGGTGCCGTGGAGTGTTCTCGCGTTGCCGGTGGCCACGTCGGTGTTCCCGGCGCTGGCTACCGCGTACGCGGCGCGCGACGAGTCGGCATACCGCCGGACGTCGGCCGGCGCGACCCGCAGCGTCGCACTCCTGTCCGCGCTGGGCGCCGCCGCGCTGATCGCCGCCGCCGCGCCGATCGCTCGGCTGTTCGCCGCGACCGCGAGCAGCACGCGGCCCGACCCGTCCGCGCTGACCGCGGCGATCATCGCGTTCGCGCCCGGGCTGCTGGGCTACGGCCTCTACGCATTGCATTCGCGCGCACTGTTCGCCCGCGGCGAGAACCGGTTCGCGGCGGTCGCGACGCTCGTGGGATGGGGCACCGTAGCGGGGGCCTCGATCGGACTGTCGCTGGCCTTCGGGCCGGCCGACCGCATCACGGCACTCGGGGCGGCCAACAGCGCCGGCATGATCGTGTTGGCGGTCGTGCTGCTAGCCATGATCGCCCGTCGGGCCGGCCGCGACGCGGTGCACGGCGCCACGCGCGCGTTGGGCACCGCCGTGCTGGCGGGTACGCTCGCCGCCGCGGCCGGGATCGCGGTCCGGCTGCCGTTGCCGTCGTCGCCAGGAGTCGGCGGCGACATCGTGGCGGGTCTGCTGTCCGGACTCGTCGCGCTGGTGGTCTTCGCGGCCGTCGCGTGGGTCGCGGACCGGGCCGATGCCCGCCTGATGATCACGAGATCGCTGGCGGCCGTGGCTAGGCGCCGTCGTGTCGCCGCATCGGGAGCCGCCGAGGTGCCCTCCGATCGGGACGTCGAGCAAGTGACCGGCCCGACCCGCGATCACGACGCCAGCGGTGACAATGGGGCGTCGGCGAACGGCCACGACCAGGGGCGTACGCAGCAGAGCGACACGCCGTGACGAGCGGCGCATGGACGGGAGGCACGTGAGCGCAGTGCGCGACGGTGACGCGCCACGGACCGCCTCGGCGGCGGGCCAGGCGGCAACCGGCGCGTCCGGCCCGACGGCCCAGTCCGGCTCGGCGGCTCAGTCCGGCCCGGTCGGCGTACCCACCGGACCTGTCGTGTCGCCGACCGAGCGTGCCGCGCCGAGCGGCGACCGCACGCCCACGCGCGTCGCGTTGGTCCTCGCATCGAGCACCGGTGGGATCGGACGGCATGTGCGCTCGCTCACGTCCGGCCTGGCGGAGCGCGGCATGACCGTTGCGGTCTACGCGCCGGAGGAGACTGGCCGGCTGTTCGCGTTCGAGTCACTTGGCGCGACGTTCACCGCGGTCGAGATTCCCGCCACACCACAACCCGGCGACCTGCGTAGCGTTCGCGATCTCCGGCAGGCACTTTCCAGCGATGGCGTTGACGTGGTGCACGCACACGGCCTGCGTGCCGGTCTCGTCGGCGGTTGGGCGCGACCCGATCGTGTGCCGCTGGTCGTCACGTGGCATAACGCGGTGCTCGCCGGTGGGCTGCGCGGGCACGCGTACCGCCTGCTCGAACGCCGGGTGGCGCGGATGGCCGATGTGACGCTCGGAGCATCACGCGACCTGGTCGACCGCGCGATCACGGTCGGCGGCCGGGACGTACGCCTGGGGGCGGTCGCCGCGCCGACACTCGCACCCGCGCGGCGCTCGCGTGCCGAGGTCCGCGCCGAACTCGGGCTGGACGACGACACGCCGCTGATCCTGTCCGTCGGACGCCTGCATCCGCAGAAGGGATACGAGACGCTCGTCGAGGCGGCGGCCAGGTGGCGCGATCGCCGGCCGGAGCCGCGCGTCATGATCGCCGGCCAGGGCCCGTCATTCCTCGCGCTCACCGCCGAGGTCTCCCGGCTCGACGCGCCGGTGACGCTGCTCGGCCACCGCGACGACGTCGCCGACCTGCTTGGCGCGGCGGACCTCGCGATCGTCTCGAGCGTTTGGGAGGCGCGTCAGCTGTTCGCCCAGGAGGCGCTGTGGGCCGGCGTACCGCTGGTGTCCACCGCGGTCGGCGGTCTGCCGGAGTTGCTCGGCGACGGTGCGGTTCTGGTGCCGGCGGCCGATGTGGCCGCGCTCGACGCGGCGGTCCGCGAACTGCTTGACGACTCCGGCCGCCGGCGGCTGCTCGCCGACGCCGGTCGCACGCAGGCAATGACCTGGCCGACCGACAACGACACGGTGCGCCAGGTGGTCGAGGTCTATACCGAACTGCTCGGCGGCGCGCCGTGAAGTGGCGCAGGCGAACCCCCGCTTGGAAGGCGGCCCGACGGCGCAATCCCGCACCACGCTGGCGCACGGCACCTCGGTGGCGGTCCGCGCCGTGGCGGGATGCGGCCCGGCGGAATCCGGGCAGCCGGCGCAACGCCGCGTCCTGGCGGCACCCGTCGACCTGGCGGAACGGGCTGACCTTGCGGAACGGGCTGACCTTGCGGAACGGGCTGACATGGCGTAACGCGCTCACATGGCAGCGTTTGCTGACGTGGCTGCGGCGGGTTGGCCCGTACGTCGCCGCGTTCGTCGTGGCCATCGCCGCGATCGTCGGTCTGATGGAGCGTCCGTCGACGGTCTCCACTACGCATCGCGCCGACTATGTGATCATCGCGGGTGCCGCCGGGCTGCGTTGGGACGACGTCAACGCGAGTGACACGCCGACGCTGTGGCGCCTTGCGCAACACGACGCGATCGCTGCGCTCACCGTACGGTCGGCGCACAGCCCGACGTGTCCGAACGACGGTTGGCTGACGCTCGGCGCGGGCAACTACGCGCTGCGATCAGTGACAACGGCTCGCGGGCAGTGCCCGCCGGTCAGCGCGCCGATCTCGAGCCCGGACGGCATCGGGGCGAGCGTCGGCGACCAGGCCGCGGTCAACGGCTACAACCATGCGCTGTCGTACGGCGCCGAGCCCGGCGCGCTCGCGGAGGCGGTCCGGTGCACCGTGGCGGTCGGCACCGGCGCGGCGATTGCGGCGGCCCGGCCGTTCGGGCGCGTCGACCGATACGTGAAGACCATGCCGGCCGACCCGACGAACCTACTCCGGGACTGTACGTTGTCGATCGTCGATGTCGGTACGGTCAGCGGCCCGACGCCGGATGCGCGCGCGGTACAGGCCCGAGCCGTGGATGCGAACCTGGCTCGGTTGCTCGCTGCCCGGCCGGCACACTCACTCGTGCTCATCGCCGGGCTGTCCGACACCGACCCGTCGTCGCGGCTGCACGTCGCGATCGCCGACGGTGCCGGATTCACCGGCGGCTGGCTGACCTCCACGAGCACCGGTCGGGCCGGCTACCTGCAGGTGGTCGACCTCGCACCGACCGTGCTCGCGGCACTCGGCCGTCCCGAGCCGACCAAGCTGTTCGTCGGGTCGCAGGCGCAAAGTGTCGGTGGCCGGCCCACTGATCCGACGTCCGCCATCGCGCGGCTCGCCGACGCGGACCATCAGGCCGCGGTCCGGCAGGGCGTGGCCGACTGGTTCTTCGGCCTGTACGCGGTCGGCGTCACGTTGCTGTTGATCGTCGCCGTACCCCTGCTGCGTCGGGCGCGCCGTTCCGCGGAGCCGCACGGTCCACCGCCAATCTCCCGCCGTACCGTCCATGCCATTGAGCTGCTGCTGGTTACCGCCGGCGTGTCGATTCCGGCCGCGGTGCTCTCGGACACCGTGCCGTGGTGGCGATTCAGCCGACCCGGCCTCGCATTCGCGCTGGTCGGCGCCGTCTTCGCGGCGGCGGTGACAATGCTGGTGTGGCTGGCCGGTCGGCGGCGTGGCGCGCTCGGCCTGTTGGGCGGCGCCGCCGTGGTCAGCGCCGGCGTGATCGGCATCGACGTGATCACCGGCTCGCACCTTCAACTCAACGGCGTGGTCGGCTACTCGGCCGCGGCCGGTGGTCGGTATGCCGGGATGGGTCCGGCCGGCCTCGGCGCGTTCATCGCCGGGGTGCTGCTGTCGGCGGCGTGTGCCGCGCAGTACGTACCGCCACGGCGCTGGCGTCCGGCCGTCGTCGCGGCGATCGTCGGCATCGGTGTGATCATCGTCGGTTCGCCGTACCTTGGCGCGGACGCCGGTGGTGCACTCGCGCTGACCGCTGCCGGGTGCCTCGCGGCGGCAATAGCCGGCGGCGGGTGGGTCACGTTTGCCCGGCTCGCGTGGGCGGCGTTGGCCGGTCTCGTGGTGCTGGTCGGATTCGCGGTGCTCGACTTGCGCCGTCCGGTCGAGGACCGTTCGTCGGTCGGCAGGTTCATCGCGCAGTTCCATGCCGGGACGGCCGGCTCGTCGGTGCACCTGACCGGCGTCAACGACGTCGTGACGTCCGCGTCCAACGCGATCAGCGTCCTGGTTCTGGTGGCCATCGCCTACAACCTCGCGGTGCTGCTGCGGCCGTGGGGCGGTCTGATGCGACTGTTCGGCCTTTACCCAGCGGTGCGCGGTGCGCTGACCGGTGTCGCGGTCGCGTCCGTGCTCGCCGGAATCATTGACGGCGTCGGCCTCACGACGGCCGGCGGTGCCGCGGCGGTCACGCTGCCGCTCGTCACGCTGGCCGCGCTGCAGGTCCTCGATCACGCCGACGACCGTACGCAGGGCGAGGTGCCGCTGCCCGAGGCGAAACCGCGGCCCACCGTCGACATCCGGGAACCGGAGCCGGCGAGCTGACTCCCGCAGCGGCTACGCGTCGCGCACCAGGAACGCGACCGCTCCGAGCAGCAGCGCGGCCGCGGCGTACGCGGCGAGCACGCCGAGCCCGTACCACGGTCGGATCGGCAGCCGGTCGAGATGCGTGGTCGCTTGAATGGCGAGCCCGGAGGACATCGGTGCGTACTTTTCGATCCGGTGCCGCCAGCGTTCGTCGGAGACCAGTTGCGCGATGATCGGCGCGACGTACAGCAACGCGATCATCGTCGTGATGGCTCCGGCGGTGTGCCGCACGAGCGCGCCGACGCCGACGCTGAACAGCGCGATGAGACCGAGGTACGCGACCGTGCCGAAGTACGCCCGCCGGGTCGCCTCGTCGGCGAGTGACAGCGGCAGGTATCCGTCGACCGGGATGCCGCGCCCCACCACGAACGTGGCGACCACCGCGATGGCACTGGTGACGAGCACCGTGGCGGTGACCACCGCGGCCTTCGCGCCGAGTACCGTCAACCGGCGCGGACGTGCTGCCAACGTGGTCCGGATCATCATCGTGTCGTATTCCGACGTGATGGCGAGCGCGGCCAACACGACGATGGCCAATTGCGCGAGGTACACCCCACTCAAGCTGAGTTGCGGCATGTCCTGTTCACAATGCGACGCGCAGTGCGTAGTGCCGAGACTCCACATCAGCAGCGAACCGGTGGCCACCGTCAACGCGATCAGCGCGACGATCGACCACGCGGTGCTCGGCACCGTACGCAGCTTCGTCCACTCCATGCGCATCGCGGCGGCGCTCGTCATGCGTCCCGCCGGCGTACCAACCAGATCGCGACGACCAGCGCGACGGCGGCGTACCCGCACAGCACCGCGAAGCCGCCCCACGGCGCGATCGCATAGTCGAAGCGCGGACGGGTGTGCTGGATCGCGAGGCCGGCCGTCGGAGTGAGTCGATTGATCCAGTTCGCGACGCCGAGCGACGGTACGAGCGACGCGACGATCTGCGGCACGAGCACGAGCCCGACGACGAGCGCGATGGCCCGCGCCGACCGCTTCAGGATGACGCCGACGCTCAGACTGAACACCGCCAACACGGCAAGGAACAACGCCGTACCGACGACCGCACGCAGCACCGTGCCGTCGGCGAGCGTCGGATGTGGGTACGCCGGCGGCTGGTACCCGTTTCGGCGAAGCACCGGCTGGGCGATGTAGAACGCGGTGAGGCTTGCGACCAGCCCGGCCACGAAGACCGCGACGCCAACCACGATCGCCTTGGCGCCGAGCACTCGGCGTCGCCGCGGGGTGGCCGCGAACGTGGTCCGGATCATGCCGGTCTTGTATTCGCCGGCGGCGAACAGGACTCCGAGCGCGATGACCGCCAGCAGACCAAGCTGCACCCCGGACAGGCTGTTCACCACGATGTCGTCGTCACCGACCGGGAAGCTCGGGATGCCGTAACCCGCGACGTCGCCGGCGCCGTGGACCGTGAACGGACCGTCGCCCGCGGTGAACGGGCCATCGCCATCGGTCGGCACATTCGCCGGCGGGCCACCCTTTGTGCCGGCGCCGCCGTTGAGCATCAGCTCGCTCCAACCGGGAAACTGCTGCGGCGCGTTCGGTTGGATCGTCACGTGGTCGAACGTGGCCGCGCCGAGGGACAGGACGAGGCTTGTCGAACTCCCACCCGATGTCTTCGTGACGCGCAGGACGGGCGGCGACGCGACGAACATGCCGATCTCCGCGGTCGGCGCGAGCGCACCCACGCGTACCGTGCCGACCGCGTGCCACGTCGTCCCATCGGTGGACTCAGAACCGGTGATCACTGCGCCGGAACGCGTGAGCCGCAGCCATCGCGGTGCGCCAAGGTCTGGTCCGGGGATGTCGGTGTCGAAGTTCGCTTGCAGCCGTACGCCGTGCCGTGGCGTGACCATGATGGCCGCGTACGGTGATCCGGCCGTGGTGTTCTGTTTGATCATGAGGCCTGCCCTGGCCCACTCCTGGGAGTTGAGCTGGCTCGACACCCGCGCGACCACCGTGCCGTCGCCGGCCATCGGCTGGTGTACGAACGTGAACTGGTCGGTGAAGTGCGGAGCCTCGTTCGCGTTGGTGCTGCTCGACGCGCTGATCAGCGGCGTGACCAGAACGGTGAGCAAGATGGTGGCCAACAGGCACCGCACGGAGCTGCGGACCGAACGGAGCTTCGTCCACTCTGCCCGGAGCAGATGTCCGAAGCCGTCGCGCGGGTTCCGTACGGTCGTGCGGTAGCTCGGCTGGGCATCGCGGTAGCCGGACTCGGTCCCGCGGTCAGTCCGGTCGGCGGCATCGCGGTCAGTCTGGTCGGCGGCATCGCGGTCAGTCTGGTCGGCGGTGGAGCGATTGGTCTGCTCGACACCGGATCGGCCGGTCGGCTGGGACATCACGCCTCCGTTGCGACAGGTGATGCGTCGGGTGTGTCGGGCGCGCTGAACTCGACAGCGTCCCGGGTCAGGTCCATGTACGCCTCCTCGAGCGAGGCGCGATGCGGAGCCAACTCGGTGAACGGCAGCGCTCGCTCGGTGAGCAGCGCGGCAATGCGATCGGCCGGCAGCCCGCGAACGGTGACCGTTTCCCGATCGATCGCCGCGACGGTGGCGCCGTGACTCGCAAGCGCGGTCATCGCCTCTGACCGCTGCACAGTACGCAGCACGACGAGGTCCAACGACGCGGCCGCGAGCAGTTGCGCGACGCTCGTGTCGGCGATCAGCCGGCCGCGACCGATCACGATGAGATGGTCGGCGCTGCCTTCCAGCTCGCTCATCAGGTGACTGGAGACGAAGACGACACGCCCTTCGTCAGCCAGCCGTCGCAGCAGGCCGCGCATCCAGTGGATGCCTTCGGGATCCAGGCCGTTCACCGGCTCGTCGAACATCAGAACCGGCGGATCGCCGAGCAGCGCGGCGGCGATCCCGAGACGCTGGCGCATCCCGAGCGAAAAGCCGCCACCGCGCCGGCGCGCGGCCGACTCCAGGCCGACCATCGCGAGGACCGTGTCGACGCGTCGACGCGGAATGCCGTTGCTGTGCGCCATCCACAGCAGGTGGTCGCGCGCGCGCCGGCTCGGATGGATTGCGCCGGCGTCGAGTAGCGCGCCGACTTCGCACAACGGCGTACGCAACGCGGCGTACCGCCGGCCGCCGACAAGCGCCGCACCGCCGTCCGGTGCGTCCAAGCCGAGAATCATGCGCATCGTCGTCGACTTGCCCGCGCCGTTCGGGCCGACGAAGCCGGTGACCCGGCCAGCGCCAACGGTGAAGGACAGTCGGTCGACCGCGAGCGTGCGCCCGTAGCGCTTGCGAAGGTCGCGGACCTCGATGGTGGTCGCCATGTCCGCGACGCTACGGACATCTGCCGCCGAGGTCGTCACGGCGCCGAGCCGTGTTTACGCGACGTGGGCGAGCCACGTCCGATGCCTGCATCACTCTCGCGAGGGATGCCTTGACGGCTGACGACGGGGACGCCAGCAGGGCCGGGTTGCGTCCACAATTGCGTACGTGGGTGGGCCGAGCACACTGATCGCGCGGGCAGCGGTGGCCCGCCGTCGACTCGCCGGCCGAAGCGACTGGTCGGCACCGGCCGCCATCGTGCTCGGCGTGCTCGCCATCATCGAGACGATGTTGCGCGGTGGCGACTCAAGCGGCGAGGTCAGCATCGCGGTGTTGATCGGGCTCTTCACCACGGTCCCGCTGGCGTTGGCCGCGACGCACGGCACGGTCACCGCGGTGACGATCGTCGCGGCGACGTTCGTGACGCTGGCCGGCGGCCGGTGGCCGACCGGCGCTGGTGTGGTCGCCATCGTCATTGCGCTCTACCTCGTCGGCCGGCGAGGGCATCACCGCGTGCCGTGGGTGATCACTTCGCTGTTCGCGGTGTTCGCGGTGACCGCGACGATCGGTGGCGGCACGTCGGACTGGGTGGCCGGAACTGTACTGCTCGCGCTGACCGGGACCGCGCTCGCGATCGGCGGGGCGCGGCACGCACGGGAGTTCGCCCGCAGACGAGACGCCGCCGAGCAGGCGATCGCCGACACGCTGGTGCAGCACGCGGCGCGTGGCGAGCGGGTACGCATCGCCCGTGAGTTGCACGACGTGGTCGCGCACCACATCTCGATGATCGCCGTACAGGTGGAGACCGCTCGGCTCACCACGCCCGACCTGCCGCCGGATGGTGAGAAGCGGCTCATCGCGATCGGTGACACGGCGCGCGTCGCGCTGACCGAGATGCGGCGGCTGCTCGGAGTGCTCCGGGACGACACGCGTACGCCGCCGATGCGCGAGCCGCAGCCCGGGTTGGAGCAACTGAACGAGCTGATCGACGAGGCGCGGGACGTAGTGCCGGCGAGTACGCGACTCATCGTGCGTGGCCACGTGATGCCGCTCGACCCGGGTGTGGAACTCACCGCGTACCGCATCGTTCAGGAGGCGTTGACGAATGCACGGCGGCACGCGCCCGGTGCCTCGGTCGACGTCGAGTTGACGTACACGGACGACGCGCTTCGGGTGCGCGTACGGGACAACGGCCCCGGCCCACCGGACGGCAGCGCACCGGACGGCAGCGCACCGGACGGCAGCGCATCGAACGGCAGCGCATCGAACGGCAGCGCAACGGGCGGCGGCGCACCCGGCGGCCATGGGCTGCTCGGCATGCGTGAGCGCGCGGCCATGGTCGGCGGCGACCTTCGCGCCGGGCCGGCGCAGCCCACCGGATTCCTCGTCGAGGCGGTGCTGCCGTCCGGAGCGGCGCCATGATCAGCGTGGTGGTCGTGGACGACCAGGAGGTGGTACGCGTTGCGTTCGGCGCTCTGCTCGTCACGCAGTCCGACTTCCGGGTGGCGGGCAGTGCCGCCGACGGCGTCGAGGCAATCGCGGTGTGCCGGCAGCAGCGTCCCGATGTGGTGCTGATGGACGTACGGATGCCGGTGATGGACGGGATCGAGGCGACCAGACGGATCGTCGGCGACGCGGGCACCGAAGACGCTCCCCGAATCGTCATGTTGACCACGTTCGACCTCGACGAGTACGTCTACGACGCGCTCGCCGCCGGTGCGAGTGGCTTCCTGCTCAAGGACGTGACCGCGGACCGGCTCTTCGACGCGGTACGGGTCGTCGCGGCCGGCGACGCGCTGCTGGCGCCGGCCGTGACGCGACGGCTCATCGGCGAGTTCGCTCGATTGCGACTTCGCCCGCCGCGTTCGGCTCGCCTCGGTGCCCTGACGCCCCGGGAAACCGAGGTGCTGCGCCTGATCGCTGAGGGGCTGTCGAACTCTGAGATCGCCGGCCGGCTCGTGGTCAGCGAGGAGACGGTCAAGACACACGTGAGCCGCTTGCTGAGCAAGCTCGGCCTGCGCGACCGCACCCAGGCGGTGATCACCGCGTACGAGTCCGGCCTCGTGGTGCCCCGGTCCGGTCACGGTTCGGCGTCGTCGGCGCCCGACTGACGGGAAGTGGACAGCCGGTGAACGTGACGTTGCACCGCATCACGGACGCGGCGCCGACGACCCAGGCGGATCACGTGTTACTGTGAAATCCCGTGGACGGTATGATCATCTGGGTTCATCCCGTCGCCGCTGACCGCGAGATCGCCGGTCACCGCAATCCGCCCGCGGCGAGGTTCGCCGTCGGCGACGACCACGGGAGCCGGTCTTGACGCCATTGGCACGGACGACCAAGCACATCTTCGTCACCGGGGGCGTGGCCTCCTCGCTCGGCAAGGGACTGACCGCGTCGAGCCTCGGCAACCTGCTCACCGCGCGCGGCCTGCGTGTCGTGATGCAGAAACTCGATCCCTACCTGAACGTCGACCCCGGCACCATGAACCCGTTCCAGCACGGCGAGGTGTTCGTCACCGACGACGGCGCGGAGACCGATCTCGACGTCGGCCACTACGAGCGATTCCTCGACCGCGATCTGTCCGGCAAAGCGAATATCACGACCGGCCAGATCTACTCGGCGGTGATCGCGAAGGAGCGGCGCGGCGAATACCTGGGCGACACCGTACAAGTCATCCCGCACATCACGAACGAGATCAAGGCCTGCATTCGCGCGATGGCCGACCCGGACGACGACGGGCGGTCGCCGGACGTGGTGATCACCGAGGTCGGCGGCACCGTTGGCGACATCGAGTCGTTGCCGTTCCTCGAGGCGATTCGCCAGGTGCGCCACGACATCGGCCGCGACAACGTGTTCTACCTGCACGTCTCGCTCGTACCCTTCCTGGCGCCGTCCGGCGAGCTCAAGACGAAACCGACCCAGCACTCCGTCGCAGCGCTGCGCAACATCGGTATTCAGCCGGACGCCCTGGTCTGCCGGTCGGACCGCGAGATCCCGGAGAACCTCAAGCACAAGCTCTCGCTCTACTGCGACGTGGACCGGGAGGCGGTCGTCTCGGCCGCCGACGCACCGAGCATCTACGACATCCCCAAGGTGTTGCACCGCGAGGGCCTCGACGCGTACGTCGTCCGTCGTCTCGGCCTGTCGTTCCGCGACGTGGACTGGACTCGCTGGGACGATCTGCTGGAGCGCGTACACCACCCGCAGCACGCGGTGCGCATCGCGATCGTCGGCAAATACGTCGACCTGCCGGATGCGTACCTGTCGGTGTCGGAAGCGGTCCGTGCCGCCGGGTTCGCGCACCGGGCCCGCGTGACGATCTGCTGGGTACCAAGCGATGACTGCATCTCGCCGACCGGGGCAGCGGCGGCGCTGTCCGATGTGGACGGCATCGTGATCCCGGGCGGCTTCGGCGTGCGCGGCATCGAGGGCAAGATCGGTGCGATTCGCTTCGCCCGCGAGAACGGCATCCCGGTGCTCGGTCTCTGTCTCGGCCTACAGTGCATGACGATCGAGGTGGCGCGTCACCTCGCCGGCCTCGAGGGCGCGAACTCGCTGGAGTTCGATCCGGACGCGGCGCACCCGGTGATCGCGACGATGGCCGACCAGACCGACATCGTGGCCGGCCGCGGCGACATGGGCGGGACGATGCGGCTCGGTGCCTATCCGGCAGTGCTCGTCGACGGCTCGATCGTCGCCGACGCGTACGGCAAGTCCGACGTCGACGAGCGGCACCGGCATCGGTACGAGGTCAACAATGCGTACCGTGATCGGCTGACGGAGGCCGGCCTGCGGTTCTCCGGGCTGTCGCCGGACGGTCATCTCGTGGAGTTCATCGAGCTGGACCGCGGGCTGCACCCGTATTTCGTGGCGACCCAGGCACACCCCGAGCTGAAGAGCCGGCCGACGCGCTCGCATCCGCTCTTCGACGGGCTGGTCGCGGCCGCGCTCGCCTATTCCGACGGTGGGCGGCTGCCGGTCACCGTGGAGAAGGCGAAGGTCGGCGCCGCGTGAGTGCCGAACCCGATCAGGCCGATCCATCCGCACCGGCACAGCCCGGCCACGCCTACACCGTCCGCCAGCGCGACGTGCACTTCGTCGGCCCGGTGTTCACGCTCGTGACCGACGACGTGGCGATGCCTGGCGGCGGATTCGCCAAACGGGACTTCATCATCGACGTTGGTGCGGTCGGCATTGTCGCGATCGACGACGACGAGCGTGTCGTGCTGGTGCACCAATATCGGCATCCGGCCGGCACGTTCCTCTGGGAGCTGCCGGCCGGTCTGATCGACGTCGCAGGCGAACCACTCGCCGCGGCCGCCGCCCGCGAGCTCGCGGAGGAGGCCGACCTGATCGCCGACGACTGGCGTCTTCTGCTCGACATCCACCCGACGCCGGGCGTGTCGACCGAAGTGATCCGGCTCTATCTCGCGCGCGGCCTGCACGACGTCGCCGCGGATCGCCGCTACCGGCGCGAGCACGAGGAGGCCGACATGACGGTGCGACGCGTGCCGCTAGACGAGGCGGTTGACATGGTGCTGCGCGGCGAGATCACGAACGCGACGGCCGCCGTCGGCCTCCTCGCCGCCGCCCGCGTCCGCGACACGGGCTGGCCACTGGTACGGCCAATCGACGCGCCGCTACCGCCGCGCATGACGTAGCCCCCGCCCTAACACTCTGTCAGCGAATCACCCGTCCGGCTGGCGCTGTGTTCGCTGCTCTCGATCGTGTGCGGACTTAGACTCGCGGCGGCGGCTTCATGTGGTCCGCCGGTGCAATGGCGCCCGGCGCGTGCAGCAGTCGCAAACCTAAGGGGTCACACAGTGAAGGTCGGAATCCCTCGCGAGGTCAAGAACCACGAATACCGTGTGGCGATCACCCCGGCGGGCGTGCACGAGTTCGTACGGCACGGGCACGACGTGTTCATCGAGACCGGTGCCGGCCTCGGCTCCTCGATTACCGACGACGAGTTCACCGCCGCCGGCGCCAAGATCTTCGCGACCGCCGACGACGTCTGGGAGACCGGTGACCTGATCCTCAAGGTCAAGGAGCCGATCGCCGAGGAATACCACCGCATGCGGGCGGGTCAGACCCTCTTTACGTACCTTCACCTGGCCGCGTCGAAGGACTGCACCGACGCGCTGCTCGACCGCAAGGTGACCGGCATCGCGTACGAGACCGTCGAGCTGCCCGACCACACGCTGCCGCTGCTGGCACCGATGTCCGAGGTCGCCGGGCGGCTCGCGCCGCAGGTTGGCGCGTACCACCTGATGCGGCCGGCGGGCGGGCGTGGAGTGCTGATGGGCGGCGTGCCCGGCGTACGGCCGGCGAACGTCGTCGTCATCGGCGGCGGCGTTTCCGGCATGAACGCCACGATGATCGCGCTCGGCATGCAGGCCAACGTCACGCTGCTCGACAAGTCGGTCAACAAGCTGCGCCAGTTGGACGCGATCTACCAGGGCAAGCTCACGACCGTCGCGTCGAACGCGTACGAGATCCAGGTGGCCGTCCTCGAGGCGGATCTCGTGATCGGCGCGGTCCTCGTACCAGGTGCGAAGGCGCCGAAGCTCGTCTCGAACGAGTTGGTGAGTCGCATGAAGCCGGGCAGCGTGCTCGTCGACATCTCGATCGATCAGGGCGGCTGTTTCGAGGACTCGCGACCGACCACCCACGCGGATCCGGTCTACCCGGTGCACAACAGCGTGTTCTACTGCGTGGCTAACATGCCCGGCTCGGTGCCGCACACCAGCACGTACGCGCTGACGAATGTGACCCTCCCGTACGCGGTCGAGCTGGCCAACCGCGGCTGGCGTGACGCGTTGCGTGCCGACCCGCCGCTCGCGCTTGGTCTCAACACGTACGACGGGCACGTCACGTACGGACCGGTCGCGGAGGCACACGGCATGGCCCATCTCGCGCTCGCCGAGGTGCTCGGCTGAGCAACGCCACGCGGCTCGCAGCCCCGGATGCGGCGGCCGGTGGGGCACCCCGACCGGCCGCCGCGCTCCGCCGCGCGATCGGCGGATACCTCGATCACCTGACGGTCGAGCGCGCGCTCGCCGCGAACACGCTCTCCGCGTACCGGCGGGATCTGAACCGCTACGCCGACTGGCTAGCCGCGGCGGCCGTTCCAGATCTCGCGTCCGTCACGCAGCGCCGGATCGCGGCGTTCCTTGCCACGCTGCGGGAGGGAGACCCGACGCATCCGCCGCTGGCCGCCGCGTCCGCGGCGCGGGCCGTGAGCGCGGTGCGCGGTCTGCACCGATTCGCGGTACGGGAGGGTCTCGCGCCCGACGATCCCAGCGTGGAGATCGCACCACCAGTGCCGGCGAAACGGTTGCCGAAGGCGCTTGCCGTAAGCGACGTGCTGAAGCTGTTGGCAGCGGCCGGCGCCGCCCCGGCCGAGCCGTCAGATGACACCGCAACGGAACACGCGTCGACGGATGGGTCTCGTCCGCCGGTCGTCAGCGGTGACCTGTTGGCGCTGCGTGACCGAGCGCTGCTCGAGTTCCTCTACGGCACCGGCGCCCGCATCTCCGAGGCGGTCGGCCTCGATCGCGACGACGTCGACCTGCCGGATTCGTCCGTCGTGTTGCGCGGCAAGGGTGGCCGGACGCGACTAGTCCCGATCGGTTCGTACGCCGCCGCCGCGCTCGACGCCTACCTGGTTCGGGCGCGTCCCGCGCTGGCGGCCGCCGGCCGTGGCACGGCCGCGACGTTCCTCAACGCGCGTGGCGGTCGCCTGTCTCGCCAGTCCGCGTGGACGATCCTGCGTCGCGCCGCGGACGCGGCCGGACTGGACGCGACGCGGATCTCGCCGCACACGCTGCGCCACTCGTACGCGACGCACCTGCTGGACGGCGGCGCCGACGTACGCGTGGTCCAGGAGTTGTTGGGCCACGCCTCGGTCACCACGACCCAGGTGTACACGCTCGTGACGGTCGAGCATCTTCGCGAGGTGTACGTGCTTGCTCACCCACGTGCTCGCGAGTGACGACGGCGCACAAAGCACGGCCAACACGCCGAATCGTCTACCGTGCCCGGGATGCCTGGTGGCGTAGAGTCTGGCACAGCGCGCGGTCCGTCACCGCAGAGATATGGGCACCTCGCGGCATAGCTACTCGGCGTGGAAGATGCCACTTCACGGCGTCGCCACGCTTCGGCGGGTGATCAGTCTCGCTGGCGGACACGTGCCGACGGTGCCGAGGCGGCGGCGGAGGGCACAGGGGACTGATGAGCAGCATCGACGAACAGGCCGAGAGTTGGACGTCGACGCTGCGTGCCGAACAATCCGCGATGGACCTGGGCGCTGAGCTCGGGCCAGCGGACCCGACCGCCTACACATCGCGCCGCCCGATCGAGACACCCGTCCCGCTCGATCGCCACGGTCCGGCGCGCATCGTTGCTATGGCGAACCAGAAGGGCGGCGTCGGCAAGACGACAACCACCATCAACCTCGGCGCCGCGCTGGCCGAATATGGCCGCCGAGTGTTGCTCGTCGACTTCGATCCGCAGGGTGCGCTGTCCGTCGGCCTCGGCGTGAACGCGAACAACCTGGATATGTCGATCTACAACGTCCTGATGCAGGACGACCTCACCGCGAACGACATCCTCATCAAGACCAACGTGGACGGCCTGCATCTGCTGCCCGCCAACATCGACCTGGCCGCGGCCGAGATCCAGCTGGTCAACGAGGTCGCCCGCGAGATGGCGCTCGCGCGGATGCTGCGCCCGGTGCTGAAGGACTATGACTTCGTCCTCATCGACTGCCAGCCGTCCCTTGGTCTGCTCGCGCTGAACGCACTGACCTGCGCGCACGGCGTGCTGGTGCCGCTGGAGTGCGAGTTCTTCAGCCTGCGCGGTGTGGCGTTGCTGCTGGACACCATCGACAAGGTTCGCGAGCGGCTCAACTTCGACCTCGAGCTCGAGGGCATCCTGGCGACCATGTACGACAGCCGCACCACGCACAGCCGCCAGGTGCTGCAGCGCGTGGTCGAGGCGTTCGGCGACAAGGTCTACCAGACAGTGATCACGAAGACCGTCAAGTTCCCGGAGTCGACGGTCGCCGGTGCACCGATTACCTCCCTTGACCCGGCCTCGTCGGGTGCGCGCAACTACCGCCAGCTCGCGCGCGAGGTGATTGCGCAGCAGGCCGAGCGGCAACACGGCCGTTAGCACGCCCCCGTCGTAGCGCCGCGCCGGATCGGTGTGGCGGCTGAGCGCGGTCCGACACGGTGCCCGCCACCGCCGCCTGACACGTACGTCGATGCAGGTGGTGAGCTACCGTCACGGGGTGAATGTGTCCGCGGCGGACCCACGCCATGAACCCACCGAGGCGGCCATGGCGGCAGCGGCAGTCTCGGCAGTGGTTACCGGCATGGACGCGGGACCGGACGCCGCTCCGACACCCGACAGCACAATCGCCTCAGGGGTCCATGGCGAGCCGTCGGGCTTCCGGGTCAGCCTGGCAAACTTCGACGGACCGTTCGATCTTCTGCTGCAACTGATCGCGAAGCAGAAGCTCGACGTGACAGAGGTCGCGCTGCACCGCGTCACTGACGAGTTCATTGCGTACCTCCGAGCGATGGGCGAGAACTGGGATCTCGACGAGGTCAGCGAATTCCTGGTGGTGGCGTCGACATTGCTCGACCTGAAGGCGGCTCGGCTGCTGCCCGCCGCGGCGGTCGAGGACGACGAAGATCTCGCCCTGCTCGAGGCACGCGACCTGCTGTTCGCGCGACTGTTGCAGTACAAGGCCTATAAGGAGGCCGCCGCGGTCATCGCCGGGCTCGCGGCCAGCGGATCTGCGCGGTTCCCTCGGGTAGTCGGCCTCGAGGCGCAATATGCCGAAGCGCTGCCCGATCTGGTGCTCGGCATCGGGCCGCAGCGCCTTGCCGCGCTCGCGTCGAAGGCGATGACGCCGCGCCCGACGCCCGTACTATCGACCGAACACCTTCACCTGGTACGCGTCAGTGTGCGCGAGCACGCCGCGATCTTGCGTCAGCGGCTGATCCAACTTCGTACCGCGACGTTCCGTAGGCTGTCGGCCGACTGCCGGTCGACACTGGAGGTCGTGGCTCGGTTCCTGGCGTTGCTCGAGCTGTATCGCGAGAGCCTGATCGCGTTCGAGCAGATCGATCCGCTCGGCGAGTTGACCGTGCGATGGACCGGGACAGACGACGCGGGAGTCGACCTGGACATCGACGAATACGCCGGCGCTCCGCCCGAGCAGCGCGACTCCGGTGGCGAAGAACCCGCCGATGACCGCGCACCGGACGATGACAAGCAGGCTCAGGAGGACGGTTCGTGACACCGGAGGACGATCAGGACCGCGACTCGCTCGCCGAGCGTACGGCGGCGTGGGTGCCGCCGTGGCAGCGGCCGATGACCGCCACTGACGAGGATTCCGAGCCCGCGGAAGACGGATCTGCCGACGCGGACGACGAAGCTGCCGACGCGGACGACCAGCCGTCCGCCGCCGCGCCGGAGCTGAGGGCAGAGCTAGAAAGCGTTGACTCGGACGAGATCGACGACATCACGGCCACCGCTGGCGAGGGAGCAGTTGACGGCGAGGCCGACGGTCAGGGCGAGCTTGAAGCCGAGGCCGACGGTCAGGGCGATACGGACGATGACGCCTCGGCGCAAGTGGCCGAGCCGCCCGTGGCCGAACGCGAACCGCTGACGTCGGCCGAGCTCGGCGCCGCGATCGAGGCGATCCTGCTCGTCGTGGACGAACCGGTCACCGACGAGCAGCTGGCGAGCGTGCTCGATCTGCCGACCGCACACGTGACGCAACGGCTCGAGGAGCTCGCGGCGGAGTACACCGCTGGGGCACGCGGTTTCGATCTCCGGCGGGCGGCCGGCGGCTGGCGCCTGTATACGCGCGGCGACTACGCCACCTACGTCGAGCGCTTCGTGCTCGACGGCCAGTCGGCACGGCTGACCCAGGCGGCCCTGGAGACGCTGGCGGTAATCGCCTACCGGCAGCCCGTCACGCGGTCGCGGATCTCCGCGATCCGCGGGGTGAACTGCGACGGAGTCGTGCGTACGTTGGTGACGCGTGGCCTTGTGGAGGAATGCGGTACGCAACCGGAGACCGGCGCCGTGCTCTACCGGACCACGAACCTCTTCCTCGAAAAGCTCGGACTCGATTCGGTCGGGGAGCTGCCGCCGTTGGCGCCGTTCCTGCCCGATGACGTGGACGGCTTGACCGATGCCGACTTCTGACCGGCGGGGCGACGGCGGCGGTCGGCCGCGGCCGCCCACGTCCGGTCGTCCGACAGGCGGGCTTCGCTCGGACGGCACGCCACGTCACCCGTCGCATCGCGACGCCGTGCGGCGCCGTTCCGCCGACAGTGGCCGACGATCCGGCTCGGTGGCAAGCGCCGGCACTGGCCGTACCCGCGGAAGCTCCGAAGCGGTCGCGAGCCGCCCCACCGCGCCGTTGCCCGACGGACCGCAGCGGCTACAGAAGGTGCTGGCCGCCGCCGGCATCGGATCGCGGCGCGCCTGTGAGGAGCTGATCGCCGCCGGACGCGTGACGGTCGACGGGCGCGTCGCCGACTTGGGCGACCGCGCCGATGCTGCGACCGCCGTCATCCACGTCGACGGCGAGCGGATCATCACCGATGCGCGGCGCGTCTACCTGGCGATCAACAAGCCGGCCGGTGTCGTGTCGACGATGGCCGACGAGAAGGGGCGCGCGGCGCTGGCCGACTTCCTCGGCAACGTGCCGCAGCGCGTTTATCACGTGGGTCGGCTCGATCAGGACAGTGAAGGGCTGCTGCTGCTGACAAACGACGGTTCACTTGCGCACAAGCTGATGCATCCGTCCTACGAGGTGGCCAAGACCTATCTGGCGGAGGTGTCCGGGCCGGTCCGCCCCGCCGTGCGCCGCGAGTTGCTGGCCGGTGTGGAGCTCGAGGACGGGCCGGCCGCCGTTGACTCGTTCCGGGTGGTGGACTCCGTTGGCGGCCGAGCGCTCGTGGAAGTCGTGTTGCACGAGGGGCGCAAGCACATCGTCCGGCGGCTGCTCGCCGAGGTCGGCCACCCGGTGCGGCGCCTGATCCGGACGGCGATTGGACCGATCAAGCTTGGTGACCTGAAGCCGGGGCGGACCCGCCGGCTCGGTCGCGCCGAGGTCGCCGCGCTGTTCGCGGCGGTGGGGGAGTAGGGCCCGCGGGCGTACCGGGTGCTGCCGCCGGGTTCGGTGCGGCCCGGGCCACGTGTCGCCGCACACGTTCGGCTGCCTCCGGATGCCATCGGCGGCGGAAGACCCGGCATGATTGATGCGGTCGCCGCCGGGGCGCCGCTTCGACAGCTCGGAGGTACCCGTGGACGCGGACGCACGCTGCGTGGTCGCGATCGACGGCCCGTCCGGCACGGGGAAGTCGACCGTGTCGCGCCGTCTCGCCATTGCGCTCGGCGCGCGATACCTGGACACCGGCGCGATGTACCGGGCCGTGACGTGGGCAGTGCTGGATGCCGGCGTCGATCCGTCCGATGCCGTCTCGGTCGCCGAGATCACCGCGAAGATCACGCTGGACAGCGGCACCGATCCGCGCGAGCCGCATATCAGCGTCGACGGGCGGGCGCTCGACGTGGAGATCCGCGGTCCCGATGTCACGGGCGCGGTCTCCGCGGTGGCGGCGATCCGGGACGTACGGTCCGCGCTGGTCGCTCGCCAACAGGAGATCATCGCGGCCAACCCGAGCATTGTCGTGGAGGGCCGAGACATCGCCGCCGTGGTGGCGCCGGACGCTGACCTGAAGGTGTACCTGACGGCCTCAGCGTCCGAGCGCGCGCGACGCCGAAGCTCCGAATTCAACGGTGGGCTCGCGGCCAGCGACGCGGCGTTCACGGCGACCGAGGCCGACCTCGCGCGCCGCGACCGTCTCGACAGCACGCGACTCGCCGATCCGCTGCGCCGCGCGGCGGACGCGATCGAGGTCGACACGACCGGGCTCGATGTCGACGCGGTCGTCGACGTTCTGCTCGATCTGTTGAAGGAGAAGGCATCCCGGTGAATCAACCGCAACACGCCGGGCGACGCGATGACGGCCTCGGCGCTGGTGACTACGACGATGCCGAGTCGTTTGATGCGCAGTCGTTTGATGCCGAGTCGTTCGAGGCTGACTCCTTCGAGGCTGACTCGTTCGACGCGGATGGATTTGATGCCGACTCGTTCGAGGCGGATGAGCGCGAGCATGTGCCGCTGAGGGTGCCCGTTGTCGCAGTGGTCGGTCGCCCGAACGTCGGCAAGTCAACGTTGGTCAATCGCATCATCGGGCGCCGGCAGGCGGTCGTCGTCGACACGCCGGGCGTGACACGCGACCGCGTGGCTTACGACGCGGAGTGGTCCGGTCGACGGTTCACCATCGTGGATACCGGTGGCTGGGAACCGGATGCGAAGGACCGCGCGGCAACGATCGCCGCTCAAGCCGAGGTCGCCGTAGCCACCGCGGACGTCGTGCTGTACGTCGTCGACACCGTGGTCGGATCCACCGCGGCGGACGACGCGGCAGTGAAGATGTTGCGGCGTAGCAAGAAGCCGGTGTTGCTGGTCGCGAACAAGGTCGACAACGCGCGGCTGGAGATCGAGGCGACCTCGCTGTGGAGTCTCGGGCTGGGTGAGCCACGGCCGGTGTCTGCGCTGCACGGCCGTGGCGCCGGGGATCTCCTCGACGACGTGCTTGCCGCCTTTCCGGAGCCGGCGCCGCGAGACGTGGCACCGGTCGCCGGGCCGCGCCGCGTCGCTTTGGTGGGAAAGCCGAACGTCGGCAAGTCGAGCCTGCTCAACCGTCTCGCGAAACAGGAACGCTCGGTGGTCGATCCGGTCGCGGGTACGACCGTCGACCCGGTCGACGAACTCGTGGAGATCGGCGGCGAGGTGTGGCACTTCGTGGACACCGCCGGGTTGCGACGCCGGGTCAGCCACGCCAGCGGTACGGAATACTTCGCGAGCCTGCGCACCTCGGCGGCGATCGACGCGGCGGAAGTCGTGATCGTGTTGCTGGACGCCGCGGAGGTGATCAGCGAGCAGGATCAGCGCGTGCTGTCGATGGTCGCCGACTCCGGTCGCGCGCTGGTGCTTGCGTTCAACAAGTGGGATCTTGTCGACGCAGACCGCCGCTACTACCTCGACAAGGAGATCGATCGGGAGCTGCGCCGGATCCCTTGGGCGATCCGGGTGAACATCTCGGCGAAGACCGGACGTGCGGTCGAGAAGATCGCGCCGGCATTGCGTACCGCCCTGGAAAACTGGGGCCGACGAGTGCCAACCGGGCAGCTGAACGGGTGGCTGACCGCCTTGGTGCAGGCGACACCCCATCCGGTGCGCGGCGGCCGGGCACCACGGGTGCTGTTCGGGACGCAGGCCGGCGTGTGCCCGCCTAGGTTCGTGCTGTTCACCTCCGGGCAACTGGACCCCGGATACGTACGCTTCGTCGAGCGCAAGCTCCGGGAGCAGTGGGACTTTACGGGTACGCCGGTGCAGGTCTCCGTACGGCCGCGCAAACGTACGCCGACCCGCTGACCGGTGATCGGGACGCAAACGGCGAGAGTCGTCGACCTAGCATCCTAGGACGCTTTACGCGACGTGACGCGGCACGACACGCGCGGCGTGATGCACCATTGACCGCGTGCTAACCACCCCGGCTGGCGGCCACCTCACAAAACGAGCCGCCGACGGCCTTGCCGGCCCGCTGGCGACGGACGGGCTGCGCCGGCTGACGGATCTTGTGGCCGGCGGGGGAGTCGTGGTTCTGAGCGGCGCCGGCCTGTCCACCGAGTCGGGGATTCCGGACTATCGAGGTGAGACTGGGGCGCAGCGCCGCGGCCAGCCGATGACGTACCAGACGTTCACTCGCGATTCCATCGCCCGCCGGCGCTACTGGGCGCGGAGCCATCTCGGCTGGCGCACGATATCGGGCGCTTCGCCGAACGCCGGGCACGACGCCGTCACCGCTCTGCAGGCTGCTGGAGTCATCGCGGGCATCATCACGCAGAACGTCGACGGCCTGCACCAGGCCAGCGGCGCACGATCGGTGATCGAACTCCACGGCAACCTTGCCCGCGTGATCTGCTTGCGCTGCGGCGACTTCATGGAGCGCCACGAGCTGCACCGGCGGCTCACCGAGGCGAATCCGGCGTTCCAGGCCGAGGTCGCGGTCGTGAACGCGGATGGCGACGTCGAGCTCGACGATGCCGACCTGACCTCGTTCCACCCGGTCGACTGCGGCGTTTGCGTCGGCGGGTTGCTGAAGCCCGACGTGGTGTTCTTCGGCGAATCGGTTCCGCCTGCGCGGGTGGCCGAGTCGTTTGCGCTCGTGGAGTCGGCGCGCCTGCTGCTGGTCCTCGGGTCGTCGCTCACTGTCATGTCCGGTAGGCGCTTCGTGCTGCGAGCACTCAAGCTCGGTATTCCGGTGGCCATCGTCAACCAGGGCACCACGAAGGAGAGCCACCGCGCCGACGTGGTGATCGACGGTCGGCTCGGCGTCGTACTGCCCGCGGTCGCGCGGTCCGTTACCGATTCCGGCGGCCTGGAACTCGCGATCTAGGAAGAATCACCCGGCTGGAGCAGGGCAAGCGTTCCTAGATCGCGAAAATCACCCGGCTGCGGCGGGCGCGTCGACGGTGCTGTCGGCGCCGTCCGGACCAGCACGGCCGCCAGCGCCAATCGGGCCGTCCGCGTCGCTCGCGCGGTCAGCGCCAGCCGCGACACCAGCGCCAGCCGCGACACCAGCGCCAGCCCCGCCGCCTGCGCCGGCCCCGCCGTCGGAGCCGTTAGCGCTATCCGCACCCGTACCCTCCTGGTGCCGGCGCTCGACGGCCGACTGCCGGCTCAGCGGAAGTTCCGGCAGCAGCAGAGTGACGGCGAGCGTGAGCACCATGATCGCGGCGGCGATGTAGTAGACGATCGTCATCGACCCCGAGAAGCCGACCTTGAACGGATGCGATAGGGCGCTCGCCAGGTGGCTCAGGAACGACGTGTCTGACAGCGAACCGTTGTTCGACGGCGCCGACTGCGTCAGCAGCTTGACTTGATCCGGGTGAGCGGCTGCGGCGGACCGGAACGCCGACGTGGACGATGCGTCGGCGTACGCCGACTGGATCTTGCCGGGCAGCCGCGCGAACAGGATCGAGAGGAACACCGCGGCACCGATCGTGCCGCCCATCGACCGGAAGAACGTGACGGACGACGTCGCTACGCCAATCTCTCGTGGTGACGCGGCGTTCTGCGCGGCGGTGACCATCGGCTGCATCGAACCGCCCAGGCCAAGTCCCATGATCAGCATCGGCAGGACGACGAATGCGAACGAGGTATCCGCAGACAGGCGTGAGAACAACAGCATCGACGCTGTGATCAGGACACCGCCGACGACCGGGAAGATCTTGTACCGTCCGGTACGCGCGATCGTCTGGCCGGCCACCACGGAGCCCGTCATCATGCCGACCACCAGCGGAAGGATCTCGAGGCCTGCTTTGGTCGGCGAGGCGCCCTTGACCACCTGCAGGTAGAGCGGCAGCAGCAGCAGGCCGCCGAACATCGCCATGCCGATCAGGAAGCTGGACGCGACGGACACCGAGAACGTACGGCCCTGGAACAGCCGGATCGGCAACAGCGCCTCATCGCCGTAGCGGCGCTCGGCAAGCAGGAACGCGACGAGACCGACCGCGCCGACCACGTAGCAGGTCAACGCCGTGCCGGACGACCAGCCCCATGCGCTGCCCTGCTCGGCGATGATCAGCAACGGTACGAGGCAAACGATCAGCGCCACCGCACCCGGCCAGTCGATGCGGTGGTCGCGCCGGTGGTGCGCGAGGTGCAGCACCTTGGTGACCACGATCAGGGCGGCGGCCGCGATCGGTACGTTGATGTAGAAGATCCACCGCCACCCGGCGATGCCCAGGATCTCGCCGGATCCCGCGAAGAAGCCGCCGAGCACCGGGCCGAGCACGCTGGATGTCGCGAACACGGCGAGGAAGTAGCCCTGGTATTTGGCCCGCTCTCGCGGCGAGACGATGTCGCCGATGATGGCCAGCGCGAGCGAGAACAAGCCACCGGCGCCGATGCCCTGGATGGCGCGGCAGGCGGCCAACTCGTACATCGACTGCGACAAGCCGCACAGCATCGAGCCGACGATGAAGATGATGATCGCGAACAGGATGAACGGCTTGCGGCCATAGATGTCCGACAGCTTGCCGTAGAGCGGCGTCGAGATCGTCGACGTGATCAGGAACGCGGTCGTCGCCCAGACCTGCAGGGAGAACCCGTGGAGGTCGTCCGAGATAGTGCGGATCGCGGTCGACACGACGGTCTGGTCCAGCGCCGCGAGGAACATAGCGAGCATCAGTCCGGTCAGGATCGTGACGATCTGCCGATGGCTCAGGGCGCCGGTGCCGTTGGTCGACTGTTGCTCCACCGCGGACGTTGTGGTCATCGGCTCCCCCAAATGCGATACGGCTCCGTCCGCATCCTATCCGCCACACCGGTGCCTGCTGGCCGGCCGGCAGGCGGGGGAGATGAGTGTCCTGCGTCACCCACCGTCGCGCGCGAGGTCACGATCCGCGGGTACGGTCAGCCGAGCGTTGACTCGGCCGGTACGGATCCGGAGTTGGCATGCACGAACGCCCGGGTGTGCTCGGCCACCACCGACGGATCGCTGAGCATCAGCCAGTGTCCCGCGTCGACACGCACGACGGTCAGGCGCGACACCCATCCGTCGACGTCCGACTGAACGCTTCCGCGGACGTACCGATCGCGGGTTGGCACCAGGACCTGCACTGGCACGTCAAGCCCGGCCGGCGGACGGCGGCCGCGCCCGAGGAGGTTCGCCCGGTAGATCTTGAGCCCGTGCCGCAGATCGGTACGCGCGACCCGCGCACCTCGCCGCGACCTGTCCCGCGCCACGAGCCGACCGATGATCCCGACCCGGATCGCGAGATCGATCGGCCCGGGCACCAGGAACCAGCCGAGGTACGCCGACGACCAGCCCTGACCGGCCAGGCCTACCCATCCGCGCGGCCCGCGCCGCATCTGCCGGCGTACCCAGGACCGGACGTGCCCGAGGTGCGGCCCGGAGATCGAGGTGAATGACGCGACCCGCCCGCGCAGCGTCGTGTCGAGCGCGTGGTACGCCGCCGTCGAGCCCCAGTCGTGCGCGACCAGGTGCACCGGGCTACCGGGTGCGACCGCGTCGACAACATCGCGAAGGTCGGCGGCGAGCCGGTCAAGCCGGTACGCCGATCGCTCCGCCGGCGCTCCGGAGGCACCCGAACCACGGACGTCGTACGTGACGAGCTGTCCAAGATCGGATAGCGCCCCGATCACCTGGCGCCACACATGCGAGTCGTCCGGGTACCCATGCACGAAGACGATCACCGGCCCGGTCTCAAGTCCGGACCGGTGTACGGACAGTGCGACGCCGTCGCCGGTCGCGACGGTGGCGACCGACGGCGGCGTGCCCGACGACGCCTCGCGGCTGACGCTACTCATCGGCGTGTCTGATGACGCCTCGCGGCTGACG
Organism: Micromonosporaceae bacterium; assembly: GCA_035713725.1. Classification (GTDB taxonomy): domain Bacteria; phylum Actinomycetota; class Actinomycetes; order Mycobacteriales; family Micromonosporaceae; genus DASQPR01. Next base: position 62,981 of record DASTMZ010000154.1, read on the forward strand.
CTACTCATCGGCGTGCCAAGTGCGACATGTCGTCATGGTAGGGAGCGGCAGGCGGAGGCCAACACCGCGGACACATGAACGGGAGCGGACACATGAACGGCAGACGTCCCGCGCCTTGCCGCACAGACGAATCGTCCGGCGCCCACCGGGGGGAGGGGACGCCGGACGATTCCGGGATCCGCGCGACTCACGTCATGCGGACTTGGTTCGTTGTCGAACCGGATTCAGTTGGTCACCGACCGGGTGCCGGCACGGCCTGCGCGGCGTGTGCCGCGGCCTGTGCGGCGTCGGCTGCGTAGACGCTGCCAACCACGCTGGCCGCGAACTTCTCCCACTTGGCGTACGCCTGCGGGAACGCGGACACCTGAACCTTCTGAACTGCGGCGGTCAGCGGCATGCTCTTCCAGCCGTGGATCGCGACGAGCCGCTTGTAGAACGACTGCGCGGCGTGGTGGGCGTTGGTCACCTGCGACGGCGAGCCCCAGCCCGACGACGGCCGCTGCTGGAACAGGCCCAGCGAGTCGTGGTCGTTGCGGTTGCCCAGGTTGCCGTAGTTGTGCAGCGTCGACTCCTGCATCGAGCACGCCACGGCCATGACCATCGCGCGCGGCGGGAGCCGCAGGTCACGACCGGCCTTGACGATCGCAGCCGCGTTGGCACGCTGCGTCGCGTTCAGCTTGAACGACGACTGGTTGCTCGGCATGCCCTTGGGCAGCAGCGTGCGGCGGGACGGCACGGCGACCGGCGCCTTCTTGGCCGGAGCCTTCGGCGCGGGGGCGTGCGGAACCGGGGTCTGCACGGGGGCCTGCGCGACCGGGACGGTCATCGCCGTGGACGGCGCGGTCCGCGCTGCCTGGTCCGTCTGTGCGTAGGCGGTGACTACCGCGGAGGCGGGCAGTGGAACGCGGGTCGGGGAGTTAGCCGCCGCCGCTGGTCCAGCCGCAACGCCGATGATCGCGGCCGTCGCGACACCAAGCATGGCGGCGCGTCGCGCGAAACGGCTACGGGGGGTAGCCGCGGTCTCGGTGTGGGGGTGGAGGTTCACGGTGTTGGTCCTTCCGTCGATGGCGTTACGTGCCGTGCAACCGAAGGTACAAGCCAGAACTTTCCGAATAATCGGGTTTGTGGAGTAGGTTACTGAGCGTCTTTTTAATTGCGTTAAGGACTTGATTAGTGCTCGGTGATGGGCCGATTACGGGCCGTTGATTATTCGGCCAGGACCAGGTCACAGGGGTTGCCGGGCGTCACAGTGGTCGCTGAATTTGCGTACGCATCAATGCGGATCCGGCGGGGCGAACCAGGCCGCATCGGCGGCAGCGTGACGCAGGGTGATCGCGTCGCGGGAGAGCACGAGCCGCGCCATACCTCGCCCGCCCGCGCCGGGGTCGGGCGATGGCCGCGCGGATGGCGGTCCGCTGCCCGCAGACCTTTGGGCGGTTTGGGTCATTTCAGCGGTACGCGCGGACGGCGATCAAGTGGGAGCCGTTGCCGGGAACGGGTCGGCCCGCTCGCGTATGGTGCGGCCATGGCGACGCCTCGTGAAGTGATCGACGTCGACGGCCGGGACGTGACGATCACCAACCCGCAGAAGGTCTACTTCCCGGCGGTCGGCATCACGAAGTTGGACCTGGTGCGCTATTACCTCGCGGTCGCGGACGGCGCATTGCGCGCGTGCGGCGGCCGGCCGATGGCGCTCAAGCGCTACGTGAATGGCGTGGACGGACCGGCGTTCTACCAAAAGCGGGCACCCGAGAACCGGCCGGCCTGGATCGAGACCGTTGAACTCCGCTACCCATCGGGCCGCAGCGCCCACGAGATCGTGCTCCGCGACCCCGCACAGCTGGCATGGGTGGTGAATCTGGGCTGCCTCGACCTGCACCCGCACGCGGTCCGGGCCGATGACCTGGATCACCCCGACGAACTGCGCATCGACCTCGACCCGATTCCAGGCGTGCCGTGGGAGCACGTGCGCGAGGTCGCGCTCGCCTGCCGCGACGCGCTGACCCACCACGGCATCGGGGGCTTCCCGAAGACCTCCGGCTCGCGCGGCATGCACATTTTCTGCCGCATTGAGCGTCGGTGGACCTTCGTCGAGGTACGCCGTGCCGCGCTTGCCCTGGCCCGCGAGGTCGAAGCCCGAGTGCCCGATCTCGCCACCAGCCGTTGGTGGAAGGAGGAGCGGCACGGCGTATTCATCGACTACAACCAGAACGCGAAGGACCACACCACAACGAGTGCATATTCGGTGCGCCCGACGCCGGATGCGCGCGTCTCCGCACCGCTGGAGTGGGACGAGGTTGCCGAATGCGATCCGGCCGACTTCACGGTCGCGACGATGCCGGCGCGATTCGCCGCGGTCGGCGACCCCGCCGAAGGGATCGACGCGGCCGTGGGCGACCTCAGCAGCCTGGTCGCGCTCGCCGCCGACCAGAAGGCGGCTGGCATGGACGATCCGCCACCACCGCCGCCGGGCGGAGGCTCACGATCAAGATCCGAGGGTACGGAGCCGGTCGCGCCCAATCCGACCGGCCGCCGTCGCTCGACGATGCCGTTGATCGAGATCGCCCGGGCCGCCGGCAAGGACGAGGCGATGGCCGGGCTGGAGCGCTGGAAGGCACGGCACCCGAACGTGTGGATCCAACTGGAGCCGGCCGACGTACTGGTTGACTCGATGCGCGGCCGCAGCAGCACGTGGACGAGGATCCGGATCAACCTGCGGCACGTACCCGAAGCCGAGCGGCCGCCCCAGGAACCGCTCGAGGTCGACTTCGACCCGTGGGCCGGCGTGGATCCGGAGACCCTGCGCCGCGGACGCCCTGGACAGAGTTAGGCCATCGCCGTCTAGGTGATCGGCGTCATCTTGTGCGTGTAGTAGTGCACCGTGACGCCGTCGCGCTCAACCTCGTTCTCCGCGACGACCTCGCAAGCGAAGGCGTGCGCATCCGCGAGCGAGCAGAGGTACGCGATGTCGCCGGACGTACCGAAGAAGATCAGCATGCGGCCCGATTCGGTCAGATGGGCACGCGCGTCGCGGAAGAATGCTGTCATCGCGCGGTAGTTCTCGTCGGTGCTTGCCATCTCGCGGACGTCGCCGGGTGCGAACCACCGGAACGGCGGATCGAAGACGATGACGTCGAAAGCGCCGTCCACCGTCGAGAACACGTCACCGTGCCGGACGTCCATCCGGTCGGCCACGCCGTTGCGTTCCGCGTTCGCGATCGCGGCCGCGACGGCGTACGGGTTGATGTCGACCGCGACGACGTACGCCCCCTTCGTCGCGGCGAGGATTCCGTTCACGCCGCTGCCGGTGCCCATGTCCAGCACGCGATCGCCGTCACGTACCTCGGCGAGCACGGCGTTGCCGAGCGTGTGCGATACCCGCGTGATCGGCATCACCTCGGGCGGCACCACCAACGTGAGCCCGAGATAGTCGAACGTCTGGGCGGGCTCTGCAGCCGCCTCGGACCGCGCGAGTGCCTCGGCTTGCCGGTGCCACTTGGTGATGCGCTCGACGTCCTCGGGCGACATCATCGGCGTATAGGCGGAGTCGCCGATCACGACGAGCGCTCGCTGGCCTTCCGCTCGCCGACGTAGAGCAGGTGTCCGGCGAGGCCGAGCAGGCTGGGATCCGCGGCGGTATCGATCAGCAGTCGCATCGCGGCATCGTAGGCGTGCGGATCGGCGTCTCGCATCGCGATTAACTCGTCCTCGATCCCGTTCGCAAGCCCGTGGGTGGACACGAGCGTACGGGCGGTAAAGCCGTACCTCTCGAAGTACGGCGTGACGTCATCCGGGCGCACGCCGTACCCACCGGTGAACCGCTCGGGTACGTCATTGAAGAACTGCCCGCTATCGCGCAACGCGGTCACGAATCCCTCGTCTGCGAGGTGCCGGCGTTCGTCGGCGAGGAATATCGTCCGGCGCACGAATGCGAGCCACGGCATCAGCGCGACGAACACGACACCGCCCGGCCGCGCCACGCGAGCGAGTTCGGCGGCGGCGCGCGCACGATCGTCGGCGTTCGGCATGTGGTACATAGGTCCGAGCGAGAGCACCGCGTCGAACGAGGCGTCCGGCCATCGCGACAGGTCGCGGGCGTCCGCCTCGATGATCTGCGCGATCGTGCCGCCGCTGGCGTGCCGGGCGGACAGTCGGGAGCGCGCGATGTCGAGCAGCTCCGGCGACAGATCGGCCAGCGTGACGCGGAAGCCGCGGTCGGCGAGCCATTCCGTATAGCGGCCCGGCCCGCCACCGATGTCGAGCACGCACCCACGCTCGGGCAGATGGGCCTCGAGCATGGCCGTTGTTACGGTGAATTCGACGATGCCTTCCGCCCGCTCGAGTCGCGCCCACTCGCGCTGACCGAACGCGGCGTAATACGCCCGTATGTCGCCGGAGTTCATCCACGGCCCTCCGTACCCGTATTGGTCCATGATGCTATCGAGATCGGCGGGCAAGGTCCGTCCCTAGACGCGGCTACCGTGACGGGCGTGGATCCGGTGGCCGCGGAGGCGCGCGAAACGGCACGGCAACTTCTTGAGGGCACCCTGCCGATTCGGTGGTCGCATGTGCGTTCGGTCGGCGCGACGGCGGAACTGGTCGCGTCGGCGCTCGACGAAAGCGATCGGATGCTGCTCGTCGCGGCCGCTTGGCTGCATGACATCGGATACGCGCCCGCATTGGTGGACACCGGTTTCCACCCGCTCGACGGGGCGCGGTGGTTGCGGCGCGCGGGATGGGCGCCGCGCGTCGTCGGCCTGGTCGCCAATCACTCGTACTCGTTGGTCGAGGCGGCGGAACGCGGACTGGCCGGCGAGCTCGCCGCTGAGTTCCCGGCTGAGCAGTCGGCGGTAGCTGAGGCGCTCGCGTACTGCGACCTCACCACCGGGCCGGACGGGCGACGCGTCGACCTCGTCGACCGGCTCGCCGAGATCCGGTCCCGCTACGGGCGGGATTCGGTCGTGGGTCGTTTCGTGGACCGTGCCGAGGGCGATATGGTCGAGACGGTAGGGCGGGTCGAGGCTCGCCTGGGCCTCCGCGGTCCGTCCGCCGGCTAGCGGTCAGGCGCGGCGCCCAACACCAATGGTCGCGCGATCCTCGCCATCCAGAATCTCGGGCGCGACGCCGAACTCGCCGACGAACGCATCCCGGCCGGCGTCCGTCACGGTCACCGCCCGGGCGTTGCCCACGCGACTGATCCAGTGCGCGTCGAACGCGTGCCGGCACACCGCCGCGGCGACGGCGCCACCGAGATGTGGGCGACGCTCGGTCCAGTCCAGACAGCTCCGCAACGCCGGTCGGCGGCTGGCCGGTCGGTCGTCGACACGTACGTCCATCGCGGCGAGCCAACGGGTGCCGTCGTCGGTCAGCGCGAGACCGTGGTCCCAGGACACGAACCCGCGATCGGTCATCGCATCCGCGATTGCCACGCCGAGCCGGCCCGCGAGGTGGTCGTAGCACGTGCGGGCGTACGTGAGCGCGCGTCGCCGATTTGCCCCGCCGAGCGAGGAGACGGTCATCGGGCGCCGGCCAGCGGCCGACGTGACGGTCTCGATCAGGTGCGCGACGTCCGGGTCGGCGATGCGGACGTACCGGTGGCGGCCCTGCCGCTCCTCGGCCAGCAGCCCGCCGCCGACGAGCTGCGTGACGTGCTCGCTCGCGGTCGACGCGGCGACGCCCGCCTGCCGCGCAAGCTCGTTGACGGTCCACGCTCGGCCGTCCAGCAGCGCGAGGCAGAACGTGGCGCGCGTCTGGTCGGCGAGCAGC
>DASTMZ010000155.1:0-2909 GCA_035713725.1 Micromonosporaceae bacterium
GGGTAGCAGCACCACGTCGGCGCGATCGACCGCCCGGCCAGCACGGCCGACCTGTTGGTAATACGCGATCGGCGACGGCGGCGCGCCGAGGTGGACGACGAAGCCGAGGTCCGGCTTGTCGAAACCCATGCCGAGCGCGGATGTCGCAACGAGCGCCTTCACCCGGTTCGCGAGCAGGTCCGATTCGGCGGCCTGACGCTCTGCGTCGTCGGTCTGCCCGGTGTAGCTCGCCACCGCGAGGCCGCGACCGCGAAGGAAGGCCGCGGTATCGTGCGCGGCGGCGACGGTCAATGTGTAGACGATGCCGGAGCCGTCCAGCCCGTCGAGACGGTCGGCGAGCCACGCCAGGCGATGCGCCGCCGACGGCAGCCCGACGACGCCGAGGTGCAGCGTTTCGCGGTCGAGTGGACCCCGCAGCACGAGCGTCTCGGCGTTTTCGAGGCTCTGCGCGACTGTCGTGTCGAGTTGTTCGGCAATGTCCGCCGTCACGCGCGCATTGGCCGTCGCGGTGGTGGCGAGCACCGGGGTGCCAGGAGGCAGCTCGCCGAGCAGTGTTCGCAGCCGCCGATAGTCCGGGCGGAAGTCGTGACCCCAGTCGGAGATGCAGTGCGCCTCGTCGACGACCAGCAACCCGGTGGTCGCGGCGAGCTTCGGCAGGACGTTGTCGCGGAAGTCCGGGTTGTTGAGTCGCTCGGGACTGATCAGTAGGACGTCGACGTCGCCTGCGTGCACCTCCGTCACGATCGCGTCCCACTCGTCGAGGTTCGCCGAGTTGATGGTGCGGGCTCGTACCCCCGCCGCGGCGGCCGCGTCGATCTGGTTGCGCATCAGCGCGAGCAGCGGCGAAACGATCACGGTCGGACCGGCCCCGGCGGCCCGCAACAGCGCAGTGGCGATGAAGTAGACGGCCGACTTGCCCCACCCGGTGCGCTGCACACACAACACGCGACGCCGATCCACGGCCAATGCCTCGATCGCGCGCCACTGATCCGCGCGCAGGGTCGCGTCGGGGCCGGCAAGGAGACGGAGCACGCCCTCGGCTTGTTCGCGCGACGCCGGCGCACCGTCGAGCCGCGACGCCGGCGCACCGCCGCGGTCGAGGTGCGCGCGCGACGCCGGTGCGGTGGAGTCCGCGCGCGAGGCCGGTCCGGTCGAGTCCGCGTCGTCAGTCACGACACGTTTCTACCAACCGCCGCCGACACGACGACATGCTCGACGCCGGAGCGATCGTGCCGAAGGGATCAGTCGACCGACTCACTCGCCGTCGTACGGCGCTCCAGCCGGACGTACGAGCTGAGGTGCATATGTGGCCGCGACCGCGACGGCCGCTCGGTGGCGGCGTCGGACGGCGGGCTGGCGGACAAGCCGTCGTCGGCGCGCAAAACGGCGTGGTCCCGGTCGCGCTGCAGCCGACGCAGCTCTCGTTCGATTTCCCGCCGGGCGAGGTACTCAAGCCGGCGGCGGACCACGGTTGCCGCGTGCAGTGCGATCCACAGACATACACCGGCGAGCCCGACCTCGATCACCGCCATGCCGAGCGCGATCTCGCGTGGCGTGCCGGCGGCACTCGTGTTCACGTCGAACCAAGCGTCCACGACGAGCATGGTGGCAAGCGTCATGGACGCCAGTGCGACCTTGGGCCGACCGCGCCACGCAAGGTAAGCGGTCAATGCCAGCATCACGACGAGTCCGACATCGAAACCGACCCAGGCCAGCCGGTCGTTCACCCGGACGCTGCGAGGCAGCGTCGAGGCAAGAAAGACGACCCAGGGAATCGTGCAGGCCGCGGCAAGCGCGAACCCCGGCGCGACCCACCGCGGCACCGGCCGCGCGGCCGTCGTCGCTGTTGTCGACTCCCGCGTGTCTTTGGTCGGCTCCCGTCCCGCCACGTGCACCACCGCCCCCCAGTAAAGAGTCCCACTCCGACCGGCCGCGCCGAAGGGATCCGAATGTGATGGCCGTCGGAGATTTCGCCCGTACCTGGTCGGACCTACCCGCGCAGGCGGTGCCGAACACCTGGCGGCGCCGTGCGCATCGCTGGCGGAATCGGTCAACCACGGCCAATGCGGCCGGCCGACCTCCGGCGACGCCAGAAACGAGCGCCGTGTGGGCTCACAGGTTTGCCGCCGAACACGGCACAATGGGCGGGTGCGTTTCGAGGTCTCCAAGGTCCTGGATGCGATCGAGCGCCGGCTGTCCATCGACCCGGCGGTCGCCGCTGGCGTGGTCGACCTCGCCGAGGTGATGCACCTTGACGATCTCGACGGCGGTCGGTCAGCGAATCTGCTGCGCCTCGGGCTCGTGGTGGACGCTCTCGGCCAGCGCATGGGCGATAGCGGCGCGGCGATCTACGTGGTCGCCGAACGCGGCGTGATGTCCGATACCGAGCTGACGTCGAACGAACGCATGGTCATCCGCCGCTGGTCGGACGACGGCCTCATCGAGGTGCTGCCGGCAAGAGCGCCGGTCGTGCCACGGGTACGGGAAGTCAGCGCGCTGACCGGCCTGGCGATGATCACGCGGGTCGGCGGCGCCTCGCCGGCGTACGCACCGGTTCCGGCCCCCGGCGGGGTCTCGCTCGTCGCACACGCCGGCCAGCCGCCGGTGGCCAACGCTCGGCCAAACCCGGTGCTCTCGCGACAGTGGCGATGCTTTGAGTTCGAGTGCTCCAGCTTCGGCGAGGAGCGCGCGTTGGGTCAGCCACCACCGGTGGTCCGCGATGGCGTACCCATTTGCCCCCGGCACGGCACCCGCCTGAAGGACATCGGCGCACGGCCGCCCGCGTTGCCGATGGCGGTGCGCGTGGACGGCCTTGTCCGGCAGCGGTTCTCGGTCACGTCCGGTGGACCGGTCACGGTCGGTCGCGCCCCGGAGGGCGCGGCGGTCGTAGCGATCGGGTCATACCTGGA
>DASTMZ010000156.1:0-4614 GCA_035713725.1 Micromonosporaceae bacterium
TGCGAGCCGGCGGTCAGACCCTCGATCGACACCACGAAGCGGTCCGGCAACTGGGTCGCGTCCGCGATGACCGACAGCGTCTGGTGCTCGACGGTGACGATCGTCTCTGGGGCCGGCGTACCCGTGATGTGCACCGGAACGTCCACCGTGACCTTCTCGCCGCGAATGACGATGAGCAGGTCAATGTGGTCGTACGAGTCGCGGATCGGATCGCGCTGGATGGCCTTCGGCAGCGCCAGCGTCTCCTCACCGTCGTCGGTCTCGATGGTGAACAGCTGGTTCAGGCCGCCATGGCGGATCGCCGCCGCGAATTCGCGCGCCGGCAGCGACACGTGCCGCGGCGGGTTGCCGTGGCCGTAGAGCACGGCCGGCACGTTGCCGGCCCGACGGGTGCGCCGCGCGCCACCCTTGCCGAACTCGGTACGAGTTTCAGCCTTGATCCGGACCTCGGACACGAGGACACACCTTTCACGGTTCGTGGACTGTTGCGACGTTCGATGTGCGGTGCCGGGCGGGGCGCGACGCGCCGAACCGAAGCCCAGAGCACCGCGTCGATAACGGCACCACGTGGGTGCCCTCGCCGAGGCAACGGGTCTATGTTACCCGCGGTGGTTGCGGTTGGGGCTTTTGGGGGATGCCTCGCACGCTTGACGGCAAACCGTCTAGGTCTGCGCGGGCGAGGCATCCCCCAAAGCCGACGTGGTCCGGGTTGAGGCCGCGCATCCACCTTTAAAGATCTTTTATGTGTACGTGATACCGAGATCGGTTACGTGCCAGCCCGGCGCCGGCAGGCTCCCCCCTTGACCCGCCGTACCAGTGGGAGCGTTTTGGTTGTCACGATCACCGCGAAAGCCTTAACCCCAGGCGATCGGCGTACGTCGACCAGGTCAGGCTGTGGCCGACCTTGCCCCGCGCAGACCTAGACGCTTTGCCCGTCAAGCGTGGCAAGGTCGGCCGCAGCCTAAACCGCAACCACCCAGACCGAAGGACCGCAACCCTCGCCTACGACAACCCACCAAACAACGTCGTCACCGACCCGTCATCAAAAACTTCCCGAATCGCTCGAGCAATCAACGGCGCGATCGACAGTACGGTGATCTTGTCGAGTTGCTTCTCCGGCGGCAGCGGCAGCGTGTTCATCACGACGATCTCGCTGATCCGGCTGTTCTTCAGACGCTCGGTGGCCGGATCGGACAGCACCGGATGGGTCGCCGCGACCACCACGTCGGCGGCGCCCGTCTCGAAGAGGATGTCCGCCGCCTTGCAGATCGTGCCACCGGTGTCGATCATGTCGTCGACGATCAGGCAGACCCGGCCGTCGACGTCACCGACCACCCGGTTCGCCACCACCTGATTCGGCTGCGACGGGTCGCGGGTCTTGTGGATGAACGCCAGCGGACAGCCGCCGAGCCGGTCGGTCCAACGTTCCGCGACTCGTACCCGACCGGAGTCTGGCGCGACCACGGCCATCGGGCGGCCGGCGTAGTGCTTCTCGACGTAGGTCGCGAGGATGTCCATCGCGAAAAGGTGGTCGACCGGCCCGTCGAAGAACCCCTGAATCTGTGCGGTGTGCAGGTCGACGGTGAGGATCCGGTTAGCACCGGCGGTCTTGTAGAGGTCGGCCACCATGCGCGCGGAGATCGGTTCGCGGCCACGGTGCTTCTTGTCTTGACGGGCGTACGGGTAGAACGGCAACACGACGGTGATCCGCTTGGCCGAACCACGTTTGAGAGCGTCCACCATGATCAACGACTCGACGAGCCACTTGTTCAACGGTGCCGACATCGACTGCACGACGAACGCGTCCGAGCCCCGTACGGATTCCTTGTAGCGCACGAAGATCTCGCCGTTGGCGAACTCGTAGGCATCGGTGTCGGTCGGCGCGATGCCGAGCTCATTGCCGATCTGCCCGGTCAGCTCCGGGTAGGCCCGGCCGGAGAAGAGCATCAGCGTCTTGCGGTTCTCCGAGGAGATGCTGCCCATGGGTGCCGCTTCCCGTCTCGACCTGGTGCGCCCGCGAGGTGCCCCGTCGCTTCGTCGGTCACGCGCCTGGTCTCTCGTACCCATAATTATCCTGCTTCTCACCCGACGGTCCCGGATCGAGCCGGCGCACGGTGGCGGCGGTCACGTCGCGTGGGCCTCGGGATGACGCTGGCCCTCGTGGTCGGTGTCCGACTTATCCTCCATGTCGTCAGTCTCCGTGTCATCGGACCGGTGGGCATCGCGCTCCGCCGCTGCGGCCGCCGCCTTCGCCGACTTCGTGCCGGGACGCTTGCGTTCCACCCAGCCCTCGACGTTGCGTTGCGGCGCGCGGGAAATGCCGAGCGATCCCGCCGGTACGTCTTCGGAAATCGCGCTGCCCGCCGCGGTGTAGGCACCCGCGTGCACGGTGACGGGCGCGATCAGCGCGGTGTCGCAGCCGATGAACGCGCCGTCCTCGACGGTGGTCCGGTGCTTGTGTACGCCGTCGTAGTTGACGAAGATCGTCGCCGCGCCGATGTTCGCGTCGCGACCGATCGTGGCATCGCCGACGTACGACAGGTGCGGCACCTTGCTGCCGGCGCCGATGCTCGAGTTCTTCGTCTCGACGAACGTACCGATCTTGGCCGATTCGGCGAGCTCGGTGCCGGGCCGAAGGTAGGCGAACGGACCGACCGACGCGCCAGGCCCGATCGACGAGTCGGAGCCGTGGGTGCGCACCACGTTCGCCCCGGCGCCGATCGACACGTTGGTGAGCGTGGTATCGGGGCCGACACGCGCACCGGTGGCGATCGAGGTCGTGCCGTGCAGTTGCGTGTTCGGCGCGATCGTGACGTCCGGCTCCACCGCGACGGTCACGTCGATCCAGGTGGTCGCCGGGTCGAGCATGGTGACGCCGGACCGCATGAGGTCGGTGTTGATCCGGTCGCGCAGCCGGGCGGCGAGCACCGCAAGCTGCGCCCGATCGTTCGCGCCGAGGCCCTCCTCGGCGTCGTCGGTCACGTGCGCGCCGACCGGTTGGCCCTGCGCGGCGAGCACACCGAGGATGTCGGTGAGGTATTCCTCGCCCTGGTCGTTGGAAGCGGTGAGCCGGCGGAGTGCGGCGCGCAGCGCGGGTGCCTCGAACGCGAACACGCCAACGTTGATCTCGTTGATCGCACGCTGCTCCGGCGTCGCGTCCCGTTGCTCCACGATCGCGGTTACCCGACCGTCGGCGTCGCGGACGATGCGGCCGAGGCCGTACGGGTCCGGAACCTTGGCGGTGAGTACGGTGCCGGCGGCATGGTCACGCTCGTGCCCGTCGACCATCGCGCAGAGCGTCTCGGGCCGCAGCATCGGCATGTCCCCGTTGATCACGATGACCGTGCCGGTGACATCGGTGGCGGCCTCGAGGGCGGTACGCACGGCGTGCCCGGTGCCGCGCTGATCGGCTTGCAACACCGCGTCGGCATCCGGAGCCACCTGTGCCAGATGCGCCGTGACCTGATCGGCGCCATGTCCGACGACGACGATCGACCGCTTCGCGCCGAGTGGCTCCGCGGCGTGCAGCACGTGTCCCAACAGGGTGCGACCCAGCAGCGGATGCAGCACCTTCGGCAGTGACGAGCGCATGCGCTTGCCCTCGCCGGCCGCGAGCACGATGACCGTACGGGCCTCGCTCATCTGCGGCTCCCCTCGCTTGTTACCGCCATCGTCTCTCGCAGAGCGCGCACCGGCTCGGGTCCGCAAGGCGCACGCTCGGCTCGGGTCCCGCCTGCCGGCCCATGGTAATCACCACCGCGTGGGTCCGCCCGGACACCCGCGACTCGGCGATGCATCCGCGACCCAATTCCACAGCCGGACCTACTACGGTGCCGCCATGCTGACGCGACGCCGGTTGCTGTTCGGAACCGCGGCTACGGTCACGGCGACGGCCGCAGTCGGAGTCAGCGCGATTCAATTCGCCGAGGCCGGCATCTTGCCCGGCAAATCGACGCTCGACGCCGACTTCGGCTACTGCGATGTCGACGTACCGCCCGGTCGTAGTGCCGGTCAAACGATCAGCGGACGCTTCTCGTCGGCACGCCGACGGCGCACCGTGACGTACGAGATCGCATACCCGCCCGGCATCACGCCCGGTGCGAAGCTGCCACTGTGCCTGCTGCTGCACGGGTACGGCGGGAACGCCGCGATGGCACTGGCCACCGGTGACTACCCGGCGTACCTTGCCGAGGCGGTGGCACACGGTACGGCGCCGTTTGCGTTGGCGGCGGTCAGCGGCGGCAACGGCTACTGGCACCCGCACCCCGGCGACGATCCGCTCGGCATGGTCTTCGACGAGTTCCTGCCGCTGCTCGGGACGCACGGCCTGCGCGTCGACCGGATGGCGGTGCTCGGCTACTCGATGGGCGGCTTCGGCGCGCTATTGGCCGGCGTGACCGCACCCGGCCGCTTCGCCGCCGTCGTCGCGAGCTCGCCGGCGTTCTGGCGGTCGTACGACGAGTCGCGTCGCGTCAACCCCGGTGCGTTCGCGTCGGCGGCGGACTGGCGGAAATACGGCGATGTGCTCGCGCGAGCACCGGAGATCGGCCGGCTGCCGGTGCAGATCTACGTCGGCGCGTCGGATTCGTTTGCTCCCGCGATCCGTACGCTTCG
>DASTMZ010000157.1:0-9824 GCA_035713725.1 Micromonosporaceae bacterium
CGCAGGCGCACGGTCTCTTCGCGTTCGGTCTCCTCGATTCGCCGCTCCAGATCGGCCAACGCCGCTTCCAGACGTGGCGTCCATCTATCGGTGATGGCGCGTAGTCGCTGGCGGGTCGAGGCGATCTCCCGCTGGACGACCCGCTGGGCAGTGAGAGCGGCGGCGTGCACGACCGCGGCGGCCAACGCCCTTTCATGTGCGCGGCGTGCTTCGAGCAGAGCGGCGGAAACCGGGTACGAGGCCACGTCCGGCGATGCCGTGTGGAGCGTGGTGCCCGCCGGGTACCGCAGTCCCATCACGGTCGCCCATTCGATCTCGACGGACGCCGTTTCCGGAATCGCCGCGAGGTCTATGCCCCGCGAGCCGCCGAGCGCCGCGGCACGCGCGAGCCAGACCTGTGCGTCTGCGGCCGCCGCCTGCCACTCCGGCCCGCTGCGTCCGACCAGCAGATCGAACCGTTGCTGTTCGATCCGCAAGATGCGCAGCCTCCGGTCGAGCAGAGTGCCGGCGCGCTGCGCGGAACGCAACCGGCTGGACAGCCACAGCCGTCCGGCCCGGCCCGGCGGAACGCGGCGTACGTCAGCCATGGGATGCCTCCACGGCCGAAGCCGCCGCGAGGTGCGCTGCGATCTGAGCAGACGACAGCATCGTCAGTTCGCGCCTCGGCAGCTTGTCGAGCGCGCGCCACGCCCTATCCAGCGTGTCGTCAATGCCGCGTCGCTCGTCAGAGCGCTGATTGAGGACGTCGGTTGCGAATGTGTCGTCGAACAACAGGTACTGGCGGTCGGTCTGGCTCAACGCGGCCGTACCCACCAGATCCGCGAGTTCGCGGACGTCGCGGGCGCGGGCGAGCGCGGCCAGCACCTGCGCGGCGAGATCGAGATGGTCGTCCCGGGTCCGATGCGGCCCGGCACCATGGCGCATGAGCCGCGAGAGCGATGAGAGCGGGTCGACCGGCGGGTAGACGCCGCGCGCGGACGCGTCGGCGGAGAGCACGATCTGTCCCTCCGTGATGTAGCCGGTGAGGTCCGGCACCGGGTGCGTGATGTCGCCGGCCGGCATCGTGAGCACGGGCACCACGGTCACCGAGCCGGCACGGCCGCGCACGCGACCGCAGCGCTCGTAGAGCGACGCGAGGTCGCTGTACAGGTATCCCGGATAGGCGTGCCGGGCCGGCACCTCGCCCCGCGCCGCGGAGACTTCGCGGAGCGCCTCGCAGTAACTGGTCATGTCGGCCATGACGACCAGGACGTGCCGACCGAGCGCGTACGCGAGGTGCTCTGCGACGGTCAGCGCAATGCGTGGCGTGAGAATGCGCTCCACGACGGGATCGTCGGCGGTGTTGAGAAGCAGCACCAGCTCTCCCGCGGCGGACCGTTCCTCCAGCGCGTCACGGGCGGCGGCCGCGTCGGCGTGCGTGAGGCCCATGCCGGCGACCACGACGCTGAATGGTTCGTCGCCGGCCGTGGCCTGCGCGGCGATCTGGGTAGCGAGTTTGAGGTGGGGGAGGCCGGCGACCGAGAACACCGGCAACTTCTGCCCGCGTACGAGCGTCGTCAGCCCGTCGATCGCCGTCACGCCGGTAACGACCGGTTCGGCGGGCGGCTCCCGCATCGTCGGGTTCAGTGGAAAGCCGTTCGCCGGCGCGTCCTCGGAACCGAAGATCGGCGGCCCGCCGTCGATCGGCTCGCCCCGACCGTTGCAGACCCGTCCCAACCATGACTCGCCGACCGGCACGTGCAACGGCCGTCCTTCAAAGGCGACCGACGCGGCGGCGGGATCGATGCCGTCGGTGCCCTCGAGGACCTGAACGACGGCGAGGTCCCGATCCACCTCCAGAACGAGTCCATGCCGCAACTGCCCGGTACCGAGCCGGATGCGGGCGAACTCATCCCACCCGACGCCGCTCACGCCGCGGACGACCAGAAGCGGTCCACGCGCCTCGGCGACGCTCGTGTATTCGACGATCGGGTTCATCCCAGCTCCCGAAGCTGGCCGAGGATGGTCTCCAGCCGTGCGCGTACGCCGGCGATGTCATCGGCCGCAACCTCGTCGCGCGCCCGGATCAGGGTGGAAAGGTCGACCTCTTCGATGAGCGTCGCCGACGTACCCGACGTGACAAGGTCGTCCGTCGCCAGGTGCACCGCGAAGACCGCATCGATCAGGGCGGCCGTCTTGGCCGGCGGGCAGTGCGCATCGATCGGTGACAGCGCGTTCTGCTGCAACACGGCCTCGCGCAACAGGCGGGCGGCCAGGATCGTCATGCGCTCGCGTCCGGGCAGTGCGGTAATGCCGACGAGCTCGGCGAGCGATGTCAACCGATCGGCCTCGGCGAGCAGGGAGGTCATCCGGGCGCGCCGCTCGGCCCAGCCGAGATCGCCCGCGGTCGCGTGCCAGGTGCCGACGGCGTCGACGTCCTGGCTGTACGAACCATGCCAGGCGACCGCCGGATAGTGCCGCGCATAGGCGAGGTCGCGGTCGAGCATCCACATCGTCCGTACGAATCGCTGCGTGTACGCCGTCACCGGCTCGGTCATGTCGCCACCCGGCGGCGAGACGGCGCCGATGATCGTCACCGACCCCTCCCGGCCGCCCAGCGTGGACACCAGGGCGGCGCGCTCGTAGAAGGCGGCGAGCGCGGATGCGAGACCGGCCGGATACCCCTCTTCGGCGGGCAGGGCGCCGGCTCGGGAGGCGAACTCCCGCGCGGCCTCGGCCCAGCGAGATGTCGAGTCGGCGATGACCACCGCGTGGTACCCCATGTCGCGGTAGTACTCGGCGACGGTGACACCGGTGTAGATGCTCGCCTCCCGCGCCATGATGGGCATGTTCGACGTATTCGCGATGATCACCGTCCGGTCGGCGAGCCGGCCACCCGTGCGCGGGTCGGCAAGTTCGGTGAGTTCGGTGACGACGTCGGCCA
Organism: Micromonosporaceae bacterium; assembly: GCA_035713725.1. Lineage (GTDB taxonomy): Bacteria > Actinomycetota > Actinomycetes > Mycobacteriales > Micromonosporaceae > DASQPR01. Next base: position 2,924 of record DASTMZ010000157.1, read on the forward strand.
TTTCGTTGCCGCGTTCGCCGCAGCCGACGTGGACGATGACGTCGGCGTCGCACCACTTGGCCACCTGTTGAAGCGCCACGGTCTTGCCGGTTCCGAAGCCGCCGGGCACGGCCGCGGTGCCGCCCTTCGCGACCGGGTAGAGGGCGTCGAGCACGCGCTGGCCGGTGAGCAGCGGCGCGTCGACCGGTCGTCGCTCGGCATAGGGGCGTGGCCGGCGCACCGGCCACCACGCGGACAGCGTGATGTCGCGGTTGCCGATGCGTGCGACGGGCTCGGTATCGCGGTAGCGACCGGCCGGAGCGAGTTGGCCGACCCGGCCGGAGATGTCCGGTGGCACAAGCACGCGGTGGAGGAGCGGGCCGGCGTCGGTGACGGTACCGAGTAGGTCGCCCGGCGACACGTCGGCAGCGATGTCGGGCGCGGGCGTGAACCGCCAGCTGCGCTCACCTTCGGAGTCGGCACGCCCGGGCGTGAGCCACACCGGAGCGCTGTGCAGTGGTCGCAGTAGGCCGTCGTATACGCCGCCGAGCAGCCCGGGCCCGAGCCGTGCGGCCAGCGGCCGGCCGAGCGAACGAGCCGGGTCGCCGGGCGCGAGGCCGCCGGTGTACTCGTACGCCTGGAGGGTGACACGGCCGGGCGTCGAGCCGCCGGTGCCGGGTACACGTACCGAAACCACCTCGGCGGGTACCAGACCTGCGCCGACCACGACGAGCTCGGCGACCGCGACGCCGGGCAGCCCGTCGACCTCGACGAGCGGTCCGTTGACCCGCCGTACGGTGCCTGTACTCATCGCTGTCGTCCCGGCGTCGGCGTTCATGGCTGCGGCCCCGGTGCCCGCGGCGGTTCCAGTCCGGCGGCGACCGCGTCGGCGGCCAGGTCGGCCAGTGCGGTCAAGGACAAGTCGATTTGGCGATCGCCACTTCGCGCGCGGACACCGCCGCCCTCCGCCTCGGAGATCTCGGCGGCCGGCCCGAGCCGGCGCGTCAAGGCCGCAACCAGAGTGGCACGCAATCGCGGATAGTCGCTCGTGTCACGCAATGCACCGACCGCGGCGCGGGTCTGCGCGCGGAGGGCCTGGTAGGCCTCCATCCGAGCGCGAAGCACCGCGCCGCGCCCGCGACGGCGCACGCGGGAGCGTTCGATCTCGAGGGCGGCGAGCGCGTCCGCCGTGCCTGCGTCGCGGGCTCGACCGCGAATCTGGTCGGCACGGACCCGCGCGTCCGCCTCGAGGGCCATTGCGTGGTCACCGGCGGTTCCGAGCGCCGCCGCCGCATCGCGCAGCGCGGCGCAGTGCAGCGCATCCTGCGCAGCAGCCAGAGACGCGCCGAGATCGGATGACAAGACTGTCATGGCAGCACCGCCCGAAGCGGCCAGTCGGATGCGTCGTGGTCCGCGGGCAACGCGGCTGCCGCGTCCCGCGTGAGGATCAGAACGGCGACATCGTCGGGTAACGTCGCGACCGCGTCGCGGACCGCATTGGGATCGTCGGCGATCCGAACCAGTGCGCCGGCGAGCCGGTAGCCCTCGACCGCGGGTCGGGCGCCGATCACGGCGACGCGCGACATGGTCAGGCCTTGCCGATCAAGATGATCGACACGATCAGCCCGTAGATGGCGATGCCCTCCGCGAGGCCGACGATGACCATCGCACGGCCGAACATCTCCGGGCGTTCGCTCATCGCTGCGAGTGCGGCCGCGCCGGTGTACGCGACGGCGATGGCGGCGCCGATCGACGATCCGGCGACCGCGATCGCCGCGGCCAGTAACGCCATGCCTCCCGCGCCGGGCGAGGTAGTGCTCGGAGCGGCGGCCGACGCGGCATCTCCGGTGAACGCGATCGCGGCGAGCGCGATCGCCGCGACGATCAGCACGGCATTGACGGCGGTGAGGATGCGTACACCGCCGCGGCCGCGCCTTCGCATCACGGCGGCGGCAAACGCGGCGCCGCCCACCAGCGCGGGCAACGCGATCAGCCAGGCGGTCATGAGACTTCCCCTTTCGAGACGGCGTGCACACGCGGCACGCCCAGCTTCGCTGACGCATCGCCCGACCGGGTCGAATCCGGCGTAGCGACCAGCGGTTCGACAGGCACGTGCCAGGGCCGGAACGGTCGACCTTCGCGTTCGAAGACCCGCGAGAACAGCTCGTAGTACTCCAGGCGGAGGGCCTGTACGCCGACGACGAGTGCCTCGAGTGTCAGCGCCAATGCGTTGCCGAGCACGAAGACCAGCATCGCGGCGGCCACTCCGAGCGCGCCCCGGTGCCAGAGGCCGACCGTCGCGGTCCAGACGATCCAGCCGATGACGGCGTGTGTGAGCCCGAACGCGGCGAGGCGAGCGAACGAGACCACGTTCGCGCCCAGCCGCACCACGAGGTCGAACAACTCGACGGCCGCCTGTAGGGCTCCGTCGCCACCGCCGCCCGCCGCGTTGAACAAGCCCGCGAACGCCAGGCCGAGACCGGTGAGCGCGAGCGCCGCCGCGACCGCGCCGAGCCACGCCGCTCCAAAGCGCCACGAGGCGACCGCGAGGCCGGCGGCGAGGAACACCGCACTACCGGCGATTCCGGACGGCGCATAGAGCGCCCGCGACCAACCGCCCTCGCGAACTCGGTTCACGGTGCCGATGGCGTACGCGCCACCGAGGAGGACGACGCCCGCGCCGATGCCGGCGACAAGCAGCGACACCGGATGGTCCATGGGTGCGAGCCAGGCCGTCGGCACGAGACCGGTCGGTCCGAAGCACTCTCCGTACAGCACGCCGAAAACCATGGCCGAGATGCCCGCGCCGGCGATGAACCGCCAATACGGGCGCAGCTTCGCAAAGCGGCTCACCCGGCCGAGTCGTAGCAGCAGCGCGCCGAGGAGAACGAGTGCGCCATGGCCGACATCGCCGAACATCGCGCCGAACATGACGAGGTATGCGAGGCCGGCGAGAAGCGTGGGGTCGAGATCGCCGTACGGCACCGTCGCGTAGGTGCGCACGAGCGGGGCGAACGACGCGCGGACCGCGCCCGGCAACGGTGGCGTCGGCGGGAGCGTGCCGCGCGGGATCGACAACGGCGCGACGGCCGCGCCAACCCGCGCCAACCGCTTCGACAGCTCGCGGATCTCGCTCGACGGCATCCAACCAAGGATCGCTGCCACTCCGTCGCGCACGACCGCGTCGGCGACGTACGACGCGACTTCTGCTTCGCCCGCAAGCAGGTCCGCACGCCCGGCGCGTTCCCACGCCACGAGGTCGGGCTCGCCCAGCGTGAGGCGGGCCGGGGCCGGGCTCAGATGCCGCAGCCGCTGCGTGGCCTCGCCGGGCGCGACGTCGGCGGCCGAACTCACCCGCTCGAGTTCTACCGTTCCGGCGTCGGCGACCCGGGCGAGCGCGTCGCGCAGCGACGCCACGGGCGCGACGATCGCGACCCGCGACATCGTGACCGGGCCCGGGTGCTCGGCACGCCTACGCGCCTTCATCGAGGACCTCCCGCCCGCCGCCGCCATGTCCGGCGATCTGCAGGGCCACGGCGGTCTGCCAGGCGTCGGCGGCGAGCAGGGCCGCGGCGCCGAGCGGGCGGTGTGGGCCGACACCACTGCGGCGCAACAGCGTCGCGCCGTCACGGTGCAACCGACCCCACCACCGGGCTTCGGCCCGCCACAGGTCGGTCGGTTCGGTGAGGCCCGACAATGACCAGCGTGACTCCGCCGGCAAGGATCGGGTGAAGTCGTCCAGGGTGGTGGTGCCGGCGTGCGACGCGCCGAGCAGCCGTCGTGCCCGGGCGGCGGCCGCGGCCGGCAGTGCGCGGCCGGCGGCGAAACGCTCGCGTGCCACCACGAGCGCGGCAGCCCCGGCGGCCCACGGGCGCGCCAGCGGGACGCCGGATGCCACGCGATCCGCCCACGACAGGCGCATGAACAGTGAGATGTCGCGCGAGGTGCCGGCGCCCGGGTCCCCCCACGCGGAAGCGGCCAGTGCGGCTCGCAGGTCGGCGATCGAGCCGGTTGTCGCCAGATGCGGCCAGGCGGTCGCCAGATGGCCAAGTTGAAACATCGGCGCAGGTGTGGCGGGAGAGACGGTGTCGAGTGTGTCCATGTGCGTGTCGACATTGGCGACCTCGAACCAGCCGGCCAACAGACGCAGCTGCGTGACGCCGGCCGCGGGCAACCAGCCGGCCAGGACTCGCGCGTTCCACAGCACCGTTGCGGCGACGGCGTGCTCCGCGTCGGCGAGATCGAATTCGGCGCGTACGTCGTGTCCGTACGATGACCGGGCGACCGACGCGATCGCCGCGCTCGACGAGGAGCTGGCGGCGATTTCGCGGACGCCATCGCGGTCGAGACGGCGCCGGGCGAGCGCGACCGAGCGGACGCTGCCAGCGACCCAGGCGGCGTTCATCGTTGCGCCGTCCGATCGCCGGCCGCGTTGCGGTCGAGATCGGCGATGCAGCCACGGAACCGCTCGACGGCGCGATCCACCAGCTGTGACATGACCGCGTCGGCGTGGCGGCGAACCTGATCCGACTCCCGTGCCGCCGCCGCGTCGATCGCGGCGAACTCCGCGGCGAGGCTCGCGCGAACCCGAGCGCCCGCGTCGGCACGCTCGCCGGACTCGGCGCGAGTTGCATCGGCGAGGATGGCATCCGCGTGCTGGGTCGCCCTGGCAGTGTGTCCCGCGGCCAGAGCTGCGCCGACGCGGCGGATCTCGGCGCACCTGGCCACCGTCGGCGCGAGGGCGGCGAACACCGGTTCGAGCTCGGCCTCCGCGCGAGCACGACGGTCAGCGGGGACCGCGGCGGCCCCTGCGGCGCCCGGTGCACCAGACGGCCGGAAGCGCTGCAGGATATCGCGGAGCGTTGCCATGGTCATCAGCCTCGCGCTACCGGGCCGGACGGGTAAGTGCCGGTTGTGCCCTGGGCCTCAGGGCCTTTGGTCCCGCTCCACATGTCATCACCCGGAGCGGGACCGTCGACGCGGAACGGGGACCTTTGCCCCTGGAGGATGTCCGGATGCCCGGCGACCGTGAAGCTAGGAGCAGTCCTGGTCACCGGTGATGGAACCGGGCCGCGATTGCCGTGATCATTGTGGAGGTCGTCATGGTCGACAGGTTTCCGCTCGCGGAGTGCGGTCTGAGTGCGGGCAAGAAGGCCCGTCTGCATCGCATTCTGTTCCAGTTCGGGCTCGGCAACGGTACCGCACTGTTTCTCCCGTACGACCAGGGATTCGAGCACGGACCACGGGATTTCTTCGCCAACCCCGCGGCTACCGATCCGCGTTACATCCTCCGCCTGGCTACCGAGGGCGGATTCAATGGAGTCGTCCTTCAGATCGGACTGGCCGAGAAGTTCTATTGGGAGTACGCGGGGCAAGTGCCGCTCGTCCTGAAGCTGAACGCGAAGACGGACATTCCCAGTGACTGGAACGCGCTGTCACCGTTGCATGCGTCGGTCGCGGACGCGGTACGCCTGGGCGCCGACGCGGTGGGTTACACCCTCTACGTCGGCACGCCCGCCGCCGAGGCCGACTACGCGCAGTTCCACACGGTGCGCGAGGACGCTCAGCGGTACGGGATGCCGCTGATCGTGTGGGCGTATCCGCGTGGCTCGGCGATCGAAGCCAAGGGTGGCAAGGATTCGTTCTACGCGGTGCACTACGCCGCGAGGGTCGCCAGCGAGCTCGGCGCCGACGTCGTCAAGGTGAACTTCCCGCACCCGGAGAAGCGCACCGGTGTGCCGGCCGCCTACGATGGCGATTTCACTAGTCAGCATGCGATCGACGAGGTGGTGCTCGCGGCCGGTCGCACGATGCTGCTCGTGTCGGGCGGCAGCCGGGCGGGCGACCAAGCCATGTTCGACAAGGCGCTGCAGTCGATGCAGGCGGGGGCCACCGGCCTCATCTTCGGCCGCAACGTTTGGCAACGCGATCATGACGCGTCGTTGCGATTCGTGTCCGAGTTGCGGAATATCCTGGCTAAGTTCCCGGCGTAGTCGACTACGTTTCCCGGGCGCGAGCCCGAGCCGCCGTTGCGTCGTGACACCGACCCGGTTGAACCGGGTCGGTGTCCATTGTCTCCGCTCTCAGGCTGGATCCGTGCCTGGGATGTCGAATCCCTCCAGCGGGCGGTGGATCTGGAGCATCAGGCAGCCATCCGCGCCGACGTCGCTGACGGTGTGCGCCACCCCGGGCGGAATCACCAGGTACGAGCCGGCGGTGACATATCGCCCGGCGATCGCGGCGGCGCCGGAGATCACCCACAGGTGATGGTACGCCGCCATGTGCGGACGTCCCGGTGTTCGAGACTCCGGTTGATACCGCACAAGGCTGTGCACGAAGTCACCCCGGCGCCAGAGTTCGGTGTGGTCGACGCCCGGACAACCCGGCACCGGATGCCAGTGTCGCCCCGCGATGTCTCGCGGGCGCAAGACGAACAACGTTTGTCGCTCCGTAGCGATCATGGATGGCGTGCGAGTGGCCATGGTTGCCCCCTCAGTAGTCGGGCCAAACCCAGTCGCGTACTTCCGGAAGGTCCTCGCCCGTGCGGCGCACGTAGTCGTTGTGCTCGCCCAGCTTGTCGATCATCTGTTGGCGTAGCGTGGCGGCCTTGCGTGCGAGTCCGGGTACCCGGTCGATGACGTCGATGACGAGGTGGAAGCGGTCCATGTCGTTGCGTACCAGCATGTCGAACGGTGTGGTGGTGGTGCCCTCCTCCTTGTACCCGCGCACATGCAGGTTGTGGTGTCCGGCCCGCCGGTACGTGAGTCGGTGGATCAGCCATGGGTAGCCGTGATAGGCGAAGATGACCGGCCGGTCGGTCGTGAAGATCGCGTCGAACTCGCCGTCGGGCATGCCGTGCGGATGCTCACTCGCCGATTGAAGGCGCATCGGATCCACCACGTTGACCACCCGTACCCGCAGC
>DASTMZ010000158.1:0-14902 GCA_035713725.1 Micromonosporaceae bacterium
ATGTGCGGTGCCTCACCTTGTTAACCGGCGCTGACCAGCGAAGATCCGTCCACAAGTTATCCACACCCTGTGTATCGGCATGATCTCCGTTGACACGCGCCGCCCACCCCCGCGCATCATGGCTCAGCAGGCCATATGGCCAGCGATCACAGTTACCGAGCGTGTTGACCGCGTTGTACGGTTCTGGGGCACATGTACGTCGTCGGTTATGTCGAATAGACCGGCACCGTAACAGCGATATCCACAACGACTCAACCGTCATCCACAGGACGGCTCTCGTTGTCCACATGATCGGATCATCGAGTGCGCCGCTCAGCCGGGGTCGCCCGGCGTGTGGCGCGCGGCCCGTGATTGGCCGGTTGCCGCGGTACACCCGGCAGGCTTCCGGACGCCTCCGCCGGCCGTCCGGTCGGATGGACATGTCGGTGGATTGATCGGCAGGGTGCTTGTAAGGGCGTGCCACAGAACCAACGAACAAACGTCTGTTTTGACGCTCTCCGCCCGTCCGCGTACGCTGGATTGGTTGTTCAGACCCTGTCTGTAACGATTCGGGGTCCGCGACCGGGTATTGCTATGCCGGGTCCCCCATCCCATGGGTGAACTCGACCGGTCCGCCCGACCCGATGTCGACGCTTGCGACTGACATCGGCGCCAGGAACGCCAACGTGACACCCGACCCACCTTGCTGTGCCAGTTCGTCGCCGTGCGCGACGGCGAGACGAAGACGGAGTGCCCAACGTGAGCAAGCGCACGTACCAGCCGAACAACCGCCGACGCGCGAAGACCCACGGCTTCCGGCTGCGCATGCGCACGCGCGCCGGTCGCGCGATCCTCTCGGCACGCCGGGCCAAGGGTCGCGCACGCCTGTCGGTCTGAGGCCGGCTCGGGTCCGCCGACATGCTGGCTGCCGCCGAACGCCTGCGGAACCGTGGTGACTTCGCCACCACGGTCGCGCGCGGCCGCCGGTCGGCGCGCGGGTCAATCGTGATACACCTCGCCAATTCGGCATATTCCCCCAATGCCGGGCACACCCCCAATCCGGTACGTTCCGATGAGCCGCAACGCCCATCGCGTGCCGGATTCGTCGTTTCTCGAGCGGTCGGTGGCGCCGTGGTGCGCAATCGGGTTCGCCGGCGACTGCGGCATCTCATCCGTCCCCGTCTCGCCGCGCTGCCGGCCGGGACGGACATCGTCGTGCGCGCGCTTCCGCTAGCGGCGACCCAACCGTACGAGTCGCTCGCTTATGATCTTGATCGGGCACTCGCGGCCGCAAGCCGCGATCCGACCGGGCGGAGGGCGACGTGACGATCGACACGCCTGCCGTGCCGCCCAGTGCCGGCGCGGCGGTGCACGACCACGGCACGACTGTCGGGCCGGTTGCCCGTGTGCTGTTGTGGCCCATCATCGCGTACCGTCGTTGGATAAGCCCGGCATTGCCGGCGCGATGCCGGTTCTACCCGTCATGCAGTGCGTACGCCGTTGAGGCGATATCCACGCACGGCGTGCTGCGTGGCCTCGGTCTTGCAACCTGGCGGCTGCTGCGCTGCCAACCCTTTAACCGGGGCGGGTACGACCCCGTGCCGGCCCGGCGAGCACACGGAAAACGGAGTCAGACAGCGCCATGATGGGATGGATCTACACGGGGATCTCCTGGATCCTGCTGAAGTGGCACTCGCTCTGGCACGCGATCGGCGTCGGTGACTGGCTCGGCACGAATTGGGACTGGATCCTCGCGATCGTCTTCCTGGTGCTCACCATCCGCGTCATCCTCTTCCCGGTCTTCGTCAAGCAGATCAAATCGCAGCGGGCCATGCAGGCGCTGCAGCCACAGATCGCGAAACTCCGCGAGCAATACAAGAACGATCGGCAAGGTCTGCAGCGCGCGCAGATGGAGCTGATGAAAGAGGAGAACGCCAACCCGTTGATGGGTTGCCTGCCGCTGGTCGTGCAGATCCCGGTGTTCATCGGTCTGTTCCACGTGCTGCGCCACCTCAAGCCGAGCATGTCGGTCCACGGTCAGCAGCTCTACGGCTGGACGACGGATCAGTTCGAGAGCGCTTCGACCGCGAAGTTGTTCGGTGCGCCGATCTCGGCCGCGTTCCGGTCGAGCAAGGTCGACATCGTCGGCCTCGGGTCGACTCAGGCGAACGTCTGGCTAGTCACCGCGCTGCTCGTGGTGATCATGATTGTCACGACGTTCCTCACGCAGTACCAGATGATCAAGAAGACCGGCTGGTCGACGGATCAGAACCAGCGGATGATCCAGAAGCTGATGCTCTACGGCGTCCCGGCCGGTCTGCTGTTCTCCGGCACGTTCTTCCCGATCGGCGTGGTCATCTACTGGGTGACGACGAACGTGTTCACGCTCGGCCAGCAGCAATACGTGCTGCGCAAGTTCCCACCGCCGGTGAACGTGGACACCAGCATCGGAGTGGGTAAGTTGTTCGGCCACAAGAAGGCCGAGGAGGCGCAGGGTGGCGCCGCGCAGCGCGGCGCAGCACAGCGCAGCCAAGGGCAACGTGGTCCGGCGCAACGTGGGCCTGCTCAGGGGAAGCCCGGACCTGCGAAGGCTGGTGCCCGTAATGTGAAGAACGGCAAGCCCGTCACCAACGGCGCGCCGGTTGCAAAGCCAACGGTCGCGCCGCCCAAGGTCGGTGCGAAGCCGACCAACCCAAAGAAGGGCAACGCCGCGAAGCGGCTGTCGAGTTGACGCGACGGCCGCCCGTACCGGATGGATGAACTCACCAATCCGGTACGGGCGGTGTCGGCGCGCCTCAAGCGGTGGCAGAGCGGAGTCGCCTGATATGCAGGCGTCCCCGGGGCGAGATGGTGTGGAGCCAGCCCGACGAGCCGGGGCTACCGGAACGGTGAGCACAACGGAGATGACAACGTGACCGACACCAGTACGCCCCCCGTGTCCGATGCCGAAGCTGGCACGGAGACCGAACGGAGCAGCAGCGACAGCGAGTTGTTCGCGCAGAGCGAGGTGGCCGCGGACTACGTGGAGGGCCTGCTCGACATCCTCGACTACGACGGTGACATCGACGAGGTCGTGCAAGCGGGGCGACCCGTGGTGGAGGTTGTCGGGGAGCGCCTGGACACGTTGGTCGGACAACGTGGCGCGACGCTAGAGGCGCTGCAGGAGCTCACTAGGTTGGCGATCTACCGGCAGACCGGGTCGCCGTCGCGACTCCTGCTCGATGTCGGCGGTTATCGCGAGACGCGTCGCAAGGAGTTGGTGGCGATCGCGAAAAACGCCGCCGAGCGAGTCAAGCAGCACGGCGAGCCCGTGCGACTCGAGGCGATGAACGCGTTCGAGCGCAAGTGCGTGCACGACGTGATCAACGCGACCGCGGGCGTGGAAAGCGAGTCGGAGGGTGTCGAGCCGCATCGCCGCATCGTCGTCCACCCGGTGTGACCGCGCGAGGTTCTGAGTCAGACCGAGACGCCACCTCGCCGTCGGCGGGGTCGCCGGCTCCAACGGATTCGCAGTCCACGCCGGAGGGGTCTCGGTCCGCGCGGCTGCGAGCCATGTCTTCGTCCGCCGCGGGTTCGCGGTCGCCGTCGGAATCTTCGTCTGCGGGTTCGCGGTCTGCGGGTTCGCCGTCGGGGGCGGGACCGCCGTCGGGGGCGGGACCGCCGTCCTCCGTTTCACCGAGCGACAACCCGGGATCTATCAACGAGTTCGCCGTCGCGCCGCGCTCGTTGCGTGCGGCGGCCGAGTTCTACTTCGGCGACCGGATGGACCTCGCAGAGCGGTACGCGTCTCTCCTCGCGACCGACGGGGTGCTGCGCGGCGTCATCGGCCCTCGCGAAGCCGGCCGGATCTGGGATCGGCATTTGCTGAACTGTGCGGCGATCGAACGGGCGTTGCCACACGAGGCGTACGTGATCGACGTCGGCTCCGGTGCCGGGCTCCCGGGCATCGTGCTTGCGTTGGTGCGGCCGGACATTCACGTGGTGCTGGTCGAACCATTGTTGCGGCGCACCGCATTCCTCTCCGACATCCTCGATCGGTTGGGCATTGGGTCGCGCATCGACGTGATTCGCGGTCGGGCGGAAGAGATTGCCGCGCGCCCGACGATGTTTCACGTGAAACCAGCCGACGTAGTAACGGTTCGGGCCGTTGCGGCACTCGATCGGTTGGCCGCGTGGTGCCTGCCGCTCCTTGCCGTCGGTGGTCGGCTCGTGGCGATGAAGGGCATTTCCGCCAGCGACGAGGTCACTGCGCACCGAGAGGCCGTCACCCGGGCCGGCGGTGGCGATCCGACGATCCATCGGTACGGCGACGGAACGCTTCCCGAGCCGACGGTCACGATCGAGGTGATCCGGGAACGGGGAGTGGCTCCCACCGTGTCCGATGGCCGCCGGGCGGAGCGACGTGGTCGTCGCGGGCGCTGAGGTACGTCTCACGGTCGGCCGCTGTACAGCCCCCGATCGGCGCCGGCAACACCCTCGGTTTGCGAACCACGGCGACGGCGGTGGACTAGTCCGGCCGAACGTCGGTATGAATAGATGCGGCCGGCCGCGAGACTGGACGTCGCGTGTGCCGAGCTGTGGTCGGTGTCCCGGCGCGGGCCCGATGGTGGCGGGTTTCGTCGTGCGGCAGGGCGTCGTGCCAATTTGGGTGTGGCGACGGACACTGGCGGATAGAGGCGTGCGGCGGATTCGCCGGCTCCGGCGGAGGGTGGGCGATGCGGGAGTGAGCGCGTGATGTGGATGGGGCGGTTGAGTGTTCCGCCACGTGAGTCCGGCGCGTTGTATGGTGGCGATTCCGCACTGTGTGGCCAGAGCGCACGGTGTGACGAGGCGGTGTGCGGCGAACCCGTGAGGCGACGTCCGGACCGGCTCGAGGTACGAGACAGGGGCGAGGATGGCTGACGCTGACGTGTCACGTGAAATCGATGACCCACCCCTGGCACAGGAGGCGAGGCGGGCCGTGGAGATCCTGAATCCGAGCGGCGAAATCACCATGCCGCGACCGGTTCGGCGGCGAATCATGTGCGTCGCCAATCAGAAGGGCGGCGTCGGAAAGACGACCACCGCGGTGAACATCGCGGTGGCGCTCGCCCTCCACGGCAACCGGGTGCTCGTCATCGATCTCGACCCACAGGGCAACGCGTCCACTGGCGTGAATGTGCCGCATCACGCTGGCGTACCCGACGTCTATGACTGCCTCATCGAGGGCGCGTCACTCGAATCGGTGACACAGCCCGTGGACGGCATCCCGAATCTCTCGTGCGTGCCGGCCACCATCGATCTCGCTGGTGCCGAGATCGAGCTGGTGTCCGTGGTGGCACGTGAATCACGTCTCGCTCGCGCGCTCCAGGCGTCGAGGGCCGAATATGACTACATATTCATCGACTGCCCACCGTCGCTCGGCCTGCTCACGGTCAACGCGCTCGTGGCGGCGCGCGAGGTCATGATTCCGATCCAGTGCGAGTACTACGCGCTGGAGGGCGTTCAGGCGCTCACGAGCAACATTGCTCTCGTGAAGTCTCACTTGAACCCGGCGCTCGATATCTCCACGGTGCTGCTGACCATGTACGACCGGCGTACCCGGCTCGCCGATCTCGTCGAGCAGGATGTCCGCGCGCACTTCGGCGACAAGGTGCTCCGATCGGTCATTCCGCGAAACGTACGGGTGTCCGAGGCGCCTAGCTACAGCCAGTCCGTCATGACGTACGACCCCGGTTCGCGAGGCGCGGTGAGCTACTTCGAGGCGGCCCAGGAGATCGCCATGCGTGGCGCGCGAATGGAAGGCGTAGGCGCATGAGCAAGCCTCGCGGGGGTCTCGGTCGCGGCCTCGGCGCGCTGATCCCGACCGCTCCGCCGCCGGCCGAGGGCGACGCAGGGGCCGAACCGGGCACCGGTGGCAGCCGTTCCGACGCCCACGCCAACCAACTCGCGCCGGTGCCGGGTGCGCGGTTCGCCGAGATCCCGGTGGACTCGATTGTGCCGAACCCCAAGCAGCCGCGGCAGAACTTCGACGAGGCGGCGCTCGACGAGCTGCGGCAGTCGATCGAGTCGGTCGGTTTCCTCCAACCGATCGTGGTTCGCGAAACCGGCCTCGACAAGTTCGAGATCGTGATGGGTGAGCGGCGCTGGCGCGCGGCGCAGGCGATCGGCCGACAGCTCATTCCGGCGATCGTTCGTGACACTCGAGACGACGCGATGCTGCGCGACGCGTTGCTGGAGAACATCCACCGCGCGAACCTGAACCCGCTCGAAGAGGCGGCCGCCTACCAACAGCTGCTTGAGGAGTTCGGCGCGACGCACGACGAACTCGCGCGCCGTATTGGTCGGAGCCGCCCGCTCATCTCCAACACGATCCGCCTGTTGAACCTCCCGACTCCGGTGCAACGTCGGGTCGCCGCGGGCGTGCTATCCGCCGGCCACGCGCGTGCATTGCTCGCGCTGGACGACCCGACCGAGCAAGAGGCGCTCGCCACCCGCATCGTCGCGGAGGGCCTGTCGGTGCGCGCGACGGAGGAACTCGTACAGGTTGCCGGTGCCGGCGACACCAGTCGGGCCGCACCAACGCGGCGACGGCAGACCGCCGTACCGCGCGCGATGGCCGAGCTCGCCGAGCGGCTGTCGGATCGCTTCGACACCCGCGTGAAGATTGACGTCGGCCGGACCAAGGGCAAGATCGTCATCGAGTTCGGCAGCGTCGACGATCTCGAGCGGATCGTCGGAATCTTCGGCGTCGAAGACGAGTAGTCCGCACCACGCATGAACGGGTCGGCCGCGACACGCGGTCGGCCCGTTACTTTATCCATAGGTACGCGTTGTGGTTGTGTGCGATCGCCTCAGTGGCCGTGAGGCCGGTCGAGCCGTCCGACTCCACGGCGACGGACACCGGGACCGGTACGACCACAAGGGACGGTTTCACGTGAAACATTGACCCGCCGCAGTCGGGCGCCCGGGTGGCACCGAATGGACTGGCGCGGCGACGTCAGACGGCATCGATCAACGCTCGCGTGTCGCTGATTGTGATCGCGAGAATCCACAGAAGTTATCCACAGGGCATGCCGTCGTAGTGGTCTATGCACGGTTATCTGCCCTGTGCCCTGTGGATGACGGGGCCACGCATGCCCGCGTACGCGCCGGGTCGTCCGCCGTTTCACGTGGAACCGAAGGAGGGGCGACAGCCAGGTCCGGCCGGACTATCGTCTCCTCTGTGGCCGAAACCCCCATCCCTCTTCCTTCCTTCACCAAGTCACCGAGCTTTCCGCTTGAGGGCCAGCTGCGCGTCAAGCGGTTGGATCCGCCGGTCGCGATCGAGCCGCCACGTGAGGGCGAGGAACCGTCGTCGTGCGTCGCCTGTGCCGCGACCGACGACGCGTACATCTGGGTGAGTGACCGCTGGCGCGTCCGCGCGACGGACGCGCCCACCGGACTGCCGATGGTGCTGATTCTCGAGTCGCGGTCGCACTTGGATCTGGGGGATCTGCCGAACCTGCTGGCCGCCGAGCTTGGCGTGATGACCGTGCGGCTCGAGCGGGCGATTCGCTCGTTGGACGAGGTTGCGCAGGTTCATGTGAACCGTTGGGGGGATGGCTCGGCACACCTGCATCTATGGTTCCTCGGCCGCCCGGCCGGGCGGCTCCAACTCCGCGGCCCATTCCTTGCAATGTGGGACGAGATCCTCGAGCCGGTGTCCGAGCCGGAGTGGCGGGTGAACCTCGCACACATCGCCGCGTGGCTTGAGGAGTTCGGCGGTCGTGCGTTGATCGAACCGCCACGCATTGAGTGGCATGCGCCGAGCACGTTCGCGAGTGTCGCGGCGATGCAGGCGCCAGCGCCCGCGGCCGGGCCGACTGCCGCCGCCGCGTCCGATGGAGACGGTCACGCCGAGGCGGAGCAGGAGCGCGCCGCACCGGCCAACACGAACACGAGCCACGCCACCGATGGATCCGCTACCGCCGGAACGCCCGAGTCTGGTGACACGGTGGACGGCGCGGTTGCACCGGTCGTTGCGGCCGGCGCGCCCGCCCAGGCGCCGACGTCAGCGTCGACAGCGACGGCAAATGCCGGGGGCGGGCAGGCGCCAGCCGGCCCCGCCGCGTCCGGCGAGACGGAGACCGGAGCCGCGAGCACCCAGACCGCGAATGCGGGCAGCGCCGCAGCGTCGGACAACGCTGCCGAGGACGGTGACGAGATCGCCGACGGTGACGTCGCTGGCGCCGGCGCACCGACCGTACGCATTCCCGCCCAGCCGAATCGCGCGCGCGTCGGTCGGGCGCCGAGTGGCCGCTTCGTCGCGACTCGTGACCCTGCCGAGCGCGTGGCAGACGACGACCCGGACTACGACCTCGCGTCAGACTCGCGCTAACGGGTCATCGACCAGGCGGCATCGACCGGACGCGGCATCGACCGAGCGGCACGCTGGACCCCACGCGACCCCAGGGTTCCGGGGACGACACAGTCGAGCGGTCATCGCCGGCGGTTGATCGCCCGATCGACGAGCGTCGCCAGTGTCTTGCCGAGTTCGAGGCCGGCCGCGGCGACGGACATCGGCAGCAGCGACGTGTCGGTCATGCCGGGCGCCACGCTCGCCTCGATGACCCACGGCTGACCGCTCTCGTCGACGATCACGTCGATGCGCGATAGGTCCCGCAGGTCGAGCGCCCGGTGCGCGTCCAGCGCCACGCGCCCGACTCGAGCCGCCGTGTCCGCGTCCAGCCTCGCCGGCGCGTGCCAGGTGGTCAGTCCGGCGGTGTAGCGGGCCGCGTAGTCGTAAACGCCATCCCGCGCGACGATCTCGACCGCCGGCAGCGCGATGGGACCGTCGCCCAAGTCCACCACGCTCACCGCGACATCCATCCCGGTGACGTACGGCTCGATAAGCGCGGTCGGGTGGTACGCGAAGCATCCGACCATGGCGGTGGCGAGCGCGCTCGCCTCGCGCACCACCGACGTACCCAGACCCGACCCGCCCTGAGCGGGCTTGACCATGACCGGTGGCGGGAAACGGTCGAGCACGCCGTCGAGGAGGCCAGCCGCACCGAGCTCGGTGAAGCGCTCTTGTGGCAACGCAACCCAGTCCGGTGTGTCGATGCCCGCCTCGCGGAGCACGGACTTGGCAGTCGGCTTGTCCCATGCCAGTCGTGCCGCGCGGGCGTCGGCGCCGACGTACGGAATGCCGCACAAGTCGAGCACCGCCTGCAGTGAACCGTCCTCGCCGGCGGCGCCGTGCAGCGCGATGACGACCGCGTCTGGTGGATCGTTGGTGAACGACGGCAGCAGCGACGCGTCAACGTCCCGGATGACGGCGTCGACGCCGGCGCCACGGAGCGCGTCGAGCACGCGTCGACCGGAGCGGAGCGAAACGTCCCGCTCGTACGAGAGGCCGCCGGCAAGGACGAGTACGCGCGGTTCCGTCCCCGTACCACTGCTTCGTGCGGGCGTGGTTCCGGCGGAGGTCATGGCGTCTCCGGGCCTGGCGTGTCCGCGGCGCGGAATCCACGCGACGAGCGGTCGGCCGGCGGCCAGTTGACGGTGGTTTCGTCCGGCGCGGTCGCCGCCACGCCGAAGACTGACCGGACCGCCATCTCCTGCTCGATCACCGCGGCCAGCCGGCGGACGCCCTCACGGATCCGGTCCGGCGGCGGGAACGAGTAACACAACCGGAGGTGCGCGCCGCCGGTGCCGTCCGCGTAGAACCCGGTGCCCGGCACGTAGGCGACCCGCTCCGCGATGGCCCGCGGCAGCATGTCCTTCGAGTGCAGACCGTCGGGAAGCGTCAGCCAGATGTAGAAGCCGCCGGACGGCACGGTCCACCGCGTGCCAACCGGCATCAGATCTCGAAGCGCGCTGAGAGCGACATCTCGTCGCTCCCGATACACCTCTCGGAACGTCTTGAGTTGCTGCCGCCACGGCATCTCGCCGAGGTAGGTCGCGACGGCGGCCTGAGCGAACGCGCTCGGGCAGAGGATCTGAGCTTCGGACGCGATGACCAGCTTTTCGCGCACCGCGTGGGGTGCGAGGATCCATCCGACGCGGAGCCCTGGCGCGAACGTCTTGGAGAACGTGCTGACGTAGATGACGCCGTCGTGACTGCGAGAGCGGAACGCGGCAAGCGGTCGACCGTCGCCAGCGGTGCTGTTGCCTGCGGTGCCGTCGGAAGCGTCCTCACCGTCGAAGCCGAGCAGGCCGTACGGATCGTCCTCGACGATCAGCAGCCCGGCCGACTGACAGATCGCGAGGATCTCGTCACGCCGTTTGGCCGGCAGCGTGACGCCGGCCGGATTCTGGTGCGCTGGCACCGTGTAGAGGAACTTCGCGCGCTTGCCGGCGGCCGCGACGGCTGCGATCGCCTCAGACAGCGCCGTGGGGATCAGGCCATGACCGTCCATGGGTACGTGCACCACGTCGGCCTCGGCGGCCTGGAACACACCCAGTGCGCCAACGTAGCTCGGACCTTCGGCCAGCACGACGTCGCCCGGGTCTAGGAACACTCGGCTGATGAGGTCGATCGCCTGTTGGCCGCCGACAGTCACCACCACATCGTCCGGGGAAGCGCCGTTAGAGATATCGATGCCTGACAATGTCATCAGGTCACAGATGCGTTCCCGGAGCGTCGCGTCGCCCTGGCCGATGCCGTACTGCAAGGTGGTGGCGCCGTGCACAGCACCGAGCTCGCCCAGCATCGCCCCGACCGCGTCGAGCGGCAGCGCGGCGACGTACGGCGACCCACCGGCGAGCGACACCACCTCGGGACGGTTCGCGACGGAGAACAGCGCTCGGATCTCGGACGCCGCCATGCCGCGCATGCGCCGGGCGTAGCGATCGGTGAAGTCGTCGAGCGTCGTGCCGCTGGTCATGCGCCGGTGCCTCCTCGCGTTCCTGTCGAGCGCGACGTCGCGGGCTCTAGTGGCCGTGTGTCGCAGCGGTTCGCGTCGTCGTTGGCGCCGTCCGGCGCGCCGATCGTAGCCTGTCAGCCCGGCCGCGCCGGCATGAATTCCCAGGTACGATGATCAGCCGAGGGGTACGGATGCCAATGCCCGGCCCCACGCAGTCCCAGGAGACGGTCACGTGTCTCGACGCCTTGTCAATCTCACACTGGACACGCTGGAGGACATTCCCCGGCCGTGCCGGGATTGCGTCTACTGGGAACTCGATCCGGTATCCGCCCAGCGCGCGTGCGCGACCGGAGATCCCGGGCTGGAGAAGGAGGCGTGGGTCTCGCAGACCCTGCTCGAGTGGGGTTCGTGCGGCAAGCTCATCTACGTTGACAGCATGCCGGCCGGGTTCGCGATGTTCGCTCCGCCGGCGTACGTGCCCCGATCCATGGCATTCCCGACGTCACCAGTGTCGCCGGACGCCGCGCTGCTTATGACCGCGCACGTGGTCGGTGCGTTCGCCGGCGGCGGCCTCGGACGCATGCTGATTCAGGGCGTCGCACGAGACATGACGAAGCGCGGCATTCGCGCCATCGAAGCGTTCGGCGACGCTCGGAACGATGACGTCCGGGGCGACGCGCGCGGCGGCGGGCAGCGCGGCGAGCGCCCTGAGCGCGGTGAGCGTGCTCGCGAGGCCCGCGGCGAAGTGAGTGAGACCCGCCGCGATGTCGAGGTTGGTCTAGGTCAGTCGGGGCGGTGTCTCGCGCCGGCGGACTTCTTCCTCGCGGTCGGCTTCAAGACGGTACGTCAACACCCGAAGTACCCCCGGCTGCGCCTGGAACTGCGTACCGCCCTGTCGTGGAAGTCCGACGTGGAATACGCGCTGGAGAAGCTGCTCGGGTCGATGAACCCGGAGTCGATCCTGCGTCCGGTGCGTCCAGCGACCCGGTCAACGCAGCGCGTCGCGGTTCCCCGCATCTAGCCGCCCGTTGACGTGCGCACGCCGGCGCAACATCCCACGATCGTTCCGCACCACCGTTCCGTGTCACAATCAGGGACGGTGCGCCGACCGGAGGTCCAGGCGCTTCGACCAGCAATCGCGCTTCGACCAGCAATCGCGCTTCGACCAGCAATCGCGCTTCGACCAGCAATCGCGCTATCGCGCTCCGGTAGGCTGTGCGGCTCGCAGCGCCGACACGTCGATCGAGCCGGTCTTCACGTCCTGCTCGATCGGGAAGTACATGCGCTGAACGGCGGCGATCATCGCCTCCACGAGCCGGTCCCGGAACGCGGCCTGTACGAGTCGTTCGCGGTCGACCGGCGACGTCAGGTACGCGAGATCGACCCGTACCGCAGGCATGCGCGTCAGGCGTAACAGATCCCAGGACTTCGCATGGGTACGGCAGTCCTGCAGGCTCGTACGCGCCACGATCTCGCGCTGGACGAGCCCGGCGAGGCGTTCGCCGACCGTGGACACCACGCCGTCCGACGTGCCGTAGTGGTAGGTCGCCACACCGTGCGCCGCTGGGCTGTCGTTGCCGTCGAGGTGAATCGAGAGCAGCAGGTCGGCGTTGAGGTCGTTGGCGAGCTTGGCGCGCTGCCGATCGTCGATCGCATCCGTCGGGCGGGGGCCGCGCGTCAGGTAGACGCGCATGCCAGCCGCACCGAGACGGCCCTCGAGGCGCGTCGCGACGTCGTACGCCAAGTCGGCCTCGGTCCACCGCAGCAAACCGTCGCGGACCACGACGCCGAGGTCGCTGCCGCCGTGCCCCGGGTCGATCACGATCGTCTTGCCAACCAAAGTCGGGCCGGCGTGCCGGAAGCGCTCCGCCTCGCGCAGCGCCTGCGCGTGTCCGCCGACCACCTTGGGCCCGAGCCGGCGCAATGCGGCCATCGTCTGCGGGCCGTACGCGCCGTCCGACGGCAGTCCGACCTCGCGTTGGAATCGCGCCACCGCGTGGGCGGTCCGTTGACCGAATATGCCGTCCGCGCGCCCGACGTCGAAGCCCATCTCGAGCAGTCGATCCTGCAGCTGACGAACGTCGTCGCCGGTCATCGGGTCAGGCATGGCCAGAAAGAGCGTCCGATCGCCGAGCGTCCACCGCGCCGCGTCCAGCGCGCGCCACGTCTCCTCGCCGACCAGGCCGTCGACGTTCAGGCCGCGGCTCTGCTGGAAGGTGCGCACCGCGACCCCGGTCGCGCCGTCGAATTCGGCCACCTCACCGGTCCGGTCGACCTGAAGCAGGCCAAGATGCGCCAAGATGGCACGGATCTCGGCGACCGCGAGCCCGCGGGCGCCTTGACCGTACGAGTGCATCTTGACTCCCTACTCGTCGCGACCGGCCGAGCGACAACGTCGTGCCGGCGTCGCACGGCCGCACCGGCCGGACCGCACCAGACGGACCCGCACCAGACGGACCCGCACCAGCGAGCGACGCTGCCGAACGGCGACGTTGCCGAACGGCGCGTCCGCCACGAAGCCGAAACTACGGCCGGCGTGATGCCGCGTGCCCGACGGACACAACCCGTAGTGTCGCGCCAATTGCCGCACAATGCGGTGCCCGTCGGCAGATCCGATCAAACCGGTTCGTCATCGGCCGTCGAATCCGCTCGGCATGGGTCGCCCGCGGGCGGAGTCGGTCAGGCCGGACCGTCGCCGCGTGCGACACGCGGGTGTCAGAGCGCGTCTTCCAGCAGCCGTACGAGATCGCTCTTGGGCCGCGCGCCGGCGACCGAAGAGACCGGCTGCCCGCCCTTGAACACCGTCAGCGTCGGCACCGACATCACGCGGTAGTCGCGCGCGGTGTTGGGGTTCGAGTCGATGTCCATCTTCACGATCTTGACCTTGTCGCCCATCTCGCGGGCGAGCTCCTTGAGGATCGGCTCGACGCGCAGACACGGTCCGCACCACTCGGCCCAGAAGTCAACCAGCACCGGGGTCGGCGACATCAGCACCTCGTCGGTGAATGTCGCATCCGTGACTTCGTCCATCTCTACCTTCCTGGTCTGCGGTCGCTCGCATCGTTCGGTGCGTCGACGGGCGCGCCGGCGTCCGAAGTACGCCGGCCCTAGGACGTTACCCCTCGGGCGTCTCGAGCGACGCGATGAAACGCTCGGCGTCGAGCGCCGCGGCACAGCCGGTGCCAGCCGCGGTAACGGCCTGCCGATAGGTGTGGTCGACGAGATCGCCGGCGGCGAACACGCCGTTGAGGTTCGTCTGGGTGCCCGGCGCGGTCACCTGCACGTAGCCGGCCGCATCGCAGGTCACCTCGTGGCGGAACAGCTCGCTGCGGGGGTCGTGGCCGATCGCCACGAAGACGCCGCCCGCGTCGATCACCCGTTCGGCCCCGGTGACCGTGTCGCGCACCCGTACGCCGACGACCTTGCCGTTCTCACCGAGCACCTCGGTGACCACGGAGTTCCACGCGACCTTGATCTTCTCGTTGCGCAACGCGCGCTCCGCCATGATCTTGCTGGCGCGGAACTGGTCGCGGCGGTGGATGATCGTCACGGACGAGGCGAACCTGGTCAGGAACGTGGCCTCCTCCATCGCCGAGTCGCCGCCACCGACCACCACGATGTCCTGGCCGCGGAAGAAGAAGCCGTCGCAGGTGGCACACGAGGACACGCCGTGGCCGAGCAGCTCCTGCTCGCCCGGTACGTTCAACGGCCGCCACGCGGAGCCGGTCGAGAGGATGACGGCCTTCGCGCGGTACGCGGTCTCGCCGACGTACACGACCTTGATCCCGCCGTTCAACTCGACGCGCGATGCATCGTCGGTGATGAACTCGGCACCAAAGTGCTCGGCCTGCTTGCGCATGTTGTCCATGAGCTCGGGACCCATGATCCCGTCCGGGAAGCCGGGGAAGTTCTCGACGTCGGTGGTGGTCATCAGCGCGCCGCCAGATGCGACGCCCTCGATGACCAGGGGACGAAGATTCGCGCGGGCGGCGTACACCGCCGCGGTGTATCCCGCCGGGCCGGAGCCGACGATGATCAGATTGCGTACCTCGGACACGTTGCCAGTGCTCCTTAAGGAGATCTGCGAGGGTCGC
>DASTMZ010000159.1:0-33939 GCA_035713725.1 Micromonosporaceae bacterium
ATGGCAAGCCGACCGGATATGGAGCGCACCTATACGGGGAACACTCGCCTATTGGATCGGTCTCGGCACTGGCCTAGGCATCAGCCTCGCTGCCGCCGCCGCGTGGGCATTAGACGCGTACCGCCGTCCGCTCACGCGTACGAGGCGGTGGCAGTGGTGGCAGTGGACAACGGCGCTCGTCTGGCTAGGCGCCATGACAGTAACGACTCCAATGTCGAGGTACGGCGGCCGTGCACCGGGGCTGCCGGCGACCAACGGGTTCGTCGTTGCCGCGTTGACGTACTCGATGACCGCATTCATCGGTTCCGGCATCGCACTCAGTGGAGTTTGGCTGCGCCGGAATCGCGAAAAGGACCCGGAAGCCCAGACTGTGCACCCGCCGGCAGCCTGAGCCGCTCTTTTGCGCCGCCTATCGCCGGCGTGACCAAGCCGAGCCGACGCGAGCCTGCCGCCGCAATTCGTCCGGCGGCATGGGGGCGCCGAAGTGCCAGCCCTGGCCGATGATGCCCGGCAGCGTGGCCAGTTCGTTCGCCGTGCGTTCGTCTTCGACGCCTTCGGCCACCACGGTCACGCCCAACGCGCGAGCCATGTCGTGCACGCCGGTGATGATCGCCCGGTCAGCCGGATTGTCAAGGATGCCGCCGATGTAGGCCTGATCGACCTTCACTTGCGTCAGCGGGAGCTGGCGCAACTGTTGCAAAGACGCGTGCCCGGTGCCGAAGTCGTCCAGGGAAAGGCCGACTCCGAGCTGGCTGAGCTCTTCGGCAACCCGTCCGACCCGAGGCTCGTCGGTGATCAGCATGCGTTCGGTGATCTCGATGGTGAGCTGTCGCGACGATATGTTCTGGTCGGCCATCAGGGTGGCGAGTTCCGCCACGAACGCAGGATGGTGCAGATCCTGGACGCTGATGTTGACGGCCACCCGCAGTGGTTGGCCCTCCTCGTTCCATCGGCGCATCTGAGTCGCGACGTCGCGCAGCACATGTCTGGTCAGCAGGTGCATGACGTCGGTCGGTTCGACTGCGTCGATCAGCTCGTCGGTCGGCACCGGACCCCACTGCGGATGCCGCCACCGAACCAGGGCCTCCGCGCCGATCAGCCGACGCGAATCAAGATCAATCTGTGGCTGGTACAGCATCGTGAGCTCGTGCCAGCGCTGCGGCTGCTGCAGCACGCTATTGAGCTCCCGCACGAGCGCGAGCCTGCGTTCGGTGAACGTGGTCGCCTCGTGCGCGTAGATTTTCGCAGGCCGCCCGGTGCGGCGCGCCTCCGTCCTGGCCAGCTCGGCCTTGGTCAACAGAGACGCTATGTCGGTGCCGTGCATCGGCGACAGGGCCACACCCGCGACCGGGTCGACGGAGAACGGGATGCCGTCTACGGCCAGCGCGGGCGTTAGCACACCGATCACGGCCTCTGCCCTTGTCTCGGCCTCCTGCTCGGTCAAGCCCGGAATGAGAATCACGATCGCGTCGCTGGACACGCGAGCCACCAGGTCTTTGCCGTACGCGTCGACGAGGCGGCGGGAGACCGCCGCGATGACCCCTTCGTACATGTCGCGGCCGAGCGTACGGGAGATGGTCAGCACCGGCTCGACGTCGATCAACACGATCCCGAACGGTCGTGGCCCGTGCTGCCAGATGGTCTCGTCGTCGGTAATGCTCTGCACACCGCCGGTCAGGCCCTGGCGGGTGAGAAGGCCGGTGACCGGGTCACGGCTAAGGAGCTGCTCGCGTCGGAGTTGTTCTCGGAAGATCTGGTTGATCGCCACCACCGGTGCCGCGACGAGCAGCTTCCACGCGCCGTCGATCGTGGTAAGCAATGGCGACACGACGAGCACCGCCGCGGCCGTGGTCAACAGATCCAGCCGAATCTCCGAGACCGTCTGGGACAGCCCTCGCGCCGTGGCGGTCATCCGAACCAGCGCCAGCAGCCCGTAGCTGACCGTCAGCCAGACCACGCTGAGCAGCACAAACTTGACCAGGTCCGGACCGGTCAGCTCCTCGCCTGGCACGGTGATCCGGTGCTTAACGAAGGCGCTCACGACCAGCTGGGCGACCGCGGTGGCACACACCAGCCGCGCGATCATGTAGAGCCCGGCAGTCCTGCGGTAGTGCTGCCCGATCATGGTCACGGCCCCGGCGGCGGCCTGCACCACGACGGCCGGCGCAACGTCCCACAAGACGAAGATCGCGAATGTGAAACACACGGACAGCGTCGATCGCGGACGAGGATCTTCGGTGCGGGACAGGCCGAACAGCGGAACATCCACCACAAGCGCGGCCACCACCAGGGCCCAGAAACCACTACGGGCTCGGCCCGTTGCAAACCGGATCGCGTCCGGCAACGCCAACACCACGATTGCGGCAGCGACCGCAATCACGCACCAGATCAGGACACTTCGCAGCCGCGGCCTACGCTCCGCCGACACATTTCATGCTAGCTAGCGGGACGGCCTAGCTTGCTATGGTTTGGTGGCTTCGTCCCCTCAGGGTCTTGCCAGCCGGGCCCCATGTGTCCGGCCCGGTTACGTGGCCCGATGGTGCCGGTCGAACCGAGGTAGTCCCTGGCGCGGCTTACAAGTCCCTTTGTTCGATGACCAGCGTCACACTGCCGTCGTCCCCATCGACCCAGTTGACTACGACGCCGTCCGCGATGACGTCGCCAGCAAGGACCTGCTTGTACGAAGCGCCAATCACCTGGTCCCGCGAATACCGCTGAGCGAGGCGGGCGCTCAGACCTACCTTGTGCCGCACTGACTCTTTGTCGGTCATCTCTCACCTCTGTGTCTCGGTCCGCGCACTGACACGGGCCGATATAGACGACAACGCATAGACGCAGTCTCGGTCCACGTACGGAACTCAACAATGCGGAAGTCCCCCCGGAAGACCCTGACCGGGCGCGCCGACCGACGCGGGTTTCCCCTTACGGGCACGAGTCGCGGGCCTCGTCGTACCCGCGTAGTGCCCGATCGGGCGCCATGGTGCCGACTTCGCATCTGCAGGCGTCGACATGACGACTCGCGGCTTGACCGCATCGCAGACCGCTGTTGTGCTGGTTGGCACGATGAAGCTCCTCGAGCGCGCGCCGCAGATCGCTGACCTGCGCGACGCGTTAGTTCAGGCCGGGCAGGGCCACGGCCGCATCGTGCTGCTCTCCGGCGAGGCTGGCGTCGGGAAAACCAGTCTGCTGCGGGAATTCACCGAAGCGGTCGCCGCGCGAGCCCGCGTGTTCGAGGGAAGCTGCGACGAACTCCGCACGCCGCGGACGCTCGGGCCGTTCCGCGACATGGCGCGCGACTACGGCGGCGGTCTCGGCAACGCGGGCATCGACGACCGCGATGCGTTCATCGACGCGCTGGTCTCGGAGATGAGCTTCGCGCAGCGGCCCGCCGTGGTCGTTATCGAGGACGCACACTGGGCCGACCACGCGTCGCTCGACATCGTACGGCTACTCGCCCGACGGGTGCCGGACCTGCCCGCGTTGCTCGTTGTCAGTTATCGCGACGACGAGTTGTCCGACGAGCATCCGCTGCGACGGGTCGTCGGGGCGATGACCGGCCCAACCGTCCTTCGGCTCCGCCTGCACGGGTTGTCGGACGGCGCGGTCGGCGAACTTGCCATCGCTGCCGGCCTCGATCCGGCGCAGGTGATCGCGGCCGTCGGCGGCAACCCGTTCTATCTAAGCGAAGTGCTGGCCGAGCCGGGCGCCGTCGTACCAGCCTCGGTCCGCGACGCGGTATTGGCACGAGTCGCGTCCCTACCGCCGGGGTGTCGCGCCGCCTTGGAGCAGATCGCGGTCGTACCCAGCGAGATCGAATCGTGGCTCGCGCGTGCCGTCCTGGACGACGCGGCCGTGCTGGACCACGCGGAACGACGTGGGATCGTCACGTTCGCCCATCGCGGGCTGCGGTTCCGGCATGACATCGCGCGCCGAGTGATCGAAATGTCGATGTCGAGCTCTCGACGTGCCGACGGCCACCGTCGGGTCTTGCGCGCCCTGGTAACCGCCGGCGCCGAATCCTCGCGCCTCGTTCACCACGCGCTCGGCGCTGGAGATGACGAGGCGCTCGCCACCTACGCGATGGCCGCCGCCGCCGACGCGGCTGCAGCGAACAGTCACTCGGAGGCGGTCGCCTTCGCACGATTGGCGCTGCAGCACGGCAATCGCCTCGGCGGTGTCGAGTCGGCACGTCTTCATGGGTACGCGGCGGTGGCGCTGCACGCGCTGAACCGGTTCAGTGAGGCGGCCGATCACGCCGACCTCGCGGTCAATGGGTGGGATGCCGCAGGATCCGCGCCGGCCGCGTTGGGCGAGGCGCTGCTCATCTCGGCCCGGTTGAGCATCGTCCTCGGCCGACCTACCCAGGCTCGGGCCAAGGCGGTGCGCGCCGTGGAGATCCTGCGGCCGACCGGACCGAGCCGGGCGCTCGCGTTCGCCTACAGCTCGGTCGCCGGCCAGGAGACGATGCTGGGCCGCTTTGCGGAAGCCGGTCCGTGGTGCGACTTGGCGGTGGCAGTCGCCCGCGAGACCGACAGTCAGGACGTGCTGGCCTACGCGCTATGTTTCCGCGGGCATTCGCGCATGTCTCTGGGCGACGAATCCGGAGAGGCCGACGCGCGGGAAGCAATCGCGATCGCGCAGCGCATCGATCACGGCGACTACCTCACTGTCGCCGCGTACAACCTGGCCATCGCCTTCATCCGATCTGGTCGCGTGCCGGAGGCAAAGGACTGCCTCGACATCGCCGAACACGCGGCCGCCGAGCACCGGCTCGAGCAAGCGAGATATCGCACCGAAGCGCAGCAGTGTCACGTGCTGATCCTGCAAGGGTCGTGGGACGTTGCGGAGCGTCGCCTTCGGAATCTCGTCGAATCCGCGGCGGACGCTGGCGCCAACGCGGTCAACCCACTCGCGTTCCTGGGTCGGATCCTGGCGCGTCGCGGTGATCCGGCCGCAGGCGAATTGATCCAGCGCGCCTGGGAACTCGCCGCCGCGTCCGGTCAGGATGAAAAGACCGCGGCCGCGGCGGGGGCACGCGTCGAGTGGCTGTGGCTGACCGGAGACCTCGCCGGCGTACGAACGGTCGGTGCCGAGGTGCTCGAGTTCGCGATTGCGATGCATCACTCGTACCTTCGTGCCGAGATCCTCCGCTACCTTCGGCGCGCGGGGGTCGCGGTCGAGCCGTTCCCCGCCTGCCTACCCTCGTACGCCGCCGGAATCCGCGGTGACTCGACGGCCGCCGCAGGTCTGTGGGAGGCGGCCGGCAATCCGTACGAGCAAGCCTTGGAGCTGAGCGAGTCGCCGGATGTCGCGGTGGTGGTCCGCGCGCTCGGCATCCTCGACCGCTTGGGCGCCACGGCGACATCCGCCGCTGTCCGCCGCCGGCTGCGCCGCGACGGTGTCCGCAGCATCCCCCGAGGTCCTCGACCGGCGACCAGACGCAACCCGGGCAGCCTGACCGATCGCCAGCTCGAGATCCTCGCGCTAGTCGACAAGGGATGCACGAACAGCGAGATCGCCGATCGTCTGTTCCTGTCGAGGCGCACCGTCGACAACCATGTCGCTGCGCTGCTGCGTCGGTTGGGCGTCGGCTCGCGCACCGCGGCGCTCGCCGCGGCCACCTCCGCCGGATTGCTGCATCGCGAACCCTGAGCACGCACGCGGCGCGTCAAAGCGACGGACTGGAATCCCGCGGGCGACAGGCATGAGCGGCCGCGACACTCCGTGGGAACCGGGTCGACCGCTCGCGACCTAAGACGTTACGTTCGTGCGGCAGCAAGGGCTGACAATCGCGACCGGAAGCTGAGGACATGGTTGGTCTGGTGTTCAGTGCACTGCGCGAGCGCCGGTCGCAAGCCGTCAGCATCTTCATCCTCACGATCCTGACAGCCCTCGGCGGCTGTGCGGCTCCATGGTTCTCCGCGTGGGCCCATGAGGCGGTCGCCGCCGCTGACATCTCCGCCGCCCCGGTGACGCAGCGCCTCGTGACGGTCACGGGCCAGGCCCGCAACCCGACCGTCGCGTCCGCCCCGATGACTCAGCTCCACCAGCTCGTCGGGTCCGCCCTGCCGTTGGGCAGCGATGTCGTCGTGGCGATGAACCTTCTCACGCAGGTCAACGCGGCTAAGCCTCAGACCGGAGCTACGGAGAATTCGACGCTCGTGACGCTGGGCTCGCGTGAGAACGTGTGCGCACATCTGACCATCGACGGTGCCTGCCCGACCGCCTCTGAACAGGTCGTCATCGGACGGCGCATCGCGTTGGCCATGGGGGTCGGCGTCGGCGACCGGATCACGTTCACATCACCGCAGTTCCCGCGACCGGTACTCCTGACGGTGAGCGGTCTCTACGAGATCGCGGACCCGCTCGACCCCTACTGGGCACGCGCCGCGTCCAGTGACGACGCCTTCGTCCAGCCACTCGACCAAGTGGCGTTCGTCACCGAGCAGGCCGTACTGGTCAACGAACCGCGGCAGGTCGACCTGCTGTATCAGTTGGTTCTGGGTCCGTCAGCGTTCCACGACGGCGGCACACCGCTGCTACACCAGCTTGCCGATGCGCAGAACAGGTTGCAGCCGGCGGGCCTCGCGGTCAACGCGACCGCGAACATCGTGGTCGACCAGATCCGCGGCGACCAGTCTCTGGTCACGACCGGGGTTGATCTGGCCACCGTCCAGCTCGTCCTGCTCGGCTGGTTCGCGCTGTACCTGGCCGTGCGTTACACCTCAGATCCGCGCCGGCGCGACATCGGCTTGTTGAAGTTGCGCGGCACGGCACGCTGGCGGATCTGGGCCATCATCGCGATGCAGAGCGCCATCCCGATGATCGCCGGCGCGGTGGTCGGTCTCGGGCTGGGTCGTGCGGCCTCGATCGCCCTCGCCGGCTCCGCCGCCGACCCGGGTGGCGTACGCGCGCTGGTCACCTCACTGGTGGTCGCCGGCGCATTCGGCCTCGGCGCGCTGCTGGTGTGCGTATCGGCAGAGGCGCGCGCGCTGAATACATCGATACTGACGCTGATCCGTCGAGCGCCGAACCGGCGCACCGGCTGGCGGACCGAGCTTGGCGACCTGCTGGTCGTTGTGGTGGCGGTTGCCGGGGTGTACCAGGGGTACGCCGACCTTCACGCCGGCGGGAGGCCATCGGCGTTCGCACTGCTCGCACCCGGACTGGTCGGCCTAGCCGTGGCAGTGCTCGCCGCCCGCGCACTGCCTTTCGCGACGGCCCGCGGCGGGCAGGCGGCGTTGCGAGCCGGCCGGGCCGGGCTCGCGCTGATCGCTCTACATGTCGCCCGCCGCACCGGCACCCAGCGTGTCTTCGTCGTCATCGCCGTCGCTGTCTCGGTGCTGTCGACAACGCTGTTCTTTTGGCAGAGCGCGGACGATGCATGGAGTCGGCGGGCTCTCGCCGAACTCGGCGCGGCGCGAGTGCTCACCGTACGAGCGCAGAACAGTACGGTCCTGCTGGCCGACGTACGCTCCGCCGACCCGACCGGCCGGTACGCGATGGCGGTGGCCCGCGGCAACGCAGCGACCACCAACGAGCGGGTGCTCGCGATCGACACCACCCGGCTGGCCGCGGTCGCTGACCTGTCGCCCGAGCTCGGACTTCCCGCCGCAGCCAAGCTGGCCCGATTGCTGCGCCCAACGGCACCCGTTTCGGCGGTGTTGACCGACGGCGCGGTCACGATCGAAGCCACCGGGTCGACACAGGACCCTGGCGCCACCATCGTGATGGACCTCGTCGATTCGACCGGCGGGTGGCGGTCTGTCACCTTCGGTCCGCTGACCGCCGACGCCCCCGGCGCCGCGGCCACCATCGCCGGCCACCCACCCGCGGTTGCCGACTATCCGGCCACCGTCACCGGCTGCGCGGCCGGCTGCCGCCTGGCCGCGTTCGAGCTGGGGTCCGACCGCCAGGGCGTCGCGGTGACATTGTCCGGCCTGACCCAAGCCGGCCGGACAGTCATATCTACGGCCGAGTTCGGCGACATCGCCCACTGGCGTCCGCCGACTGGGCCCAGCCTGATCGGTCCCGACATCAGTGCCGGCAGCGATGGACTGACCGTGTCCGCCTACCGCGGCGAGGTCGGAACCGACCGTGTGGACCCGCACGTCTACCTGGCGGCCGTGCCGACTCCGATGCCCGTTGTGCTGGTCGGCGACCTGACCGACTCCACATCCCGTCCGGGCGACGCCCGGCTTGTGGCGCTCGGCACCGAGCCGGTGGCCTACTCAGTGGTCGCCACGGGCCGACTCTTGCCGCGGCTGGAGACCGCCGGTGCGCTGATGGATCTTCAGTACGCCGAGCTCAGCAACAGCGGACCGAGCGAGTCGGTGGGCCTCGAGGTCTGGCTCACGGCCGACGCGCCATCGTCGATTGTCGACGCGTTGCGCCGCGACGGCATCGAAGTAGTCGCGGACGACAGCACTGCCGCGTACGTGGGGCGCCTTCGCGCACAAGGCCCCGGAGCTGCCCTGCGGTTCGAGATCTTCGCCGCGATAGTCCTGCTCGTCGTTGCCGCCGCGACGGTCGCCGTATCGGCCGCGGTGGAACGCCGACCCCGCGCCGAGGAGCTGGCCGCGCTGCGAGCCCAGGGCCTGACCGAACGGACCGTACGCCGGGTCGTCTACGGCGGAACGGGCGTGCTCGCTGTCGCCGCGGTCGCCGTCGGTCTGCTCGCGGCCCTGGTCGCACAGGCCGTCGTGGCGACGTCACTACCGGTCTTCTCCGACTCGTGGAGTCTGCTACCGGTACGGGGCGGGCCGTGGGCCAGTCAGCTGATCCTTGCCCTCGCCGCGTCCCTCGTGGTGCTCGCCGCAGCCGCGTGGCCGGGTGCCGCCCGCACGGTGCGATCGACTCTGGCCCCGGCCCGGACCGGGGGTGAAGTGTGATCGCGGTGCTGCTGACCATGCTTCGGGCTCGGTGGGCGCAAGCGGTCACCGTGTTTGTCCTGTCGGTCGTCGCGACCGCGGCCGCCGTTGCGGGTCCGGTCTCGCTGCACGCGGTCGATGGCGCGATGGTGCGCAACGAGGTCGCCGACGCCAGCAACGACGAGACGTCCATGCGGCTGAGCGGCCCGGTGAACCCGAGTGCCCCACGTGACGCGAGCGCATTCGCGACCTTTGTGCGGCAGGTCACCCTGCCTGGCTTCCACACGATCGCGGCCGGCGAGTTGCAGGCGTTCGGCCCGGTGGCAGCCGGCGATCCGGGATTGGCGTCGGGCGGCACAGCGCGGGTGGCCTTCCGGGCCGACGTGTGCCAGCACATCGTGATCGCCTCGGGGCGGTGTCTGGCCGGAGCGTTGGACGTCCTCATCGGAGTGGACACCGCCAGACGGCAAGGCTTCTCGGCCGGCCAACACATCGACCTGCAGGCCGAGCGGATCACGCCAAACGGCGTGACCGTCCCTGATGGTCGCGTCGCCACCCTCACCATCGCCGGCCTCTACCAACCGCGCGACCCGAACGAGGCGTACTGGGGCTCGCAGTTCTACTTCCCCACGCGCCCCGACGGCACTCGCGACGAGGCCGCATTCGTCAGTCCCTCGACGTTCGACCTCATCGATCACACGGTCGGGTTCAGCGCCGCGGATTCACTCGCGCCGCCGTCGGCGTTCGCGCCCGACCGGCTAGATGCGCTCGGGGAAGAGGTCGCGCATTCGGCGGACCTGGCTCAGGACAACGATGCCGGCTTCTCCGTCGTCACCGATATCCCCGACCTGTTGGCGCGGATCCGAGGCGATGAGCAGGTCGCCGGTGTACTCGTACCGGTGGCGTTCCTGCCGCTGGTCGCTCTGAGCTGGTTCGTCGTCTTTCTCGCGGTCGGGTACGGCGTCACCGCACGCCGTCGCGAGCTCGCGCTGGTGAACCTACGCGGCGTACGGGCGGTGCGGCGGTGGTGGCTGGCCCTCGGCGAGACGGTCGTCATGATCGCCCTGGGTGCCCCGGTCGGATACCTGCTCGGCTACCTCGTGGTAGATCTGGTTGCCAGGCGAGGCCTCGGGTACACCGGCGGATCCGGATCGACGCTAGCCGGGCTGCCGTACGCCGCCGCCGCACTGGCCGGCGCGCTTGCCTTCGCCGTGCTCGGCCAGCGTCGCGCCCTGCGGGAACCCGTGGTCGACCTGCTTCGTGGCGTCGCTCGGACCCGCCCCGCCTGGAAGTCCACCGTGGTCGAGGCGGCCCTCGTGGTCCTCGCCATCCTTGGCGTGTTGCAACTGCGTGGCGCAGACGGCGGCGTGACCGGCGTCTCGCTGCTGGTACCTGGTCTCGTCGTGGTCGGCGTCGCGCTGCTGGCGGCCCATGCCCTCGTACCGCTCGTTGCGCTCGCGGCCCGACGCGCGCTGCATCGGGGATGGCTCGGTGTCGGCCTGGCTGCGGTACAGATCGCCCGCCGGCCGGGCAGCCAGCGCATGCTCACCCTGTTGGCGGTGGCGATCGGGCTGGTTGCCTTCGTGGCCGCCGCGCTGTCCGTCGCGGACCAGGCCCGTGTCGAACGGGCCGGTCTCACCGTCGGCGCGAGCCGAGTGATCACGACCACGCCGGACAGCGCCGCACACCTGCTCTCCGTGACCCATTCGGTGGACCCGGCCGGTGATTGGGCGATGGCGGTCGAGCCGCTGGACCAGACCGGCGCCGCGGCGCCACCGGTACTGGCCATCGACAGCGGACGGTTGACCACTGTCGCGGACTGGCAGCCCGCATTCGGGGTGTCGGCCGAGACGCTCGCGACCAGGCTACGACCGCCGGCGTCCGCCGCCCCGCTCGTCCTACGTGCGGACTCGTTCACCGTCGACGTGGGTCGCGGGCAGCCCTTCGGCCTGGTCGATACCGACGGCGACGGAGTTGCCGACGCAAACGCGCCGGTCAGCACGCTGCCGGTCCAGCTCACCTTCGCATTCGAGTCCCTTGCGGACGGATCGGAGGTCTCATCGACGGTGGCCGTCCTCCCGGGCCGTCGCACATACCGAGCCACGGCCAGCGGCTGCGCGGGTGGCTGCCGGCTGACCGGCTTTGACACGGACTCGGTACCCGACATTGGGCTCACGATCACCCTCTACCGCATGACATCGCACGCCGGTGACGTGGTGTCAGCCGGCGCTGCGCCGCAGAGCCGCTGGCGCGGGATGGGGCCAACTCGGACGGCACTCGTGGATGGCGGGCTACAGGCCACGGTCGACGGAAACATCTTCAACACCGGCAACTTGAGTGTTTCGGCCGTTGACGAGCCGGTGCCGGTGCCGGTCTTCACCATCGCAGGCCACGATGTTCCGACGCAGATCATCGGACTCGACGGCAACTTGGTCAGGGTTGCGTCGGCCGGCACGGCAACGATGTTGCCTCGGCTGGGCTCCGACGGTCTGCTGGTCGACCTGGACTACGTCAACCACGTGAGCCTTGGGACGGCCAGCACGAGCAAGGCAGAGGTGTGGCTTGGACCGGCGGCGCCGGCTGACGCGGTCGAGCGGCTCCGGACGGCAGGCCTCTACATTCTGGACGTTGACAGCCTGGCGGCGACCGAGGCTCACCTCGACCGGGTCGGCCCAGCGCTGGCGCTGCGGTTTCATACGGTCGCGGCGGGGCTGGGTATCGGTCTCGCGCTCGCCGGACTGTGGCTCGCCGCAGCGGTCGACCGGCGGCGCCGGGCTGCCGACCTGCGCGCACTCCGGCTTCAGGGCCTGCGCCCGGGCCTCGTCCGGCGGGCCGTGTTCTGGGAATACCTGTGGCTGGTCGGCGGGGCCTGCACGGCCGGGCTGCTCGCGGGCGCCCTCGCCTGGGTCACGACCGGAGACCACCTGCCGGTGCTCACCGACACAACCGTCGCTCTGCCGGCACCGCGCTGGCCGGTGCTGTCCGCGGTGGCCGTTCCGTGGGCGATGGCCACTGTCGCCATGCTTGCGGTCGCGGTAGGCGTTGCGCTGCTGTTGTGTCGTACGGTCAGGATCGATCGGTTCGGAAAGGGGTAGCAGCCATGCCAGGTCTGGCTGTGACGTGCCGTCGGGTAGTGCACATCTACCGGGCGGATGCGGGTGACGTGGTCGCACTCGCAGGCGTCGACCTGAGCATCGCGCCCGGGGAGATGCTCGCGCTTGTCGGGCCGTCCGGGTCGGGCAAGTCAACGCTGATCGCCCTGCTCGCCGGGCTCATGCGTCCGTCGGCCGGCCGGGTGATGATCGGTACGTACGACATCGGGACGCTCTCCGACGGCGAGATCTCGCGCCTGCGCGGGACCGAGCTGGGTGTCGTCCTACAGGGCGCGGCCGGCAACCTTCTCCCCTACGCGACGCTTGCCCGCAACGTCTGGCTCGCACAGACGCGAGCGGCGAGCACCAAGGGCATCAAGCTGGACGACCCCGAACAGATCCTCGATCTGGTCGGACTCAGCGGCAAGGGCAAGGCACGTATCGGTGAGCTGGCGCCGGGCGCCCGGCAGCGGGCCGCACTGGCCGTCGGTATTGCCGCGGGGCCGGGGCTGCTGCTTCTCGACGAGCCAACATCTCAACTGGACAGCGCAGGACGCGACGAAGTCATCCACGCGTTAGAGACAATCAATGCCGAACGCGGTGCCACCGTTGTCGTGGTGACCCACGACAGTGAGGTCGGTAACCGGCTGGGTCGCGCGGTGACGATCCGTGACGGCCGGGTCGGCGCCGAGGGGCGCGGCGGCCAGGAGTTCGCGGTCGTGGCCAGCGACGGTACGGTTCAGCTGCCGCCCGAGGTGCTCGACGACTTCCCACCCGGGACGCTGTTCGCGGTGGACCGGGTCGAGGGCAGCGTCGCCCTGGTACCCAGCGACGAGTAACCAATCGCCGACCATGCCTGGCGTCATGGACGAGGTGGCGGTTGCGCTGTTGTGTCGGAACTACCCGAACACAATCAGCTACCTGTGTCGCAAGCCGCCACCCACAAATCCGGCCCTGCTCGACACGGTGTCGGTATGAAACCGGGCTGCCACGCCACGGGGTTGCCACCCGTGACGCCCCGCGGCAGCCATCGCTAAGTGCCGTGCCGTTCGGGCGTCTCAGTATCGGTCGCGCTCCTCGCGGATCTCGTCGCGCTTGCGTACCTCCCGCCGAGCGGCCCAGTCGACGATGCGTTCAAGCCGCTCGATCAACCACTTGAACATGATGGACACCGTACTAGCAAGGGAAAGACTCGAGGTGAGCCAGCCGGTCAAGACCAGCTCCCGCGGGCCGCTCGGTGGTCGAGCGCTTAGATCAAGGAGTGCCCGGTACGTCTGGCGGCGGCTCGGGCGGCGCGGGCGGCAGGCTCGCGTCGCAGGTACCCCGGATCGTGACGGGCCGCGACTTCATGTTCGTCGGTTCGAGGAGTTCGAGCGTCGCGGTACGGAAGACCCGACCCACCGGGACGTTCGGCGTCCACTCGTCGGCTACTTGCACGGTGCCGGCACCGTCCACGGACACCCGCTGCAGCTCGCCGTTCGTCGTCTGGCCGCCGACGGTGTCGACGTAGGTGAAGCGGTACACCAGAATGCCCTTGCCGCCGTCCACATCGATCTTCCCGTCGAACCGCAGCGTCGTTGGACACGCAAGTTCGAAGTCCGTGACCTGCGCGGTCAGGGACACGCCGGTGATCTCCGGTCCGCCCTTCTCATCCGGACTGAGCAGAACGTATCCGCCAAGGCCAATTAGTGCGGCCACGATCGTGGCGCCCGCGCCGATGATGGTGTTCCGTGTTGCTTCGGTAGCCACAACACCCCCTCAACTGCCGCGGCCCGGACGTGATCGTTCCGTCACCCAACCAGCACAGGTAACGACGATCCATCCAACAAACAGACAGCACTTGATGCCGATCATGACCGCGACAGCGCCTGGGCGTCAGCGCGCGGCCGTTCGACGCGGTCGCCTCGCACTCCCACGCAATCCAGCGCCCGGGACGTCGAGTTCCTGCGGACGGCGTTCGCCGCGTCCGGAGGGGGCCGGCGGACCCGTACGGCGATGGACGTGCGATGGTGGGCCGACGTCGGCTGGACGTTCTCCGGCGGCGGCTTCAGCCACGTGTTCGACAAGCCGTCGTACCAGGACTCACTGCCTGGTGGCAGCACGTCGATCGGCAGCATGCGCGGTGTTTCGGACGTCGGCTTCCAGGCCAGCGCCGGTACGGGTGCGCTGGTGTACATCACGCTGCCACCGGACGGGCAAAGCGGACTGATCTACGGGTCCGCGCCGTGCAGCACCGGCTGGTACGACATCGGTGGGACGTCGTTGTGCTGCCCGCAGTGGGCCGGCCTCGTCGCGATCGCCGACCAGATCAACGGTGGTGGACTCGGGCTCATCAACCCGGCGCTGTACAAGATCGGCGCGGACCCCGACGCGGTACGCGAACGACTTCTTCGGCACGCCGAACGCCGCGAATCTCATCCCCGACCTGGTGAACGTGGCACACGACAACTAGCGGTTCCTCCGCAATGGTCAGTCGACGGCCGGCGACGCGCACGCGTCGCTGGCCGTCGCGTTGATGTACGGCACTGGGCCTGACCTGCGCATAGTCCGCGCCACGAGCCGCCGCCGGTCGCAATGTGAGTGACAAGCGAGCGACGCTTCCGTACTCTTCAGACGCGTTCTACCGGACGAGGGACCCGGGTGCGACTGCGTAACCTGATCAGCGACATCGGTGCCAAGTACGACCGGCGGTTGCCGATGTCGAGCGAGGCGCAGATGCTGCTTCGCCAGGCAAGCGTCGAGTTTGACCAGTGGCTGCCCGCTGGATACCAGGCCGAAGGCAGTGGTGGCAAAGGAAGCGCCGCCGTCATTCCACGGATTGCCGTTTTCAACCAGGACGAAACCATCACCGCACGGCGTGGCATCTACCTCGCGTACGTGTTCGCCGCGGACATGGGCACTGTGGCACTCACTCTCAACCAGGGCATCACGGAGATCGCTGAGGTGGTCGGGCGGACCCGCGCCAGACGTGCGCTCACGTGGGAAGCCAACGAGATCCGTGCCGCTCTCAAGCCTCGCGACCTCGCCGATCTCGACACGACGATCGACCTGAGCAGCAAGACGCCGATGTCGGTCGACTACCAGCACGGCAACGTACTGGCACTGACGTACCGGCTCAAGTCCCTACCGAGCGAGCGCACGATGCAGGCCGACCTGCAGCGGTTCATCAGGCTCTACACGCAAGCCGTTGAGGAGCGCGCACGTCGCCGTCGACGCGCGGACCCGGTGGCCGCCAAGCCGGCCCGAAGCCGGGCTAGCAAGAAGGCCGCCTCGAACCGGAAGCCGAAGAGCCCGGACGCGCGTCGCCGTACGCCAGCCGAACGCATCAGTCGGAGCAAGTTCACCAGACGCGCGGTGCTCGTCGCGGCCGCGGCCGTGCCCGCGGCGTTGGTCGCACCAGCCCTCGGCAAAGAGCCCGTTCAAAAGGACAAGACATCGCCGCCACCGCCGGCGCCGCCACGCCCAACCGACGTGGTGGCGCCGCAGTTCACCGTCGACGTGAGCCAGCATGATTGGAATAGCCGCGGCGGCAACCTCAACTGGGCGGCGGTACGCGATGCCGGGATCTCCGGCATGTGTGCCCGTGCCACGTACGGCGACCCATCCGCGTTCCACTACCCCAGCTACCATTTCGGCGACTTGGTCCGCGGCGCCGAGTCTGCCGGGCTACCGATCCGCGGCGGGTACCACAACCTGGTGCGAGGCGACCAGGCCTCGATCAATCGTCAGGTCGACTGGTTGCGCCGGGAACTGGACACGTACGACGCGAACTGGGCCATGCTCGACATCGAACGGTACGCGGAACTGGTCTCCGCCAACGCGTGGCCGCGGTGGGCCGACGTACGCCGGTTCGATGACCGCTGGGCGGCGGTTGACCATCGGGTGCTCGTCGCCTATCTCCCGCCGTGGAACTGGGACAAGCACCTCGGACACCCCGATCTGCGGGCGTTCCGCGGGCCGCTGATCTCGTCGAACTATCCGCTCAAGAAGACTTCCGACGCGTACCGGCGGCTGTATACCCGGTGCGGCGGCAACAAGGGCATCGGATGGATGTCGTACGGCCACCGAGTGTCCGAGGGCTGGCAGTTCAGCTCGCGCGCCAAGGTGGCCGGCGCGGCATCCCTCTGTGACATCAACGCGTGGCGGATGACGTTCGACCAGCTCAGTGCGTTGCTGACCAAGGCCACCTGAACATCACGCCGCGGCCGCGGCTAGCCGGATCGCCTGATGTGACCGCGCGGCGGCCGCGGCCGAACGGATCACTTCAGTGACGTGACCGGGTCGCCGGACGGGCTGACCACGTACCAAAGACCGCCGAACTGGTTCAAGCCCTGGCCGGACGTCGCGCCGGGCGCGGTGTCCGGGCTGTAGTAGTAGAGCGGGTGCCCGTTGATGACGACCTGCGCCGCGCCATCGGATCGCTTGAACGTGGTCATCGCGCCGGTCACCCCGGCGCCAGCCGTGGCGTGCGCGGTCAGTGGCGGCCAAACCGTGGCGCATGGGCCGCTGCAGTTGGACTTCCCGTTCGAGTCGGCCTGGAACTCATAGAGCGTCTTCCCGGACGAGTCGGTGAGGTAGCTGGTGCCCCCGGCCGTCTTCTTGACCGTCAATGTCGTCGTGGTGTTCGTGCCGCCGCTCGTCGCCGTCGGCGTCGTCCCGCCGTAGAGCGGCGTACTGCCACCGGTGCTCGAGTTGTTGTTGCTGCTGCCGCACCCGACCAGTACGAGGGCGCTAAACGCGACCGCGACCGCGCCGATGGCGAAGTGGCGTGCACCGTTGAGGCGCCGCGAACCACAGCGCCCATCGATATCCGATGTCATGTGGTGGTCCCCCAGACGGAATCTCGGTGGCGGGGCAAGACAACGATCGTCGCAAGATCCTCAACGCCGGACCCAGCTCCATCTGCGACGCTAATGCGCGGCCGTACGCGGGGTGCACGAACCGCCAACTTCCCGGAATCGCGACAGACGAGCGGGTTGCGTGCGGTCTCGGCAAAGCGCACCGACAACGCCAGCCTCGGCGCATTCAGCGCAAACGTCACGCGAGGGCCGGATGGGCGACGGCCAGCCGGTGCCCAAATCCCGATATGCGCACGGACCGGGCAGTTCCGCGCAACGGTAGAGGGACAGCAGCCGCCGGTGGCAAGCCCGCCACCGGTGTCAGCGTGAAGGGAGCGAGCGCGTGGACTACAGGCTTGAGGTCGCCATGGTGCCGGTGTCCGATGTGGACCAGACCAAGGAGTTCTACCAGGGGATCGGATGGCGGCTCGACGCCGACTTCCCCCTCGGCGATGGCGTCCGCGTGGTGCAGCTGACGCCGCCCGGATCGGCCTGCTCGGTCAGTTTCGGCACCGGCGTCGGGCCGGGCAACGAACTCGTGGTCAACGACATCGACGCGGCCCGCAAAGAGTTGAACGGGCGTGGCGTCAACGTGAGCGAGGTGTTCCACCGCGACGGCGCCAAGCAGGTGCCCGGTCCGGCACCGAACCATGAGAGCTACAACTCGTACGCCTCGTTCAAGGACCCGGACGGCAACGCCTGGTTGCTCCAAGAGGTCACCGAACGCCGGCCGGGCCGGACGACATCTCCGTTGGCTGCCTACGGCTCGGTCGACAACCTGGCGGATGCATTGCGCCGTGCGTCGGCCGCGCACGGCCAGCACGAGCAGGAGATCGGCCACGCCGACGCCGACTGGCCGAGCTGGTACGCGCAATACATGGCCGACGAGTCGAAGTCGATCTAAACCTCGAACCGTGGCGGCGCAGCGCATGCCGGACGGCCCAACCGGGTCGAGCCCCGGGCGGCCCAACAGGGACGAGCCTCGGCCGACCCGACCGAGACCCGACCCGAGCCCGGCCGCGGCCACACACCACGGAGCACCCCCGCGGAGGAAACCATGACCACAGCAATAACCACGGCGGCCAGGCAGCGTTCGCCGGCGCTGGTCGGTCAGACGGTGGTGCTGATCGGTGGTAGCGCGGGAATCGGCCTCGAGACGGCGCGGCTCGCGCGCGCCGAGGGCGCCGACGTCGTTCTCACTGGGCGCGACGCCACGCGGCTCGAGAAGGCGGCACTGGACGTCGGCGCGCACCGCACCGCGGTGTTCGACGCCACTGACGCGACCGCCGTAGCGGAGTTCTTCGGTGACGTGCCAGCGCCGATCGACCACGTGATGGTCACCGCCGGCGGGCCGCGCTACGGACCGCTTCTGGACATGGATGCCGCCGGTGTGCGTGACGCGCTCAGCGATCATGCCGTGGTGGCGCTCGAGGTCGCGCGCCATGCCGTCGGCACGATGCGGCCCGCGGGCACGTTGCTCTTCATGGGTGGTACGGGCGGCCGGCGCGTCGGTCACGGGCTCGGCATCGCATCGGCGGCGACCGCGGTGTTGCCGCCGTTCGTCGCGGCGCTGGCCCTCGAGCTTGCGCCGGTTCGCGTCAATCTCATCGCCGCTGGATTCGTAGACACGCCGCTATCCGCGTCGCTGCTCGGAGACCATCTCAGCGAACGTCGCAACGAACTTCGGTCGACGTTGCCGATCGGTCGGGTCGTCGGGCCGGCGGACGTCGCGGCGCTCGCCGTGCACATCATGACGAACACAGCGCTCACCGGTGCGACGTACGACATCGACGGCGGCCAGCAGTTCGTCTGGTGAGGATCGTCAGGCCGGCGGTGCGGAACTCGCCCGTACGACGAGGGTCGGCGTCACGCGAGTTTCGGCCGCCACGTCCGACCCGTCGATCATCTCGAGCATGGTACGCAGGCCGCAGCGCCCGACCTCGTTGAAGTCCTGCCGGACGGTGGTCAGCGCGGGCAGAAAATACTCGGCCTCCGGCATGTCGTCGAATCCGACGACGCTCACCTGCCCTGGCACCGGGATGCCCGCCTCGTGCAACGCATGCAGCACACCGAGTGCCATCTGATCGTTCGCCACGAACACCGCCGTCACGTCCGGTACGGCGGCAAGGCGGCGCCCGGCCTCGTACCCGGACCGGGCGCTCCAGTCTCCGGTCAGCGTCGGCGGTGCGGACGCCCCGGCGGCGTCGAGAGTGGTGCGCCAGCCATCGATCCGCTGTACCGCCTCCGGCCAGTCACTCGGTCCGGTGATGTGCCACACCGTACGGTGACCGAGGTCCAACAGGTGCCGCGTGGCGAGCGTGGCGCCGGCATACTGGTCCACAACGACGACCCGCATGTCACGACCGAAGCTCGCCTCTAGTGCCAACACCGGAAGGCCTCGGGGCAGATCGCGGACCGCGTCGGCGGCGGCGTTCGAAGGAGCGATCACGATGACGCCCTCGACCGACTGTTCGGCGAGCATTCCGACGGCACGCGCGACCGATCCGGTGGCGTCCTTCTCGGAGAGCGTGACGACGTTGACCGCGTAGTCCTCTTGCTGGGCGGCGCGCTGGATGCCCAGCAGTGTCGAGGACGGTCCGTAGAGCTCAGCGTCGAAGCCCAGCACACCAATCGTCCGACTGCGTCGCGTGGCCAGGCCGCGAGCCAACGCATTGGGCCGGTAGTCGAGCTGACGCATGGCCCGCAGCACTCGTACGCGGGTCGACTCCCGTACGTTCGGGTGGCCATTGATCACCCGTGACACGGTCTGGTGAGACACGCCCGCGAGCCGCGCCACGTCATGCATGACCGCACGGCCGGGCGCCGCCTCGCGTGCCACGGTGCGACTGGAATCCATGGCCCGATCGTAATCTCCGCGATCTTGCATAGCGTGTGCCCCGACCCTCGCCTAACCGGCCGACCAAGGTGGACATCCGGTTGGGTACGCCAGGATTGTGAACGTTAACATCCATGGCCGTCAAGCGGCCCGCAAGCGGCCGCCGAAGGCGCCCGCGGAACAAGGCGCGCACGGCTAGCGCGCGGGCCGCACCGGTCCGGAACCGGCGCCGGTCGCGCCGAGCGCGGTCGCGATGTCGTCGAGATCCGCGTCCGACAGCACGAGCCGACCCGCGACCACCATGTCGCCGATCTGATCCGGACGACGGGCGCCGACGATCGCGCCGTTGACGCCCGGCCAGGCAAGCGCCCACGCCACCGCGACGGCCGCCACGGTCGCCTGGTGGCGCGTCGCGATCGGGCGCAACGCGTCGACCAGGCTCAGGTTGCGGGCGAGCCGCTCGCCGGTGTACTCCTCCGCGGTACGCCGCCAGTCGCTGGCCGGCAGGGCTGCCACGCGCTCCGCGGTGAACGTACCGGACAGCAGCCCGGACTCCATCGGGCTATAGACGATCACGCCGGTGCGGTGGGTCGCACAGTGGCCGATGATGTCGCCGGCGTCCCGCCGCAACAGTGACAGCGGCGGCTGCAAGCTGTCCACGTGACCGATCTCTTCGGCCGCGTCGACCTGTGCGCTGTCATGGTTGGACAGTCCGATGGCACGGACGACGCCGGCCGCCTTGAGGTCGACCATCACCTGCCAGTAGTCGTCGAGTGCGGGACCGTGCAGCGGCGGCCAGTGGACTTGCAGCAGATCCAGCCGCTCGACACGCAGCCGGCGCAGCGACTGCTCGACCTCCCAGCGGATCGCGCGGGAGTCGCGCTGTTGCGGTCCCATCGGGTTGTCGGGATCCCAGCGCAGCCCGCACTTGGTGAATACGTAGGGCCGCTCGTTTGCCGGCAGTCCGGCCAGCGCCGCGCCGACGACCTCCTCGGAGTGACCGAGTCCGTAGATCGGCGCGGTGTCGAGCCAGTTGACGCCCGCCGCGACCGCTTCGCGGATCGTCGCGATGGACTCCGCGTCGTCCTGCGGCCCCCAAGCGTGCTCCCAGCCTTCGCCGCCAATGGCCCAGGCGCCGAGACCCACGGTAGTGATGTCCATGCCGGTGTTCCCCAGCGCACGGCTCGGCAGGGCGGACACGTCGCCTCCTCTGTGGACGCGCACCGCGGGTGCGACCGATCGTTGACACACCGTCGTCTGCTCTTGACGTCGGCGTATGTTAACGTTCACACTTCCGGGATGCGACGTCGTATTTTCGACCGCACGTAACCCAGCGTTTCCCCGACCACGCATACCACCCGGACGTCTCGTCGACAGCGTCTCGGGCGATGACATCACCAGACCACGATCAGCTTCTCGACGACGCCGCACCGACCCGTCCAGGACACGGACGGGTCAGGCACCATTGGTGACCCGGCCGTGGTGTAGCCCCACGGCGGCCGCGCCATCGCCTGCCCAGCCCGACAGCCGCACCTGGTGCACCGGCCAGGAAGCAGTGCCGGCGGACCGCGTATGTTCCGGACCCCACCACGGCGCTGCTGTCGCATACCGCTCACATCGGCACAGCGCCCCGTCGGCTTCGCAAACGACGGGTCGAGGGTCAGGAGGTCTTGATGAAGAAGGTTCACCCGAAGGTCGAGGAAGCGGTAGAGACCCTCGACCTCAACCCGGTCACTCGCCGGCGACTGCTCGCCGGCACGGGATTGGCCAGCGCATCACTCGCCGCAACCGCGTTGCTTGCGGCCTGCAGCAAGGATCAGAACACGGCGAGCGCCGCGATCGGTAACTTCCCGAAGACACCAAAGTGGAAGTGGGTCTTCGTCTGTCACGTCACGACGAACCCTTTCTTCACCCCGACGCAATACGGCGCCGAGGACGCGTGCAAGCTGCTCGGCACGACGTTCCAGTGGACCGGGTCGAAGGACGCGATCGTGGCCGAGATGGTCGACGCGGTCAACACAGCGGTTAGCGGTCGGGCCGACGGCATCGCGGTCTGCGTCGTCGACAAGACCGCGTTCCGTGGACCCATCGACAACGCGTTGAGCGCCGGCATCCCGGTGGTGTCGTACAACGCCGACGGCGCACGCGACGACGTCGGGAGCAACCGGCTCGCGTACATCGGTCAGGGACTTTACGATTCCGGGTACGCACTCGGCCAGCGCGCGCTCAGCCAGGTCCAGTCCGGCGACGTGGCGGCGTTTATCGCCACGCCGGGTCAGTTGAACATCCAGCCTCGCGTCGACGGTGCGCAGCAAGCGTTCAAGGACTCCGGCAAGCCGGTGAACTTCACGGCGGTGGCGACCAACGCCGACGTGACCAAGGGCCTGTCCATCATCGACGCGTACGCCGTAGGCCATCCGAACCTGGCCGGCATGCTCGCGGTGGACGCGGGCTCCACGCAGTCGGTGGGTCAGACCGTCGCCAAATACAAGATGCGCGACAAGGGCCTCAAGGTGGCCGGCGGGTTCGACCTGGTGCCCGAGACGCTTGCCTCGATCAAGAGCGGCGACCTCGACTACACCATCGACCAGCAGCCTTACCTGCAAGGCTTCCTACCAGTATTCGCGCTCTACCTCTACAAGCTGTCCGGCGGCCTGATCTTCCCGGTGCAGACGAACACCGGTCTGCTGTTCGTCACGAAGGACACGGTCGACCCGTACCAGTCGACCAAGAGCCGGTACGAAGGTTCGGACACCGCGCCGAAGCTCATCAACCGCAGCGGCGCGATCTCGCACGCCTGATTCGTGGGTGCTCTTGCCCAACGGCTATGTCATGGGTGATTGTGGCGGCCAGGCCTAACGTGCGGCGCCGTGCCGCGTAGGTCGACCGGCTCGCCACAATCACCCAGGGCAAGCCGCTGCGACATCCACAAGGAGGACGTGGCACCGTGAGTGACGATGTCCAGGTCGTCGAACCGGTTGAGC
Organism: Micromonosporaceae bacterium; assembly: GCA_035713725.1. Lineage (GTDB taxonomy): Bacteria > Actinomycetota > Actinomycetes > Mycobacteriales > Micromonosporaceae > DASQPR01. The sequence goes on from DASTMZ010000159.1 coordinate 22,621, forward strand.
AGAGCAGTTCGCCGCCCGCTTCGGTGACGCGCCGCAACGTGCTGACCGTCCTGCGCGACACCTTCCTGCAACGACGCGAAGCAAGCGTCCTCATCGTTGCGCTGGCCCTGATGGGCTACTTCGAATACAACCGCTCGATCTTCCTGAGCCAGAGCAATCTGCTCAACATCGCCCAGGCCACGGCGCCGACCGCGATCGTCGCCACCGGAATCGTGCTGCTGCTGATCAGCGGTGAGATCGACCTGTCGGTCGGCATGACGTTCGCGTTGGCGCCGTTCCTGATGCACTACTTCGCGGACTTCTACCACGTACCCTCGATCCCGGCGATCGTGTTGGCGCTCGTGGTCGCGGCCGGCATCGGCTGGTTCAACGGTTTCGTGTCGATCGTGTTGCGCGTGCCGTCGTTTGTTGCCACGCTCGGCACGTTCTACGCGTTGCAGGGCTTCGTGCTGACCACCTCGCACGCGTACCCGGCGGAGATCCCGGCCGGGATGGACGGCAAGATCCGGCAGTTCATCGGACCGCCATCCGGCTGGGCCGAGCTGATCTGGGCGGTCGGGATCGTGATCGTGTTCCACCTCGTCCTCACGCGCACGCGGTGGGGCCTGCACACCATTTCGGTGGGCGGCAACAGCATCGGCGCGACCGAGGCCGGCATCCGGTTCCGACGCATCAAAATCGGCAACTTCATGATCGCCAGCGTGCTCGCCGGGTTCGCCGGCATCGCCGAGGCGTTCCGCGTGCACACCATCGACCCGAACCTCGGCGGCGGTGCGCAGATCCCGTTCCTGGCGATCTCCGCGGCGGTCATCGGTGGCACGGCGCTCGCCGGCGGCTCCGGTACGGTCGCCGGCGCGTTCCTCGGTGCACTAGTACTCGCCGAGTTGCAGAACGGCTTCAACCTGATCGGCATCAGCGCGAACCCGTACTTCCTGATCCTCGGCGGCGCGATCCTCGTGTCGATGATCGCCAACCAGTACCTGTCCCGCCTGCGACGCACCGGGAGGACGTGATGACGGCGGTTGTCCAGCCCCGGGCCAGCGAAGACACCGCGGTCCTGCGGGTCGAGCACATCGCGAAGCGGTTCGGCGCCCTGACCGCGCTGCAGGACGTGAACCTGCAGCTGCGCAAGGGCGAGGTGCTCGGGCTGATCGGCGACAATGGCGCTGGCAAGTCGACACTGATCAAAATCATTTGTGGGTACCACCGGCCGGACGCCGGGCGAATCTTCGTCGAAGGCGCCGAGGTCGTGCTGCGTTCAGTCGACCACGCGCGTTCGGTCGGCATCGACACGGTGTATCAGGATCTCGCGCTGGTCAACGAACTCAGCGTCTACCACAACATGTTCCTGAACCGCGAGCGCGTGCGCTGGCCCTTCCTGCACAACCGGCTGATGCGCAAGCTCGCCAAGGAACATCTCGACGACATGGGCGTCAACATCGCCGACGTCAACGTCGAGGTCGCGAAGCTGTCGGGTGGACAGCGCCAGGCGATCGCGGTGGCCCGGTCCGTCTACTCGGACGCGAAGATTCTGCTTCTCGACGAGCCGCTGGCTGCGATGGGCGCGAAGGAGGGCGCGCTGATCCTCGACCTGATCCGCGACCTCAAGGCGCGCGCGGAGGTGTCGATCATCATCATCGCGCACAACTACGCGCAGGTCCTCGACGTCTGCGACCGCATCAACGTGCTGCAGCACGGTGAGATCACCTTCGACAAGGCGACTGCGGACACGTCCGTGCAGGAACTGACCGACCTGGTGGTCGCCGAATACAAGGCGGCGCGGGTGAAACGTACCGGCGGCTGACCGTCACCGACTGGGGCCACTCCATTGCCGTGGAGTGGCCCCGCTACGTTTGGCTCCCGAGCGCGGCAAGCACGTCGGCCCGGCTCGGCTGCGCGATCGGTGGGCCTGCACCATGGGTACGGATGGCCTCATGCGTCCGCACCACGATCTCCGGATCGGTGTAGACGGTTTCGGGCCGGCACACCATTCCCATCACCTTCCAGAACGCCCGGAACACCGCAGGGTCGAATGGCGCCGCATTGCGCAGTTGCGCGTAGGTGACGCGATCCGGCGCGTCCAGTGTGGACGGTGGCGGAGCGTCGAAGATGCGGTGCCGCAATTCCGCGAGCCGCTGGGCATCGATCGCCGCCTGGTCGTCGTAGAACGGTGCGACTTGCCTCTCGACGCGCTCGTGCAATACGCGCGCCAGGTCGGCCGGTTGGTCGTACCCGTTGGCCAGCTCATCCACGAGATCGGCTGCCTCGCGCAGCGCGAGGCTCAACCCGCGTCCGAGCGTCGGGTTCGTGGTGCACACGGTGTCGCCGATGGCGTGAAGTCCGTACGCCACCGGTGTCCCATCGACGACGAGTCGGCGGAACGTGTTGTGCAGCCCGCCCATCGGATAGATCGGGGTGGCGGGTTCGAGGACGTCCAGCCACTGGGCGTAGATCGGCACGGTACGCAGCACGGCGGTGAACACGTCCGGATCGCGTACCGCACGGAACCGTTTGTCGTCGGCCATCGGCGCGATGAGGCACACCATGGTGGAGTTGTCCTCGCCCCAGATGCCGACGGTGAACTCGTCGAGCCCGGCGACTATCCGTGTCGCGGTTGGACCGGGCAGATCCGAGTCCGTACGCAGCCGGTAGTGCCGGCTGTAATACGCCAGTCCGCACTCGGCCCAGACGGTCGCAGTCGGACGAGCATCGATCGCGGTGAGCCATCGGTCGATCGGCGAGCGACGGCCCGTCGCGTCCACGACCAGATCCGCGTCGAGCTGGCCGTCGTCGGTCTGCACACCGGTCACGTACGGCGGATCACCCGGCCGTGCTCGTAGACCGGTGACCGCGACGCCGCCGCGTACCGTGACGCCGGACTGCTCCGCCGCGGCGCGCCGCAGCACCCAGTCCAACGTCGCGCGCCGTGTCATCAACAGCGTGAGCCGTTCGTCGCCCGGCCACCCGCTGCGATCCGGGAGCGACGGTGCCATCTGCGTGGACAACGGTGCCTGCGCGACGCCCGCCGCAACCAGGTCGTCGTACACGTCGGGGAGCCGTTCCAGCATCAGCTCTCGGCAGAGCGACAGCACCACGTGCGGCTGGACGATCTGCGGTGCGGCGGCACGGAACGCCGACTCAGCCGCGTCCTCGACGTCACGCGCGGGCTCCAGCGGATCGCGGTCGAGCACGACGACCTCGTGGCCGGCGCGCGCGAGGAGCAGCGATGTGAACAGCCCGGCGGCACTGCCACCGACGACGACAACGCGCACGTGTTCAATCTGCCCGATCGCACCCGCCGTCGCGACCGAACGCCGCTCCTGGTCACCGGCTACGCGTCCGGAAACGCGTGCGCGGTAATGGCTCGTGCCCGCTCCGGGTCGGCGATCGCGTCGATCGCGACGATCCTGCCATCGACGACGGTGAACCCGATCACGGTCATCGGCCGTCCTCGTACGCTGATCACCGCCCCGGCGGCGCCGTTGACGAGTGCCGGATCCACCCGTACGGCCGGGAGCGCGGACGAGAGTCCGGTCAACGACTGCGCCGCGACGGCGGCCGCGCCGGCGACCCGCATCGAGTTCCGCGGCCGTGACGGCCCACCGTCGATGCGCAACACGACATCCGGGTCGAGAACCGTGACGAGCGCGTCGAAGCTGCCGTCGCGGGCGGCCGCGAAGAACGCGTCCACGACGTGGCGCTGACGGGCGAGGTCCAGGTCGGGCGCGGGCACGTCGGCGCCCTTGACTCGGCGCCTCGCTCGGCTGGCCAGCTGTCGGGCGGCGGCCGGTGTCCGGCCCACCATCGGGGCGATCTCCTCGAACGGCAGATCGAACATGTCGTGCAGGACGAACGCGAGCCGCTCCGCAGGCGTCAGCGTGTCGAGCACCACAAGCAGGGCGAGGCCCACCGAATCGGCGAGCACCGCCTCCTCCTCGGGCTGCAACTCGCCCACCGTGCTGACCACCGGATCCGGTAGGTGTACGTCGAGGGACTCCTCGCGGCGTACGTGCCGGGCGCGCAGCATGTTCAGGCACACCCGAGCGGTCACCGTGGTGAGCCATCCACCGAGGTTGGCCAGCTCGTCGGCATCCGACCGGCTCAGGCGCAGCCAAGCGTCCTGTACGGCGTCGTCGGCCTCGGTGATCGACCCGAGCATCCGGTATGCGAGCGCCCGCAACCTCGGCCGGTGCTCCTCGAAGCGGTCGGCCAACCAGTTGGTCTCATCCACCGGTCACATCCCTCCGTCGCGAGGTGTCATAGAAGTGACCCGCGAAACCCAACCGATGTGACGGGCGGCCGCCCGGCACGCGAATCCCAACCGATGTGACGGGCGTCCGCCCGCACACGTACCCGATTTGGAGACCATCATGCGAGTCTTCGTCGCAGGCGCGAGCGGTGCGATCGGCACGCGGCTCGTTGATCAGCTCATCGGCCGCGGACACGAGGTGATCGGCACTTACCATTCGTCGCCTCATGCCGACCGGATTGCGGCGCTGGGCGCAAAGTCGATCATGCTCGATCTGCTGGACCCGGCCGCGGTGCGCCAGGCGGTGCTCGACGCCGAGCCGGACGCGATCGTCCACCAGGCGACGGCGCTGGCAAACATACGCTTCTCGCGCCAACTGGACACGCCGTTCGCGCAGACGAACCGGTTGCGGACCGAGGGCACCGACGCGCTGCTCGCCGCCGCGCGGGAGGCGGGCGTGACGCGGTTCGTCGCGCAAAGCTTCGCGTCCTACCGGTACGCCCGGAACGGTGGTCCAGTCAAGACCGAGAACGATCCGCTCGACTCCACGCCGGTGGCCGGTACGCGCGAGATGAACAACGCCATGCGCTACCTCGACGCCGCGGTCACCGAAGCCGGTGGTGTCGCGCTGCGCTACGGGGGCTTCTACGGCGCCGCGAACGACGGACTGGTCGCACCGGTACGCAAGCGGCAGATGCCGATCGTCGGCAACGGTGCGGGCATGTCGTCGTTCGTCCACCTCGACGACGCAGCCGCGGCCACCGTGTTGGCGCTCGAGCAGAACGTGACCGGTGTGTTCAACGTTGTCGACGACGAGCCGGCGCCACTGCGCGTTTGGCTGCCAGTGCTGGCGACTGCGTTGGGCGCCAAGCCGCCGCGTCACCTACCGCGTTGGCTAGCGCGACTGATCGCGGGCGAGGGTGCGGTCATGGCAGCCACCGAGGCACGCGGCGCCTCGAACGCCAAGGCGAAGCGGGAACTCGGCTGGACACTGCGCTACCCAAGCTGGCGAGAGGGCTTTGCGGCGGCGTACCAATCATTGCGTTCGGCGTAACCGCGCCAACCGGCGTGATCGCGCGGTCGGCGTAACCGCGCCAATCGATGCCCTCGTTGACGAAATGTCAACGTTTGCTGGGAAAATCCATAGATGTCGCGTCCACGACACAAGGTGGCGTGGGCACGACACTACCGGCAAGTGTCGATGCCATGCACCGACGTGTTGTCGCGATCGTGTCGATCGCGGTTCTGACTTGCCTCCTCACATCGTGCGCGCACAAGACGGTGACCGGAACGAGTGCGCTGACGGCGATATCCGCGTCACCGACGCCCGGTGTCACGTCGCCGACGCCGATTGGCGCGCCGACGGCGACGGCCGGACCGACCAGCACTCACCAGACCGGTGGCGGTTCGACCACGCACCCGCCGACGGCATCGCCATCGACCTCGGCCGCGCAGCCGATCCGCGACTACGCCGTCTACTGGGACCGCGATGACTGCCAGATGGCGCGCGGCGGTGGCGGCGACGTGCTGGCGATGAGCTTCGAGATCAAATACGAGGGCCCGGGCGCCGCCACCGACACAACCGCCTACTGGAGCGACGCCGAGGGCGGCGATGGACTGCTCGACAGCGGTACGGCCGACGAACCGACATCGAAGTGGACCACCGACACGAATCCGCAGACCGTGACCGGCAAGGCGACCATCTCGTTCCTCGACACCAGCCTGTCGAACTACGAGGGCAAGAAGCTGACCCTCACGATCACCATCCACCCGGCGGACCCGGACACCGACGGGTACGACGACCAGGCCGTCGAATACGTGAACGTGCCGGACTCCAGCGACCTACCACCGGAGGACTCGACGCTGCACTACATCACGTGCCAGTGAACGCAGGCGGCCGCGGCGTTGCGGTCGGTGCGCGCGTTCGAAACGGGCGGTGGGAAGCGTCCTACCCACCGCCCGTCCTGCGTTCACGACCCCGGCCGCGAACGCAACGCAGCTACGGCGTCGGCAACGTCGGCAGGAACGTCGGCGCTCGCCGAGCGTGCGTCGCTTGTTCGAACGCGTACCCCATGGCGATCAGCGACGGCTCGCTGAACGCCGTGCCGAAGAACGACATCCCGATCGGCAGCACGCCACCGTCGGCGTAGCCGGCCGGCACCGTGAGGTCCGGGTATCCGGCGATCGCCGCGGGGCCGGACGCGCTCACGAAGTTCGTGAAGTCGTCGCCGGTGGCGTGGTTGGTGACCCAGGCCGGACCGTTCGTCGGCGCCACGATCGCGTCGAGGTGGTTCGCGGCCAGCGCCGAGTCGATCGCGTTGCGCGCCGCGGTGGTGGCCGTGGTGCGCTCCTGGATGTAGGTCGGGTCGGTCTCGTCGCCGTTCGTCGCCTGTGCCAGGTCGAAGATCTCCTGCTGGAAGAACGGCATCTCAATCGCTGCGTTCTGGTTGTTGAAATCGATCAGACCCTGAAGGTCCGCCGGGTGCGTGCCGGGCGTCGCCGCCAGGTATGCGTTGATGTCGTGCTTGAACTCGACAAGCAACGCCGGGAACTCGTTGTTGAACGCGTCGTCGAGGCCCGGCAGATCGATGTTGTCGATGACGGTTGCCCCGCGCGAGCGCAATGTCGCAATCGCCGCATCGGTCACCGCGTTCACGTCGGCGACGTCGCCGCCGCCGCGCCAGATGCCGATCCGCTTGCCCTTCAACGAGTTCTTGTTGAGGTCGGACAGGTAGTCGCGGTGCACGAATGGACCGGCCGCGGCGGTCGCCGCGTCGGCCGGGTCGACACCCTGGATGACCGAGAGCACGGCCGCCGCGTCGGTCATGTTGCGCGTGATCGGACCGGCCGTGTCCTGCTGAGCAGAGATGGGTACGACTCCGGTCCGGCTCACCAGACCAAGGGTCGGCTTGATGCCGACGTCGTCATTGGTACCCGACGGGCACACGATCGAGCCGTCGGTCTCCGTGCCGATGGTGACCGTGGCGAGGTCGGCCGCTGCCGCAGCCGCGGAACCACTGGACGAGCCGCATGGGTTGCGGTCCAACACGTACGGGTTGTTTGCCTGCCCGCCGCGACCGCTCCAGCCGCTCGACGACGTCAGCGAGCGGAAGTTCGCCCACTCCGACAAGTTCGCCTTGCCGAGGATGATCGCGCCGGCGGAACGGAGCCGGGTGACGAGGAACGCATCAGCCGGGGTGTCGCCGATCAGTGCGAACGAGCCGGCCGTCGTGTGCTCCCGGTCGCCCGTACCCACATTGTCCTTGAGTAGCACCGGAATGCCCTCGAGTGGGCTTCGCGCGCCGTGGAACACGCGGTGCAGGTCGCTTGCGATCGCGTCGTGAATCGCGTCCGGATTCGTTTCGATGACGGCGTGCAGCGACGGGTTGAGTCGGTGAATGCGGGCCAGATAGAACGCGGTCAGGGCAACCGAGCTGAGCTTGTGGTTGCGCATGTCCTTCTGCAGGTCGAGCACGGTCGCGGTGTCCAAGTTGATGCCGTTGAGCATGACCGCGCCCGGTTGGGGCTTGGCGGCCACGGCCGGATCGCCGGCGAGGACGGGCATCGCCACCATCGCGGCGGCAACCGCAATGGCGAACCAGCGACTTCGACGCATCTTCCACCTCCGGGGGGTATGGGCGGAGAATTAGATACGGTCTATATCCGCGGTGCCGCGACGGCAACAGGTAGACACCCGCGCGCTGCCCGCGATGCAGCGCGTACCCACGACGGGACTGTCCAAACCCGAAGGTGACCCGCGTTCATGCCAGATTCGTGACGACGCACTACGGCACGGTCTCAGGCATCGACGCATCGAGATTCTCGACCGCGACGTGTCGTCGCAGCGCGACGGAGGCGGTACGAAGCGTGTCCGCGCGACGTGTCGTCGGGCGATCGTGGCGAGTTTCGCGCGATCGAACTAGTCGACCGCGATGCTGACCTCCGTGGACTTCACGAGTGCGGTGACGCGGTCCCCCGCAACGAGGTTCAGATCCTCGGCGCCGTCCTTGGTGATCGCGGACACGATAGATTGGCCGCCCGCGATCGCCACCTTGACGGTCGTCATCACGGCGCCGTGGTCGACTCGCTCGACCGTACCCGGGACCAGATTGCGTACGCTGAGCCCGCCCACACCGTCGGATGCGATCGCCACGTCGGTCGACTTGACCAGCACCGTGACATGCTTCCCGTCCACCAGGCCAAGTTCATCGACGGCCTCGAGGGTGATCGCCGACGTGAGCTCCTGGCCACCGTCAAGTCGAACGCGCACGATGCCCATCACCTCGCCGCGGCTCACGGACTGGACGGTGCCACCGAGTTGGTTCCGGATGCTCAGCCGCACGGTCGTCTCCCAACGTGGTCTCCCCCGCTCACGCTAGGGCACAAAACGGCCGGACAGGAGCCGAACGGCGTGCGTGGGCGGGCGCTGGGTCGGGCTGTCGTACCTCCGGCGCACGATGGCGCACATCGACAGCAGTGATCGGAGGACGTCAATGACCGCAACCGCCGCGGCGCTGGACATCGCAACCCGGTATTACCAGGCGTGGACCACGAAGGACATCGACACCGCGATGAGCTACATCGCCGACGACATCGTGTGCGATGCGCCCGCCGGCCGCATCTCGGGCGTGGACGACTACCGAGAGTTCCTTGCGCCGTTCGCCGGAATGCTGATATCGACCGATCTCATCGCGTCGTTCGGTGACGACACGACGGCGGTGCTCATCTACGACACTCAGACGCCGCCGGTGGCAAGCGCGCCCGGAGCGGAGTGCGTAACCGTCGAGGACGGTAAGATCATTTACAGCCGCTTCATCTTCGACCGCCTGCCGTTCGACCAGGCGCGACGGTAGGCCGACGGCAGCCAATCCGGATTGGAACGCGCTGACGTTTTGTCGCGTCCAAGCGGTGTGGTTCGAGCATTGCTGCTGGCTGTTCTCGTCATGGCGATCGCCGGTTGCGGCACTGACGCGGCTGCGTCGCCGGCCGGCCGCGCGCCCGCACCCAGCGCGTCGCCGTACGACCTTTACACGCACTGCGGCATCGGCGAAGCGAACGTCGACGATCGTTGGTACCTCGCCGACACGCCGTTGTCCGACGGCTCGGGCAATCCCCCGGCCGGTTGGGGCAACCCGTACCAAGCCGGCACCATCACGTTCTTGTCGCCGACACGGTTCGAGTTCAGCGACTCCGTCGGCCACCACGTGGCGTTCACGGTGCGGCCGGGCGCGACCGCGCCGCTGCAGATCTGTTCGTGACCGCTGCGTCGCGCGTCACAACTCGTCGAACGTGCCATGGCGACCGGCACCGGCGACGAAACGGCCGGCACCGGCTCGCGCCTCGTCGAGGCTTGTCCGGCCGAGCGCGAACTCGTTCGCGAGCGCTTCGGTCAGAGGCAGGCCCTGTTGGGCGTACGCCGAGGCTCGGTCGCCGCGCATCGTCGCCTGCGGGAAGCGTGCGATCTCGGCGGCGAGTTCGCGAGCGGCAGCAAGCGAATCCCCCGGCGGTACGAGCCGGTTGGCGAGCCCGATGGCGTACGCCTCCGGTCCGGCCACCGGACGGCCGGTGAGGATCATGTCGAGCGCGCGACTCATGCCGATCAGCCGCGGCAGCCGGACCGTGCCACCGTCGATCAGCGGTACGCCCCAGCGGCGACAGAACACGCCGAACACGGCGTCCTCCTCCGCCACGCGCAGATCGCACCAACACGCGAGTTCCAGTCCGCCGGCCACCGCGTGGCCGGCGACGGCGGCGATGACCGGCTTGGACAAAGCCAGCCGCGTCGGTCCCATCGGCCCGTCGCCATCGGGTTCGACGCGGTTCCCGTCACCGGCCGTGAGCGCCTTGAGATCCGCACCGGCGCAGAACGTTCCGCCCGCACCCCACAACACCGCCACCGAGGCCTCGTCGTCGGCCTCGAAGGCCCGGAACGCGTCGGCAAGTGCCGTGGCCGTCGCACGATCGACCGCGTTGCGCACCTCCGGTCGGTCGAGGATCACCGTGGTCACTGGACCGTTTTGCTCGGTCCGTACCCCGCTCATGCCGCTCCCTTCAATCTGATCCGCCTGGATCGGGGGCAGCCAAGCTCGCGCCCGACACCTACCATGCCAGTCACCATGAACGGGGACGAAGACCTCATCGAGTTTGGCGGGTCGGCCCAATCGGGTCCGCGACCGCGGGCACGCCACTGGGCGTTGTTCGCGCTGGCGATCGTCGTGATCGGTGGCGGTGTGTACTTCTCGAACCGTGCTTCGACGGACCACCCGTCGCCGAAGCCCACGGCGGCTGCGTCCACCGACGCACAGAGCCCGATCCTGTACGCCGCCGGCGCGCGCGGCTTTGGCTACGATTCCGGAGTGGGCGCGCCGACGTTCTGGCTCGTATCCGACGTCATACCGCCGCGTGAAACGTTCCGCAACGTGACCGTCACGGTCGGGCCGATCTATGGACTCGACGACGTGCGCGTCTATTTCCTGCCACCGGATGTCGCCAAAAACGCGGCGGGCGGCGACTTGGCCGGTCTGCAGTCCCTTCAAACCTTGCCGGCAGGAGTGGCGTTTACGGTCATCATCGTTGGTACGCCGGTGTGCGTTCAGCTTCCCGACCTGCAACCGATCGACATCCACGTGCGGTACACGATCGACGGCAAGCCCGGCGAACTGGACATGATCGGGACGCCAGCGCTAGAAGAGCGTGATTACGACGAAGCCGGAGTTTGTGTCGACAGCTCCCCGGCGCCGTCACCCGCGCCTTGATCTGCCCGCGTCGCGGCGTCATGGCTGGATGCGGCGCCGACTGCCGAGCACAGCCATCCACCCCGGGGGTGGCTGGACATTTCGGTCGACGCCGAAACGTACCCGGACCAGACTGGTACACATGCATGATCGTGATCCGCTCCGCAGCGGAGAGGCGATGGCGGCGCTGGCCGGGCTGCTCGCCGACCAGACGCGCGCCACGTTCTGCCTCGCGCTGCTGGACGGCCGAGCGTGGACCGTCAACGAGCTTGCGCGGCAGGCGGGCGTCGCCGCGTCGACCGCGAGCGAGCACGTCACGCAGCTCGTCGGCGGCGG
>DASTMZ010000160.1:0-11741 GCA_035713725.1 Micromonosporaceae bacterium
CGACAATCAGGGCAAACACGATGCCGAGCACAACAGCACCGCCGGCCACCAGCGCAGCCGTGGCAAGTCCGAAGAACACCGCCTTGAACACCATCTTCCAGCCGTACGGCAGCCGGAACCGTGGACGCGCCGCGGCCGCGAACAGCCCCCACAAGACCGCCGCGACCACTGGTGCGCCGATGCCAGCGATGACGCGGGCCCATGTCGGTGCCGACAGCGTCAATCCCCACCAGCAGAACGCAGCGAGCGCGGCCAGCTCGACGAGGAACGCGACTGCCAAGTTCAGGCCGCGGTACATGTGACTCCGGAGATCATCGACTCACGATAGAGGACACGTCGCGCATACCAGATCGCCGCCACCCGAACGGGAGGCCCGAGCAGCAAGGCCGGGGGCTGCCGCCGGCAGGCTGTGAGCTGGGCCTTTTGCCATAAGTTACGCGGACGTCGCGACCGATCGGGCAACTCAGAGCAATCGATCGTCGCCGCCGTTTGCTTCGTACTCGTCACCGGGAAACAACCAGCTCATAAGTACCAGCAAGTGAAGATCTGCCGGAAGTGAGCTGTCGATCAGATCGTCAAGGTCAAAGACTTCGCGAACGCGGCGGGTGCATTCCGCGATCGACCTCCGGCCCGTCACCATGTCACCGGCAGCGATCTTGCTCGCGTACATCTGAGCAGTCAGGGCATCCGCCAGCCATACGCCGAGTTCCTCCAACGCTTCGCGGAACGCGTCGCGAATGTCGCGCGGATCATCCTTAGCCGTGAACCCGGCCGCTTGCCGCAAGGCTGGGGTGTCATAGCCCGCCGCGAGAAGCTTGGCCGCCAGAAACGGCATCTCGTCAGTCCGAGTGGGCACGAGCCAGTAGTCGAGAGCGATCGGATCCAGCACGCGTTAACGATGGAGCACGATGGCACTGACGCAAAGCCACTTGTTGTGTCTCCGTCATTCGCCGCCAAGCCTTCGTCCTAGTCGCATCCGTCGTTGGCTACACGTGGCGGGGACGATGCGGCTAAAGATCCGACGCACCGCCCGTCGCGACATGCTGCCGGGCACGCGACACACGATCAGCGAACGCCGTGCCCAGATCCGGATGACGAGCGGTAAGGAATCGAGCCCACTGCTCCGCTACCGCAAACAACGCCGACGTGATCTTCTCGCGCTCCCACTGCTGCGTACCCTCGTCAAGGCGCTGCCATGTGAGATGCGCAAGGTGCTTGTTGATGCGATCGCGTTGACTCTCGAGATACGCACACGCCTCCACCGGACCGGCCGACCAACCAGGGCCGAAGTCCACCGGTCGGATCGACGTGGCGTTGTTGTCCGGCCAAATCAGGAACGCCGCCAGATTCCGGGCGTGCAACACCATCGACTCGAGGTAGGCGTTGATGAACAGATCATCAAGCGGGTACCTGAGCCGGGCCGCGGCGAACGCCATCATGTCGAGCTCGTAGTTGACCTGGTCCATTGCCGTCGTGAGCTGGACCATGGTCGGCGGCTCGGTCGCCCGTTGGCGCAGCCAGCGACCGGTTCGAAGTGGCATGGACGGAGATTCTTGCACAGCACGCTGGGCCGCCGATGTGCTAGCTCACACGCTTGGTCGCACACCGCGCCGCCGCCACCGAGCGGGCACCGCCCAGCGCCTGCGGACGGCAGCCGCCGCCCTACCGCGGCGTCTACCGCGCCGTCGCCGGTTCGAACGTCGCCAACATCTCCTCGAGCGCAGCCTGGTCCGGTCCGACGAACGGATCCGCAGTCGGTGCGGCGGAGATGGTGTCAAGCAGCTGATTGGTGCGCCCGATCGCCGGCGGCAGGTGCGTGCTGAGGATCGCGCTGGGTGCCATCGCCCGTAGTGGCTGCAGAGTGGCCAGGAATCGGTCGATGTCGACGGTGTGAACCCACGGACTGTCCACGGTCGCCCACAACAGTTGGCCGGCGACCAAGTCGTCCCTGGGAATGTCGCCAACCTCGTCAGTGCCTGCGAGCTCCGCGGTCGGCAGCGCCGCCCCGAAGCAGTCCGAGCTGAAGCAGATCTCGGAGCGGCTGTCGTAGGCCCCTACCGTCGCGGGATTGTCGAACAGCGGCGGACGGAAGCCGGTCAGCGTGCGATCACCGACGTCGAGCGACTGTCCAGCATTCAGCAGGTACACGCGATCGAGCGGCAGCGGCCGCTCGCAGGACATGATCCCGACGCCGAGATACGTCGTCACCAGTCGCGCCTTCGGTGCCGCGTCGAGGAGATCGAAGAGACCACCGGTGTGGTCACGATCGGGATGCGTCAACCAGATCCACCGCACGTCGCGAGGATCAATCACCTTGCGCAGTTCAGCGACGAAGTTGCGGTCCGGCAGACCGAGTCCGGTGTCGATGACGACTGGCTCGCGGCTGTGCAGCACAAACGAGTTCACATCTAAGAATCCGATGCCCGGCACGTCGAGATAGTCATTCAAGACGGTGACGTCAGGCCCCATACGGTAGATCTTCATGATTGCTCCAGACGGTGGTGGGCACGTCGGCACGCCACGGGAGCGGTCGCTCGTCACGCCTGAATCACAAACCAACGAGCGTAGGCGGCCACAAGCTGCCGCCCTCGAACATCGGACGTTACTCCCGGCTGGACGCGACAGAGGCCAGTCGGGGATTTCCGAGAGCGTCGCGACATCTTGTATTCGCTCTTGCACGGCACCTCAATGACAGCGGCGACGCGCGCTCAGCGCACTCGCCACACCATTGTTGGCTTGACGTCCATGTCCTCGAGATCGCGGATCACCGGCACGTAGAACGTGGTGACCACGTCGAGATCGTCGAACGGGACGTAGGCACGGCCCGGATCGCCGACCAGCACGTCCGCACCGCGTGCGCGCGCCGCCTGGAAGAACGCCAGCATCGCGGCGGCCATGTCCCGGTTGTAGAACACGTCTCCCGCCAACACGACGTCCGCGCGCACGTCGCTGTCACTACCGACCAAATTCCCCTGGTACGTCCGGATAGCGCGCCCGTTCGCCTCGGCGTTGAGTCGGATGGCCGCGATGGCGTACGGATCTATCTCGTTCGCGACCACGGTCGCCGCACCGGCCACCGATGCCGCGAGTCCCACGAGGCCGGAGCCGGCCGCGATGTCGAGCACGTTCCGTCCGGCCACGACTGCCGGATGGTCGATCACATACCGAGCAAGCGCCTGCCCACCGGCCCACGGGAACGCCCAGAACGGTGGCGCGACGCCGGGCGCACCGTCACGTTCCTCGGTCCGCTCCCAGAGCGCCATCGCGTCGTCCGCTTGGTACGTGCGAACCTCCGGCACGTACGCCACCGGCGCCAGTCCGCTGTGTTCACGTACGAATGCCTCGGCGTCCTCCGCTGACACCATCACACCGCCAATGAAAGCAGGCTTTGGTGATCCGTGTCCGATCCCGCGCTGTCCGGCTGCGCGTCGATGCATGGCACCGACCTAGAGTGTTGGCGTGGGATTGAAGGATCGGCTCAAGAAGTCTGTTCAACAGCTGGTGCGCCGGCCCGGTGCCACGGTCAGCCTCGCGCAGTTCGAGGCCCTGCTCACCGACATCGGGGCACGCGAGGCCGAGCTGCGCGAGCTGTCCGACGCCGAGCTGACCGAAGTTGCCCGGGCGCTGCTGCCAACGTCCAGCGAACCGGCTGGCGAACCGGCCGACCGCGACGCAACCGAAGAAGCCGACGAGCCGACAGCATCCGACGAGCCGACAGCATCTGACGAGCCCGGCGCCGCCGCATCCGCTCCGGGTCCGAAGGTGCCGCCGATCGGCACGCTTTCGACCGATCAGATGGTCGAGGTCTGCGCGTTGGGGCGCGAGGCGGGCCGGCGAGCGCTCGGTGAGCGCGCCTTCGACGTTCAGCTCGTCGGTGCGATGGCGATGCTGGACGGCTGCGTCGCGGAGATGGCCACCGGTGAGGGCAAGACGCTCGCCGCCGCTATCGCCGCGTTCGGGTACGCGGCCCGGGGCTCTCGACTGCACATCTTCACCGCCAACGACTACCTCGCCCGACGCGACGCGACGTGGATGGGACCGGTCTACGAACTGTTGGGGCTGACCGTCGCCTCGGTTGGAGAGAGCAGCACGCACGCCGAGCGCGTCGAGGCGTACGCGTGCCATGTCACGTACGTCTCGATGAGCGAAGCCGGGTTCGACTTCCTGCGCGACCAACTGATCGTCGACGTCGACGACGCGGTCATGCCGCCGCTGTCCACCGTCCTCATCGACGAGGCCGACTCGATCCTGATCGACGAGGCGCGCGTGCCGCTGGTGCTGGCCGGCACGATAGGCGAAGCCGACGGCGACAGCATCGTGGCCGCGACCGCGACGGTCGTCTCCACACTGGTTCCCGGCCTGGACTTCACGATCGCCGAAGATCGGCGCAACGTCGCGCTCACCGGCCGCGGCGCAACGGTCGTCGAACGCGCATTTGGCGGTGTTGACCTCTATGCCGAAGGAAGCCTGGACCGGCTCACCGCCGTGAATCAGGCGCTCCACGCGCGCGTTCTGCTGGCCCGCGACGTCGACTACATCGTGCGCGGCGGTCAGGTCGCCTTGGTCGACGAGTTCCGCGGCCGGGTCGCGAAGCGGCGTCGATGGCCGGACGGATTGCAGGCCGCGGTCGAGGCGAAGGAGGGCCTCATCGCCACGGACGAGGGCCACGTGCTCGGTTCGATCACCGTACAGGCCTTGATCGGGCTCTATCCAATCGTCTGCGGGATGACCGGGACGGCGCTCAGCGTTGGCGAGCAGCTTCGCGAGTTCTATCGCCTCGAGGTCGCCGTCATCGCACCTAACACACCGTGCGTACGCGAGGACGAGGCGGATCGGGTCTACGCGAGCGCGGAGGAGAAAGAGACGGCTCTGGCCGCCGAGGTCGCCGAGACGCACGCGGCCGGCCGGCCGGTGCTGGTCGGCACGCTGGATGTCGCCGAATCGGAGCGGCTTGCCGAGCGTCTGCGCGCCGAGGGCATCGAGTGCGCCGTGCTCAACGCGAAGAACGACGCGGAAGAGGCCGCGATCATCGCGGAGGCTGGTGACGTTGGCGCAGTCACCGTGTCGACGCAGATGGCCGGCCGCGGCGTCGACATTCGCCTTGGCGGCAGCACCGAGGCACGGCGCGACGAGGTCGTGGCGCTGGGCGGGCTCTACGTCATCGGCGCCGGCCGGCACGACAGCAGCCGCGTGGACGACCAGCTGCGTGGCCGGTCCGGGCGGCAAGGCGACCCGGGCGGCTCGGTGTTCTTCGTGAGCTCCGACGATGCGCTGGCCGTCACGAACGAGGTGCACGTCGGCGGCAGCGCCGACTGGGACGGCCGCGTCACGGACCCGGGCGCCGCCGAGGCGATCGCGCACGCGCAGCGTGTGGCCGAGGGCGTGTCCTTCGAGATCCATCGCAACACCTGGCGCTACGGCGTACTCATCGAACGCCAGCGCCAACTGCTGTCGGCTCGGCGTACCGACCTGTTGACCACCGACGCGGCGGCGGACCTGATCGCCGAACGTTGCGATCAGTACGAAGAGGTGGCCGACGAGATCGGCGAGGAGCCGATGGTCCGAATCGCGCGCCTGATAGCGCTTTATCACCTTGACCGAGGTTGGTCCGACCATCTCGCGATGCTGGCCGATATTCGGGAAGGCATCCACCTGCGAGCGTTGGGCCGCCAGGACCCATTGGACGAGTTTCATCGAGAGGCCATTCCGGCGTTCCGGGACTTCATGACGGCAGCCGACGACAAAACAGTGGAGACGTTCGAGGACGCCGACATCACCGGCCCGGACTGGACGCCGGATGACATTGGCCTCTCGAGACCGTCGGCGACGTGGACGTACATGGTGCACGACAACCCGTTCGGCTCGGAGATCGAGCGGTTCTTCGCGAACGCCGCGCGGGCGCTGCTCGGCCGCCGATAACCCGCCGCCAGGTCGGCGTGACCGCGGTCTACATCGTGCGGGCGGTGAGCATCCGGTTGAGTCGGTCGGTCAGCTCGATGACGCGCTTGGACACCACGGGACTCACGCCGGCGGCGTTGGCAGCCGCGACCGCGCGGTCCACGAAGGCAGCGCCGACCCCCGCGCGGGGATAGAGCGCTCGCGATGTGCCCAGCGCGGGAATCATGCCCGCGAGGTGCAGGGTAGGCAGGATCTCCAGATAGCGCTCCGCATACGGCGCCACGATGACGCCTTGCGACCGTCGCCAGAACGCCTCGCTGACGATGCGGAGCGATCCCATCGGCACTCGGTGCTCCTCGACGATCGCTCGCCAGGTCGCCTCCTTGCACTGCGGATCGGGTCGCGCCGAGTCGACGACGAGCGCGCGAACCCATGCGTCCGGGTCAGGATCCTCGTGGGTGAGCTGCTCAACCTCCGCGGGATCCGCGGAACCGATCTCGGCAAGCCGGGCCAGCAAGCGCCAGCGAAGATCAACATCGTCACCAACGAGGGTACGCAACTCGGCAATCTGGCTCTCGGTGACCGCGGTCTGCGCAAGTGCTCGTACGGCAGCGTGCCGGCGCACCGGATCCGTGGCAAGTGCGAGGCACACATCGGCGACGCGTTCCAGAAGTTCGTCCCGGCGTACGTCCGGCGACCAGCTGTCGGCGGCCTCGACCGCCAGTGACAGGTAGGGCTCGATGACGCTGTCCACCGACTCGTTTGCCAGCACACCGGTCACGCAACGAACGAAGTCGGCGGCGCTGAGCTCGCCCCACACCAGCATGTCCCAGGCCGTCGTGACCGCGACGCCACGTGACACGGCCGTTGGCAGCCCGGCGGCAGAGTCGAGCATCGTACGCAGTGACGACGCATCGGGTCGTACCGACGCAAACGTGAGGTCCTCGTCGTTCACGAGGAGCAGCGCGGCGCCACCCACGTCGGGCACGCGCGTCGTCGGACCGGTCGTCTCCAGCGAAACGACGTGGCGACGCACCAGCGAACGGTCGCCTTCGGGTCGGTCGTACACGCCGACGTCGAGCCGATGGGGACGCGGCGGGATGCCGCCCGGGCCGGTGGTGCGCAGCACGGCGGCACCGGATCCGTCCACGTCGAGCGAGAGCCGGTCGGTGCCTGCCGTGTCCAACCAACCCTCGGTCCAACCAGTGAGGTCACGGCCGCTTGCCAGGCCGAGTTCGCCCATCAGGTCGACAAGACGGGTGTTGCCCCACGTGTACTTCGCGAAGTAACCGCGCAGACCGGCGACGCACGCATCCTCGCCGACGAACGCGAAGAGTTGCTTGAGCACGCTCGCGCCCTTCGGGTAGGTGATCCCGTCGAAGCTCGCAGCCGCGGCGGCCACGTCGGCGGCGGGCTGCCGAATCGGGTGCGTGGTCGGCGCCATGTCGGCGGCGTACCCGTCAAGCTTCTCTCCGGCCAGGAAGCTCGACCAAGCATCGGTGAACGGGGTGGCGGCCTCGGCCGCCCAATAGCAGGCCCATTCGGCGAACGCCTCGTTGAGCCAGAGGTCCTCCCACCACTGCATGGTCACCATGTCGCCGAACCACATGTGCGCCATCTCGTGCAGCAGCACGAGGGCCCGGTTCTCCCGCTCGGTGTACGTCGGTGAGCTTCGGTAGACGAACGCGTCCGACCACGTCACGCAACCGAAGTTCTCCATGGCGCCGCCCATGTCGGGCAGGAACACCTGGTCGTATTTGTGCTGGGGGAACGCGAGGCCGAAGCGGTCGCCGAAGAATGTGAGGCCGGCCGCCGTAATGTCGAAGATCTCCTCGGCGTCCCGATCAAGGAAGCGCGCCAGCGATCGACGCGCGAACACGCCAAGGTCGAAGCCGTTGCGCTCGGAACGGATCTCGTGGAACGGACCCGCGTTGATGACCGGAATGTACGTCGACAGCGGCGGCGTATCCGGGAAGTCCCATCGCCGCCCACCACCTGGATGCTGGGTGACGACCGGGTCCCCGCTGTTGCTCACCACGATCCACGGTGCCGGCGCGACGACCGTGAAGTGGTGCGGCGCCTTGAGATCCGGCTGATCAAAGCAGGCCCACGCACGCCTCGCGTCATCGGGCTCGAACGACGTCCAGACGTAGATCTCCTTGTCGGCCGGATCCACTGACCGGTGCACCCACTCACCGGCCGCGGTCTCTGACTGCACCGACGCCACGACCAGGATGTTGTCCTCAGCGAGGCCGGTCAGTTCGATGCGGCCGGTGGAGATCCGATCGTCGGCGATGTCGACGCCGTTCAGGCTCGCGGACGTGACGGTCACCGCCGCGTCGACAAACGTCGAGGCGCCCACGCTGCGGCACGAGAATCGAATGGTGGACACCGCGCGAAAGTCGGAGCCGTCCAGCAGGTCGGTCAGATCGGCCTCGATGTCGTAGCGCTGGACTTCGATCAGCGCGGCACGCTCGGCCGCCTCGCGTTGGGTGAGGCTTGGCAGTGAGTCCACTTTAGACGGCCTTTCAGCTCAAGGTTGGCAGTCCGGCGCGGATCGGCTCACCGGGTCGCACCGGCACACAGTCCCCGACGCTATTGCGTCTCGGCGGCGGGCACAAACGCGATACGGATGCTTCGTGCCGGATGGCGTGATGGGTGAACCGCGTAGCGAATCGGGGCCGGTGACGGGCCGATCAGGCGGATTGTGTAGCGATGTTTGTGGTGATAAACCGCGAGGTACGCAGGCATCGGGTGGCCGACTGCGCTTGACGTGCGGTGAGGAGGCCGTCGTGAGCTTCGTTGTGGAAGGTGACTATTTCGAGGTCTGCACGTGCGACGTCAGCTGCAACTGCGTGTGGCTCGGGCCGGCGACCAAGGACAGCTGCGATGTCTTGCTGGCGTGGCACGTCACTAGCGGCAGCAAGGACGGCGTGGACCTGTCCGGTCTCAACGCGGTGATGGCCGTGCACTCGCCGAAGCAGATGACCGACGGCGGCTGGAAGGTGGCGTTGTACCTGGACGACCGCGCCTCCGCAGAGCAGTCCGACGCACTGGGGGCGGTCTTCTCCGGTGGCGCCGGCGGCCACTTGGCCGCGTTGGGCCCACTGATCGGAGAAGTCGCCGGGGTCGCACCGGCCACGATCACGTTCGAAAAGTCGAATGGCTCGTTGCGCGCAGAGGTGGCCGGTGCTCTCTCGATGAGTAGCGACCAACTGGTGGGCATGGACGGCCATGAGCCCGCGGTCATCGGCAATGCGCCATTCGGCGCGGTCACGCAGCCCGTGCGGCAGGCCAAGGCGAACGACGTCAGTTACCACGACCACTGGAACGTTGACTTCTCGGGTACGAACAGCTTCGTCACCGACTTTCGGTACGAAGGCTGATCGGGCTCGGCCGTGGCTGACCACACTGGCGCGGCCGCCGCTGCCGAACCCTTGAAGGCCCTGTCATCGCGCGAGCTTGCGGTGCCCTGGCTGGCGGTGGCGGCGCTGGCCGGGGCGGCCTGGGCTGTGACCGTGGCGCTCGCCCGCCAGATGGGCAACGGACCGGGGACCATGGGCTTGGCGCTCCTGCCGTTCCTTGGGCTATGGGTCCTGATGATGGCGGCGATGATGTTGCCGTCGGTGGCGCCAGTCGCGGTGATGTGGACGCGCATGATCAGCGGTGTCTCCGCCGGCGGCGTACGCGTGCTGCGGATGGGCTCGTTCCTCGGCGGCTACCTGCTGGCGTGGGCGGCCTACGGTGCGGTCGCGTTCGCGGCGCTCCTTGGCGCCGATCGACTGCTCGCGGCGTCACCGACAGCGGCAAAGTGGCTTGGCGTGACGATCTTCATAGCAGCCGGCGTGTACCAGCTCACGCCGTGGAAGGACTGGTGCCTACGCCATTGCCGCACGCCGTTCGGTGCGATCATGTATTACGTCGGCTTCAAGGGCCGCAGCCGGGACGCACGCGTCGGCCTCCATCACGGTGCGACGTGCGTGGGATGTTGTTGGGGGCTGATGGTCCTGCTCGTCGCGGTCGGCGTGATGAATATCGCCGCGATGGCGGCGCTGGCCGTGGTCATCTTCGCGGAGAAGCTCTGGCGCTACGGCAAGCCCTTCGGACGGGCGGTCGGCGTGGTGCTCGTGTCGATCGGCGTCCTGGCAATCTGGTTCCCGTGGCTGCTGCCTGGCCTCCACGTGGCGAGCATGTCGACGATGTAGAGCACTCCGCGGTCAGACGTGAGCGGTCGTCACGGTCCGGTCGACGTGACCCCGATCGTCGCGGGCGTTGGCCAGGTGGGACGACGGATGCCCTGGTCGAAGAACAGGTACTCGTAGGTCGACGATCGCTCGAACGCGGCGAACATCGCGCCCAACGTGCTCGGGTCAGCGGATTCGGCCGCCTCGTCGGCCAGCCGGCGTGCGGTCGCCGTGGCGTCTTGGAAGCCGGGGTCCGCGTACGTTGCGATCCACCGCTCGTACCGATGGCCGCTCAGGTCGCCCGCCTGTCGTAGCAACGTGTCCCCGATGTGCGCGTAGAGCCAGTAGCACGGCAGCACGGCGGCGACGGCAACCGGGTACGAGCCACGGGCGCACGTCGCGAGGAGATGGTCGGTGTACGCCACCGTCACCGGCGACGCCTCGCCACTGCCGCCGCCACTGGCGGTTGCGGTGGCGGTAGCGCCGTGTGCGCGGAGCCAGTCGCGATGCAACGCCGACTCGACATCGAGCGCGGTGTGGGCGGACTGCGCGAAGAATGCCTGCGCGGTCCGGCTCGGCGCCAGCTGGCTGACCATCGACAGGGCGCGTGCGAACTCGATGAGGTATGCCGCATCTTGCGTCAGGTAGTGCGCGAACGCATCAGTCGGCAGCGACCCGTCCGCGAGCGCGCGGATGAACGGCATGGTCTCCACGGCTTCCCGCCAGTCGGCGATGCGGTCCCACGCCCGTTGTGTGAACAGACCCGCGTGGTCGGCGGCGGTCATCGGCTGATTCTCCCACGCGTGCGGGGATCTTCCCGACGTATCGACGGCTGGCGAATTAATCATTCTGATTGACGCGCAGCGGACAGAACAACGACCGGCGGCACCTCTACGATCGCGGTCGAAAGCACCACGTCCGGCACCGTTGCCGACCGGAGGTCGCCATGCGCGTCAGCCGCGTGATGACGTTGATTGCGGCGTCGTGCCTCATGGTCTCTGCGTGCGCTGGCACGCACACCAGACCGACCAGCTCGCTCGGGCATCTATCGGCGTCGACATCGGGCGCGGCGGCGACGGCAAACGCGGCGCCCAGCGGCCCGGCGACCGTCGCGCCCACCGTGTCGGCCACGACATCCGGACCGACACCGCCACCGAACACACCGCTGCGGATCACGGTGCGCGTCGACAAACAGAACTCGGTGGACACCGCCGACTGCCCCTACACGTTCACGTTCCATGGTCGGATCACGGTGAACAAGGGACCGGTCGACGTGTCCTACCACTGGCAGTCCAGTCAGGACGGGCCGAGCAACACCGCAACTGTCCACTTCGGCAGCGCTGGACAGCAGACGGCGACCCTCTCAACGCAGCTGACCGAGGCCTTGGTTAACCAGCAACTGTCCGAGTCGCTCGTGCTCGCCGGTGTCCCGTACGACCACTCGCACGCGTCGACGACGTTCACGTTGGCCTGTGGCGCGAAGGCGACGACTCCGACCGCCGACCCGACGCACGGGCAGTGTCCCTACCAGGCCGACTTCTCGTCGGTCGTCAGCGTGGCCGTCGGGCCGCAGATCGTCACCGTCGTATGGATCTTCAGCCAGGGCGCGGCCTCCGCCTCTGAACTGCACTTCACGGGTACGGGCCCGCAGTCGGTCAC
>DASTMZ010000161.1:0-13585 GCA_035713725.1 Micromonosporaceae bacterium
TCGGCCAGGCCGCCCTGGGCCACCAGCCGGCCGAGGTGCATGACGCCGACGTGCGTGCACACCTGCTCCACCTCGGACAGCAGGTGCGTGGAAAGCACGACGGTGGTACCCGCCGCGGCCAGGTCGGTGAGCAGCAGGCGCACCTCGCGAGTGCCCTGCGGATCGAGGCCGTTCGTCGGCTCGTCGAGGATCAGCAGCTCGCGCGGCCGCAGCAGCGCGGCGGCGAGCGCGAGTCGCTGGCGCATGCCGAGCGAGAAGATCCGATATCGCTTACCCGCAGCGGCGAGCAGTCCTACCCGTTCGAGCGCGGCGTTGATGCGCCGATCGGTGGTGGTGGGCGAGACCGTCCGGTCGGCGGCGTCGAGCCGGCGCAGGTTGTCGCGCCCGGATAGGTACGGATGAAAGGCCGGCCCTTCAACGAGCGCGCCGATGCGGGGCAGCACGTCGCGAGCGGCCGCCGGCATCGGCGCGTCGAGCAGCTGGTGAGTGCCGGCGGTCGGCCGGATGAGGCCGAGCAGCAACCGGATCGTGGTGGTCTTGCCGGAACCGTTCGGTCCGAGGAAGCCGTAGACCGCGCCGTGCGGGACGGCCAGATCGATGCCGTCGACCGCGACCTGGCCCGACCGGAACCTCTTGGTGAGACCGGCGCTGGCGATCGCAAGCGTCACGTGTGTGCCGGGCTGGGGCTCGCTGGCGCTGGCGCCGGGGTGGGCGGCGCAGCCGGCATCGGTGGGGCGGCGTGCGGTGACGGCGCGGTGAGTTGGCCGGCGCTCGAGGACGCCGCGCTCAGCAACGCGGACGGCGCGACGGCACCGGCGAAGACGCGTCCATCATCAGTCACGAGGACAGACAGTAGTCGAGTCGAGAGCATTCGGCCGCTACCCCATGTGCCGCTGACTCGCGGCAGCGCACCGATGATCGCGCCGAGTGGGTTGCCCGGTCGCGTGCCGCGGATGTCGGGCGACGCGGCCGCGCCACCCGATGCCGTGGCACCCGACGATGACGTCACGGCTCCGGGCGCTCGCGCGGCCAGGATGGCCGTCCACCCGGTGCCGATCACGGTCGCCTGTGGCCGCTCCGCCGGCGCTGGCTTGGCGCTCGTCGACGGCTGCGCGCCGGGTGCGGTCGTGCCCGGTGCCGTCGTGCCGTGCCCGGCCGACGGGCGGATCTCGGTGACCTTCGCGCCGGCCGGCGGGTCGAAGTGGAACAGCGTGGCGTCCGGCCGGTCGAAGCTCACCTGAGTGAAGCCGACCTCGAACGCCGGGCTTGCGTATCCGCGCGCGAACACGCGCAACCGCAACGGAACGCTCTTCGCGCTGTCGATGGCGATCCGGATGCTCGCCACGAGAGAACGCGAGTCACGCGGCGTGATAACCAACTCGTACGCGGAGCGGCCGGCGACCGTGACCGCGCCGGCGTTGCGGATCGACGTGGTCTTGTCGAGCAGACCCAACAGCGCGGTCGCGGCCTGCTCTGGTGATGGCGGCAGCAATGACGGGTAGGGCATCGCCCCGCCGTTCGGGGCTGCCGGTTGCGCCGGGCCGGACGGCAGCCGCAGATGCTGCGCTTCGTTGTCCGCACTGGACCAGATCCACAGATCGGGGCCGTCGCGGACCACGTCGGACTCGCCCAACGCACCGAGCAGCGCGACCCGGCTCATGGTGGGGCCGGCCGACCACACCCGCAGCGTGTGCGAGCCGGACAGCAGCAGCGACCAGTCGGCCGTACCGTCGCCGCCGATGTTGTTCGGCAATGCGGGCAACCCGAGATCGGCGCGCTCCACGACGGTTCCCGACACGCCTGTGGTGTCCGCGTCGCTGAGGGCGACGAGCAGCTGAGCGGCGGTCCGCGGCGGCAGCGACGCGCTCGCGCTGGATCGGATCACGGCCGTCATCGCGGCGATGAGCGCGATCGCGCACACCACGCCGAGCGGCACAAGCCATCGCAGCGCGGGACGGGTCGCGAAGGACCGCATCAGTCAACCTCCTCGGCGGGCGTCCGCGTTAGGTCCCGCCGTCCGGTTACGTCCTAGATGCCTATCATGTCTGGCCGCGCTGTGGCCATACTGAGCAGGTCAGTCGTGCCATGCGCGTACGCCATTGTGGGCCATCGGCATGGTCGGCGTGGCAGGGTCGGCGCGTCGATACGATGGCGGCCCGCCCGCGCTGTGGCGACCCTGAGACGACCGCGTGACGGCCAACCAAGGCCGTGACACGCTGGACCAATGCGGATACTTGTGGTCGAGGACGAACCCCGCCTGGGAAGGGCACTACAGCGCGGCCTGACCGCCGAGGGATACCGGGTCGATCTCGCCACCGATGGGATCGCCGGCCTCGAGGCCATCCGCCACGAGGCGTACGACACCATCGTGCTCGACATCATGCTGCCGAGGCTGTCCGGCTATCGCGTCGTGCGGACGATGCGCGAAGAAGGCATCTGGTCACCGGTGCTGATCTTGTCGGCGAAGGACGGCGAATATGACGAGGCCGACGGCCTCGACTGCGGCGCCGACGACTACCTGACCAAGCCGTTTTCGTTTGTCGTGCTGCTCGCTCGGCTTCGCGCGCTGCACCGCCGCGGCGCACCCGAGCGCCCCACGGTGTTGACCGTCGGGACATTGCGGCTCGACCCGGCCAGCCGGCGCGTGTTGCGTGACGACACCGAGATCACGCTCACCGCCCGGGAGTACGCTCTGCTCGAATATTTGATGCGGCGGCAGGACCAGGTGGTCACGAAGATCGAACTGTTGGACCGGGTGTGGGACGCGGGTGCCGACACCGACCCGAACGTTGTCGAGGTCTACGTCGGATACCTGCGCCGCAAGATCGACCAGCCGTTCGGCCGGCATTCGTTGCAGACGGTGCGTGGCGCCGGCTATCGACTCGTCGATGACACGCGCGGTGGCGATCTGCGGATGGCGGCGGTGGATGGCTCGGCGTCCGACGCGGACGCGGTCACCGAGGACGCGTTCGCCGACTCGGCCATCGCCAGCGGTGCGGTCTCCGACAGCGTTGCGACACCGAACGACGCGGTCGGCGCCACGGCCGGCCGCAGATCGCAGCAGGCGCGAGCGGCGGGTGCGGACGTCCCGGCCGCCACCACACCACGTGAGAGGTAGCACATGCGCTGGTGGCGCCGGCTGAGTCTGCGCGGGCGGCTCACGCTCGTGGGTTCGGTCGGTCTGGCCGCCGGTCTCGCGCTGGGTGGCGTGCTCATCCTGCTGGTGCTGCACTTCGTGCTGGTCAATTCGCTGGACTCGTCGGGTCGCAACACGGCGAGCGACGTGGCCTATCTTGTGGACGCCGGCAAGATCTCCACACCCATCCCGTCGGCCGGTCCCGCGCTGGTCCAAGTTGTGACGCTGGACGGGACGGTACGAGCGGCGTCGAGCTTCAGTGACGACCTGGTGCCGATGCTCGATCCGAACCAGTTCGAGCGGGCCCGCGAGGGACACGTGATCGTGTTGCCCAGCGATCGCGTACAGGCCGGCAACACGAGTGGCTCGATGCGTGTGGTGGCCGTCGAGGCGACCGAGGGCCGGACACCCGAGTGGGTGCTGGTCGCCTCGCCGACGAAGTCCGTCGAGGAGAGCACCGAGGCCGTCCAATCCGTCCTGCTGGTGGCCTACCCGCTGCTGCTCGCCGCGCTCGCGCTCTTCACATTCCGGGTGGTGGGGTGGTCGCTGCGACCTGTCGAGTCGCTGCGTCAGGGTGCCGCCAAGATCAGCGTCAGTGGTCGCCGGTTCGGCCGACTTCCGGTGCCGGACGCCAAGGACGAGGTGAACCGGCTCGCGGTCACGCTCAACGACATGCTCGACCGGCTGGACGCCGCCCGGGCGCGACAGCAGGCGTTCGTGGCAGACGCCGCGCACGAGTTGCGGAGCCCGATCGCAAGCCTGCGTACCCAGCTCGAAGTGGCCGCGCATCTCGACGAGCCGCCGCTCGCCGACGAGCTGATGGCCGACGTGGCGCGGCTCGGACGGCTCGTCGACGACCTGCTGCTGTTGGCCCGTGCCGACGAAGGCGATCCTCGGCTCCGCCTCGTCGAGGCCGTCGACGTCGGTGAACTCGCGGCGACCGTGGTGCACGGGTACGGCAAGGCGCGGGTACCCGTGTCGTGCCACGCCATGCCTGGCGCGCTCACGCTGGGCGACCCGGTCGCGGTCGGCCGCGTCATCGACAACCTCGTCGGCAACGCGGTCAAGCACGCGACGACCAAGGTCGCGGTGCAGGTCGCGCAAGCACCCGACGCCGTGCACCTGGTGGTCACGGACGACGGGCCGGGCATCCCGGCCGCCGACCGGGAACGCGTGTTCCGCCGATTCACCCGCCTGGACAACTCGCGCGCCCGCAGCGACGACGAGGGCGCCGGCCTCGGCCTCGCGATCGTCCGGGAGTTGCTGCGACTGCACAACGGCAACATCGCGCTGGGCGACGCCTCTCCGGGGCTTCGCGTCGACGTGACACTGCCGACCGCCGGGCCGGACGGCGAGCTGCGCGCCGAATCGCCGGACCCGGTGACTTCGCCCACCGCCGAGGTCGGTCAGCGCTGACCCACGGGTACGCCCAACCGACGTCACCGTGATCCGGCCGGCGCCGTGATGTCGTCTGTCAGTTGGGCGGCACTATCGTCATCGGCGTGATGTCCCGGCACCTGGAGCGCTACGACTGGGTGCCGGGTCGCGAGGTGGATACTGAGCGGTGGCCGTTCACCGTGCCGGCGGTCGCGCAACTCATCCGGGACGGCGGCTTCGAGGTGCCGCCCGGCATCACGTTCCTGGTCGGTGAGAACGGCAGCGGCAAGTCGACGCTCATCGAGGCGTTCGCGGTGGCGTACCCACGACGCGGCGCCGAGTCGACCAGCAAGCTGCGCGTCACCGGGCCGAATCCGAGCGACGAGGACTCGCCGCTGCACTGGCACCTGCGCGCGAGGACGCATCGGCTCGCCGCGCCGGGCGGCTTCTTCTTGCGCGCCGAGACGATGCACGAATATCTGGCGCAGATCGACCGGTCGCCGGCCGACCTTCGAGCATGGGGCGGCGAGCGCGTGCAGGCTCGGTCGCACGGCGAGTCGTTCATCGCGATCCTGCGCCACCGGTTCGCCGATCGCGGTGTCTACTTCCTCGACGAGCCGGAGTCGGCGCTGTCCTTCCAGTCCAGCCTCGCATTGCTCATGGTGCTCGATGCCTTGCGCCAAGAGGGCTCGCAGGCGATCGTTGCGACGCACTCTCCACTGATCGCCGCGCTGCCGGGTGCGACGACGTACGAACTCGGCGACTGGGGCATGCGCCGCGTCGAGTGGGACGACCTCGACGTGGTGGCGAACTGGCGCGACTTCCTCACCGCGCCCGGTCGTTGGCTGCGCCACGTCGTCGACGCGACCGGCGACTAGCGAGCCGCGACCGGCGACGAGCGAGCCGCGGTCAGACGCCGAGGCGTGCGGTTCGCAGCCGGCCGGCGAGGTCGGCCGGACCGTCGACGTCCACGTAGGCCGCGCCCTGCCGGCCGGAGAAGAACAGTGCCACCTCGCCCGGCTCGCCGGTGACCCGGATCGTCGGTCCACCGAGGCCGGCCGAGATCGGCGGGTAGCCGGGGCTCACGATCGACAGGGCCGCCGGGAACCCGCGAAGGCGGAACCGTGCCGCCAGGCGTACCTGCGCAATGAGCGCATCGTCGAGTCCATGCGGCAGCGTGCGCGGCGCCCAACCGGACACGCCGCGACGGACGTCCTCGTGATGGATGAAGAACTCCGCCGTGTTGACCGCGCGGTCGATGGCCGGTAGTCCGGCCAGCGACCACGGCGACGGATGGCGGACGAGGTCGACCAGATGGCGGTAATCCTGGGCGGCCGCCGCGCGCCGCACTGCCTCCAGGTGACCGGCCAGCGGCTTGAAAACGATGCCGGCCGCGGCATCCGGGCGGCGGTCACGCACGACAAGATGCGCGGCGAGATCTCGGGTGGACCAGCCGGCACACAGCGTGGGCTTACCGGGACCGACGGTGTCGAAGAGGTCGCAGAGCGCGGCGCGCTCGCTGCGCGCGAAGTTCGGCCGGACCATTCGGATGATGGTAGAGCGCCGGCCGCCCGGAACGAAGTGGCGGGAAACACGCGTGCGTACGAGCGGGTCGGCATGAAAGGGTAAGGACCGAAGCGCGGATGGGTCCGATACGTCGATGATTCGCCGACGGCAGCGGGACCGCGGTCCGCGCTTCGTCGAGCGCAATGGGTGGGGATGCGCGGTGGTTCGGGATGCGCCACGGGTTGGCACGCGCAGGCGGCGGGACAGGGGCACGGAGTCAGGGATGCGGTCAGAGCCGGGGGTGTTGAGCCAAGGGCTCGCCGTGTTGGGCCGGGCGATCCGGGACGAACCTCGGATCTTCGCGTTCGCGGTCACCGGCAGCTGCATGTTCGGCCTTGCCACGGTCGCCACCGCATACGTGATCGGCGACGTCGTCGGCGACGTGATCGAGCCGGCGTTCGCCCACCACCGGGTCGACGTGGCGGCGTCCAGCCTCGGCGCCCTCGCCATCCTTGGCATCGCCGCGATCCGCGTGCTCGGCATCTTCGGCCGGCGGCTCGGCGCCGGCGCGATGCAATACCGTCTGCAGGCCCGGTACCGTCGCGCGGTCACCCGCCGCTACCTCGAACTCCCGCTCGCGTGGCACCAGCGGCATGCGACCGGCACGTTGCTGTCCAACGCGAACGCGGACGTGGAGGCGGCGTGGTATCCGATCGCGCCGCTGCCGTTCGCGGTGGGTACGGTCGTGATGCTGATCGGCGCGGTCGTCTCGCTGTTCGTGGTGGACTGGGCGCTGGCGCTGGTGAGTTGCGCGGTCTTCCCGGGACTGTTCGGAGCGAACCTCTGGTACGCCCGGCGAATGTCGCCGCGCATCTCGCGTGCCCAGCAACTGCGTGCCGAGGTGTCCGCCGCGGCGCACGAGAGCTTCGACGGCGCGCTGGTCGTCAAGACCATGGGCCGGGAGACCTACGAGACGCAACGGTTCGCCATCAAGGCCGCCGAACTGCGATCGGCGATGATCAACGTCGGCCGGGTGCGAGGTCTGTTCGACCCGATCCTCGATGCGCTGCCGAGCCTCGGAACGCTCGCCGTACTGATCGTCGGTGGCGTACGGCTTCGCCAGGGCGCCGTCAGCCTGCCCGAGGTGATCAGCGTCGCGTTCCTGTTCAGCGTGCTCGCCGTCCCGGTACGAGCGATCGGCTTCGTGCTCGGCGAGCTGCCCCGTGCGGCGGTCGGCTTCGGTCGGGTGGCCAACGTGCTGGCCGCCACCGGTCAGATGAACTACGGCACTACGACGCTCGACTCGGCCGGCGACGGTCCAGTTGACCTGCGCTTCGAGAACGTCTCGTTCGCGTACCCGTCCGGACCGCCGGTGCTCCGCGACGTCACGTTCACCGTGCCGGCCGGCGCCACGGTCGCCGTCGTCGGACCGACCGGCGCCGGCAAGTCGACCATCGCCTCGCTCGCGGTCCGGTTGATGGATCCGGCGGACGGCCAGATCCTGCTCGGCGGCACCGCGATCGCCGAGCTCAGCGCGGCAAGCCTCGCGGACACCGTGGCGCTCGTGCCGCAGGTTCCGTTCGTCTTCGACGACACGGTGGCCGGCAACGTGGCGCTCGAGCGCGCCGGCATCGACGACGAAACGGTGGCCGAGGCGTTGCGTGTCGCCCAGGCCGAGCGGTTCGTGGCGGCCCTGCCGGCCGGCACCGAGACCGGGGTGGGGGAGCGGGGCACGTCGCTGTCCGGCGGGCAGCGCCAGCGATTGACGCTCGCCCGTGCGCTGGCCGGCCGGCCGCGCGTACTGGTGATCGACGACGCGACGAGCGCCGTTGACCCGCGCGTGGAGGGGGCGATCCTGGCCGCGCTGCGGGACCGTACGCGGGGCTCGGTCGCCTCGATCCTGGTGGTGGCCTATCGTCGCGCCACGATCGCGCTCGCCGACCTGGTGGTCTACGTCGAGTCGGGCCGCGTGGTAGCAACCGGTACGCACGAGGAACTGCTCGCCACCGTCGGCGGGTACGCGGCGCTGGTCACCGCGTACGAGACCGCGGAACATGATGCAGGGCGCTCAGAACTAGTCGCCGGCGCAGCCCGAAGCGATCCCGAAGACGACCGGGAGCTGGTGGGATGAGCGGCTCGCAGACGGCCACCCGCGACCAGGTCCACCCGGCCAACGTCGAGTCGACGTGGCGGGTGTTGCGGCGCGGCCTCGCGCTCACGCCGCAGGTGCGCGCCGGGCTCGCCGGCACGATCGGTCTCGCCGCGATCGGCACGTGTGGCAAGGTCGCCATCCCGATCGCGATCCAGCAGGGCATCGACAAGGGACTGTCGGCGTCGGGCGGCCCGAACCTGCGAGTGCTGGTCGAGATCGTCGCGATCACGGTGCTCGTGCTGTCGATCACGCTCTACTGCACGTACCTGATGAACGTGCGGCTATACACCGTCAGCGAGACGGCGCTCGCGAGCGTCCGCACCCGTACGTTCCGCCACATCCACGACCTCTCGATGCTGCACCAGCAGTCCGAGCGGCGGGGATCACTGGTCGCGCGGGTGTCCACCGACGTTGACCAGATCAGCCAATTCCTGCAGTGGGGCGGCGTGATCCTGCTGGTCAGCGTCGGCCAGTTGGTGCTCACCACGGTCGTGATGGCGACCTACTCGTGGCAGCTCACCGCGCTCGTCTGGCTCGCGTTCCTGCCGCTGGCGGTGGTCATCCGGGTCTTCCAGAAGCGGCTGTCGCGCCGCTACACGGCGGTTCGCGAGCGCATCGGTGCGATGCTCGCCGCGGTCGCCGAGAGCGTCGTCGGGGCCAGCGTCATCCGGGCGTACGGCGTGCAGGGCCGCACGCGGCGCCGCATCGACGACGCGATCGAGGCGAACCGGGAAGCGCAATACCGCGCGCAGCGGACCAACGTGATCAGCTTCGTGACCGGCGAGATCGCGACCGCGCTCGCCACCGCCGGAACCGTGGTGGTCGGTGTGATCCTCGGCGTGCAGGGGCACCTCACGCTCGGCCAGCTGACCGCGTTCCTGTTCCTCGTCACGCTGTTTGTGCAGCCCGTACAGATCGCGACCGAGGTGCTCAACGAGGCACAGAACGCGATCGCCGGCTTCCGCCGTGTGCTCGACGTCCTCGAGACGCCGCCAGACGTCGCCGATCCGGGCGAAGACGGCGTCACGCTGCCGAGCGGCGCGGTCGAGATCCGCTTCGTCGACGTCGGGTTCGCCTATCCGGGCGGGCCGGAGGTGCTCTCCGACGTCGACCTGACGATCACCGCGCGCACCAAGGTCGCCATCGTCGGGGAGACCGGCAGCGGCAAGACCACGTTCGCCAAGCTGCTCACCCGCTTGATGGATCCGAGCCGCGGCGAGGTGCGGCTGTCCGGCGTGGCGCTCGGCGACGTGGCGTTCGACTCGCTGCGCGAACGGGTCGTCATGGTGCCGCACGACGGGTTCCTCTTCGACGCGTCGGTCGCGGACAACGTGCGCTTCGGCGGCGACGAGTCCGACCAGCGGATTGTCGAGGTCTTCGCCGAACTCGGGCTGGCCGACTGGGTCGACGGGCTGCCGGCGGGGGTGGGCACCGCGGTCGGGGAGCGCGGCGAGGCGATGTCGGTCGGCGAGCGGCAGCTCATCGCGCTTGCGCGCGCCTACCTCGCCGACCCGGATCTGCTCGTTCTCGACGAGGCGACCAGCGCCGTCGATCCGGGCACCGAAGTACGGCTGCAGCGCGCACTCGAACGTGTCACGCGCGGGCGCACCACGGTTGCCATCGCGCACCGGCTGTCCACGGCGCAGGCCGCCGACGAGGTGATCGTCGTGGACCGCGGACGGATCGTGCAACGCGGCCCGCACCACGTGCTGGTGACCGAACCGGAGTCGGTCTACGGCCGCCTGCACGCCTCCTGGCTCGCACAGACCCGCTGACCGTTCGGCTACCCGTCCAGTTGAGGGGGCGTCAGCCGTCGCGGAGTGGACCGCGTTGACGAGCGGCCCCAGAATGGGCGTCGACACGCCGTGTGGCGCATGTTGCCGCTGTGCCTGATGACAATGTGCCGACTCAGTGTGACAAATCGAGCTATATGTACGATCAAGGGGCAAGATGTCCGCATGGCCGTCACCTCCACGCGCCGCCCTCGGCACGTCGCAAAGCACCTCCCGCCCATCCAGCCCCACCGGCGGCGGCGCCGGAAGCGTGGGCTGATCGCGGCAGCCGTCGTGATTGCGCTGGTCGCGGCCGGCGTCACGGCGGTGCTCTGGTTTCCCCGGCCGAAGCACGCGGCGCTGGCCAGCCAGAACGCGAAGACGAGCGGGCATGCGTCGCCGTCGCCGACGCCAGCGCCGTTCGATCCGAACGTGGGCGCCATCCTGCCCACCGACCGAGTGGTGGCCTATTACGCGGTGCCGGGCGCGCCCGCGACCGGACCGGCGTGGCAACTGTCGACATCGATGCTCGACCGGCTGCAGGCGCAGGGGGAGGTGTACCAGAAGCTCGATCCGGCGCACCCGGTCAAGCTCGGCATCGACCTCGTGGTGAGCGTGCCGGACCGGTTCAAGGGCAGCAGCGGAACGTACAGCCACCATGTCAGCGCCGCCACCATCGAGCAGTACGTGGAGTTCTGCGAGAAGCACAATCTGCTGCTGTTCCTCGATCTCGACATCGGGTGGGCCGACCCGCTCACCGAGCTGGAGTTCTTCACGCCCTATCTCAAGCTGCCGTTCGTCGAGGTCGCGATCGATCCGGAGTGGATGTTCCCGCGGCACAACGGGATCCCGGGCAAGAACCTGTCGAACGTACGCGCCAGCGACCTCAACCCGCTGATCGAGGCGGTCGCCGAGATGCCGATGAAGTATCACGTACCGCGAAAGATCATGATCATCCACCAGTACCGCGGTGACGGCGACGGCAAGGCGGACCCGTTCAACGCGAAGAGCTCGGAGATCGCGGACAAGCGCAACATCGTCAACGATCCGCGGGTCGACCTCGTCATCCATATCGACTCAGTGGGCGGCTGGCCTGGTGACATCGCCGCCAAGGAGGACCAGTACCACCGCTGGGTCGCCGAGGACATGGTGAAATACCAGAACTTCCAGTACGGCGGTTTCAAGATCTTCTACCAGATCGAATCGCGGAACAAGCTGATGACGCCGGCGCAGGTGATGTCCATGAGCCCGGCGCCGATGGTCGTCACGTACGGCAACTGACCGTCGCACTTCGACGGCGACCGACATTTGTCACGCCCATGTCCCCTCCGGCGCTCGGAGGGGACATGAGCGTTACTCAACGGCGGTTGTGAGGTCGAGCGCGCCGGTGAGGTAGTGCTGCACGTTCGGTCCGACCATCGCGGCGACCGTGTCGGCGTCGGCGCTCGCCAACGGTTCGATCTTCAGTACGTGCCGGGCCAGGCCCACACCGATCATCTGCGATGCAACCAGTGCGGCACGCGTCGGCGCCTCGGCCGGCGGTACGTCGACCTTCGCGATCACCCGCCGAAGCACCTGTGACGTCACGAACTCGCGCAGCATCCGGGCCGACCAGTCGTGTGCAAGTGCACTCCGGACGATCGCGATGAGCTTTGGGCCGCTGTGCGGGTCGTCCCACACCGACAGGAACATGCGGACGAGGCGTACGCCCAACAGGTCTGGGTCACCGTCGAGGATCTGGGGAATCAGCTCGCCCGGGTTGACGGGCGCACCGACGGTCGCGAGGAACAGCTGCTCCTTGGTGCCGAAGTAGTGGTGGACGAGGGCCGGGTCGACGGCGGCGCTGGTCGCGATGGTACGGATCGACGCGCCGTCGAAGCCGCGTGCCGCGAACGCCTCCCGTGCCGCGTCGAGAATCGCCTCTCGCGTGTCCGGGCTGCCCTTGCGGCGGCCGGTGCGGGCCATCCGTACCCCCTCGTGAACGTCGTCCGCGGACCGATTGCGGCGCCGCGGACGGCGTTGTCGGACGTCGCTCGTCGATGCTCGCCAGTCAGTGCTCGCTAGTCGGTGCGGCGTCGCAAGGTTGCCGCGGCCAGTGCCAGCGCGACCACCGCCGCGCCGACGATGATCCCGAAGTCGCGCCACATGATCGCGGTGGCGGCCGGGTGGCGGCCGATCTCCTCGAGCGCCTGGACGGCGTACGTCATCGGCAACACCTTCGAGATGCCGTAGAGCACGCCGACCATCTCGGCGCGCGGCGCGAACAGTCCACACAGGAACAGTTGCGGGAACACCACGGCGGGCATGAACTGGACGGCCTGGAACTCGGTGCGCGCGAACGCGCTGGCGAACAGCCCGATAGCCATGCCCAGGATGGCGTCGGCGACCGCGATGAGCACCACCAGCCAGACGTTGCCGGCTATGGTGAGGTTGAACGCCCAGTAGGCCACCGCGGTGAGCACCACGGCCTGCACGGCGGCGACGAGCCCGAACGCGAATGCGTAGCCGAACAGCAGGTCGAGTTTGGCCAGCGGGGTGGTGAGCAGGCGCTCGAGCGTGCCGGTCGTGCGTTCCCGCAGCATCGCGATGCTCGTGATGAGGAACATGAGCACGAACGGGAAGATGCCGAGCATGATCAGACCGACGTGGTTGAAGATGAGCGCGTTGTCGTCGAACACGTAGTAGATCAACGTCAACAACAGCGCCGGTACGATGACGATCAGCGCGAGCGTTCGCTTGTCGTGGCGCAGCTGACCGAGCACGCGCTCGGTGGTGCTGGCAAGGATGCGCGGGTTCATGCCACCGTTCCTTCCGTTGCGTCGCGACGATCGTCGCCGGCCCGCGGCGTGGGTGCGCTGGACGTGTCGCGTGTGCCGGGTGTTCCGCCGGCGCGTGACGGATCGCGGATCAACTTGAGGAAGGCCGCTTCGAGGTCGTCCGTACCGGTTGCGGCTCGTACCGCGGCGGGCGTGTCGTCCGCGATGATCGCGCCGTCCCGGATCATCACGAGTCGCTCGCACCGCCCGGCCTCGTCCATCACGTGGCTGGACACCACGATCGTCGTACCGCCCGCGGCCAGCTCGCCGAAGCGCTGCCACAGCTCTTCACGCAGCACCGGATCTTGGCCGACGGTCGGTTCGTCGAGCACCAGAAGGCGCGGTTCGCCGAGCAGCGTGCACGCGAGCGACGCGCGACTGCGCTGCCCGCCGGAGAGGGTGCCAACGAGCTGATCCGCGGCGTCGGCCAGCCCGACGTCACCGATGGCCTTGTCCACGTCCGCCTTCGTCATGCCCGGGTAGAGGCTCGCGAAGTAGCGCGCGTTTTCCCGTACGGTCAGGTCCGCGTACACGCTCGGGGCCTGGGTGAGGTAGCCGACCGTACGCCGGAGCACGGGATGGCCGGCCGGCTTGCCGAGCACCGTGACGGTGCCGGACTCGATCTTCTGCACGCCCACGATTGCGCGCATGAGCGTGGTCTTGCCGCTTCCGCTCGGTCCGACCAGACCGGTAATCGATCCGGCCGGCAGGTGGGCGGTGACGCCCGCGAGCACCAGCCGGCCGCCGCGCTTGACGACGAGGTCGTCAATGGCGATGGCGACGTCCATGGTCGTTCTCCTTGTCGACGGAGGGTGTGACATCCTGC
>DASTMZ010000162.1:0-16662 GCA_035713725.1 Micromonosporaceae bacterium
GCGTGAGCAAGAGCAGCTTCGACTCGGTGTTGATCGCGGTACGCCAGCGCGGTCGGGCGACCATCGACCAGCCGATGCCCAGCGTCTCGGCGGACTCATTCACATCGTGGTACGACGTCGTGCCGATCACCTCGCTCGAC
Source organism: Micromonosporaceae bacterium (assembly GCA_035713725.1). Taxonomy (GTDB): domain Bacteria; phylum Actinomycetota; class Actinomycetes; order Mycobacteriales; family Micromonosporaceae; genus DASQPR01. The sequence continues at coordinate 141 of DASTMZ010000162.1, forward strand.
GCAGCATCGCGTTGCAACCACGGGACGCGATGCGGATCGGAGATTGCCGAGGCGATCCAGGTTGCCATGTCGTCCGGATTGGTGGGACGCGCGGCCGTCGAGTGTTGCCACACTTCGTCGTCGTCCAGCCCGGCGAAAAGCGCGGCCGCGTGCTCGACGCGCAACGGCTCAAGCGTGACGTACCGCCCGCACAGCCGGGCCGCTTCGAGCCATGGCGAGCGCACCGAGACGTACGCCGGCGCCGCGACAGTCACGCCGTCGTCCGGCTCCGCCATGCCGACGGCGCTGCGCAACGGCACGATCCCGGCCCAGTACGGCAGCGTCAGATCCGCCTCGTCGTCGCCGACACCACCGGTGCGGCGCTTGACCGACACGTCGTGCAGGTCGAGCGCGACGACCGCGGTCTTGGCAAGCTCCGCGGTGGTCGGCGGTCTGGTGTGCGTGCTGCGGCGGAGGCCGTCCGGGACTGCCGCGGCGACCGAGCCAGCGACCGAGCCGGCGATCGCCGCGGCGACCGAGCCCGCGTTCGAGGCCGCGACCGACGGCGCGCTCGCCCCGGCCAGCCCGGATCCGGCCAGCCCCGATCCGCCCAACCAGGATCCGGCCAACACTGCGCCGGCCTTGTCCACGAGCGCGGTCATGGCGGCGCGCTTTGTCGACTCGTCGGTGACAAGTCGCCCGATGCCGTGCGCCACCACGGATCGGTAGTTCGCGCTGTGGTGGAACTGCGAGCGGGCCAGCACGAGCGCGTCGATCTTGGTGACCTCGACGACGATCGGCAAGCCGCCATCGCGTCGGGCCGCGAGCCACGGCGTCGCGGCCCTCGAGCCGTGCAGGTAGATCGTCTCGCCGACCCGTACGAACAAGGTCGGCAACACATGTGGCGCGCCGTCGACCACGAAGCCAACGTGGCAGACGTACGCACCGTCGAGCACCTCGTGCGCGGCCGACCGTTCGTAGGTAGCGCGCTCCGGATAGCGGCTCGGCGTGGTGCGGGCCGACGCCGGATACGCCGACGGGGAATACGAGGCGGAATACGAGGAATCCGTGACAGCCACGTCGGACATGCTTGCGCCTCCGATATTGTTCTAGTACATTCTTTAATTTGTGGCAGTACGTTATCAGCTAACTGGCGCAACCGCGACTGAGATCGCGGCCAGTGTCGAGGCCGGCCTCCGCTCCGGCACGCTCGCAAACGGCGACAGTCTGCCGCCGGTGCGCACGCTCGCCCGCGATCTCGGCGTCAGCCCGGCCACCGTGGCTGCGGCGTACCAGACGCTGCGTCGGCGCGGCGTGGTGGAGACCGCCGGGCGCAACGGCACGCGGATCCGCATGCGGCCCACGGTCGCTGGTGAGCGGTCGGTGCGGCGGCTCGCCGTACCGGCGGGTGTTCTGGATCTGTCGTCCGGCGAGCCGGACGCGCGTGCGCTGCCGCCGCTTGGCACGGCGCTTGCGTCGGTCGCCGCGGCAGACACCGCGGGCTATGCGGCCGGCGGACCCCTGCCTGAGTTGGAAACGCTGGCGCGCGAGGCGTTCGCGGCGGACGGCATCGACGTGGCGAGCGCCAGCTTCGGCGTGACGGGTGGTGCGCTCGACGGAATCGAGCGCGTGCTCGCCGCGCATCTGCGCGCCGGTGACCGGGTCGCGGTCGAGGATCCGGGATGGGCAAACCTGCTCGACCTGGTGGCCGCGCTTGGCCTGCATCCGCAGCCGGTGCCGGTCGACCAGGACGGTCCGTCGCCGGATGGGCTCCGTGCGGCGCTGGCGGCGGGTGCGCGCGCCGTTGTCGTGACAAGCCGTGCACACAATCCAACGGGCGCAACGGTGACCGCGCAACGCGCCGCCGCCCTGCGCGGCGTGCTCGCCGACCATCCGCAAACCCTTGTCGTCGAGGACGATCACGCCGCCCAGCTCTCCGTGCAGCCGCTGCACGCGCTCGCCGGTGCGACGCCGTCGTGGGCGTTCGTCCGCTCGGTGAGTAAGCCCTACGGCCCGGATCTGCGCGTTGCGCTGGTCGCCGCGGACGAAACCACCATGGCACGGGTACGGGGACGGCAAAGCGTCGGTACCGGCTGGGTGTCGACGGTGCTCCAACGACTCGTGCTGGCCCTGATGACCGATCCGGCGATGGCGTCGCTGATCGCGGATGCACGCGACTCGTACGAGCGGCGGCGCACCGCGCTGGTCGACGCGCTCGTGGCGCGAGGCCTCGCGCCGGTCGGTCGAAGTGGCATCAACGTGTGGCTAGCGCTGCCCCGCGCCACGGACGAAACGGCGACCGTGGCACGGCTGCGCGACGACGGGTACGCCGTGGCGCCCGGCGCCCTCTACCGGTTGGCGTCACCGGCCGGCGTACGCATCACGGTCAGCAACCTCGACCTCGACGGCGTCGAGGCGCTCGCGGACGCGGTGTTGCGCGCAGTCGCCGGCCGTCCGGCGCGACCGGCCGCTTGAGTCGCAAGCTTCGCCCGCGCCCGGGGCGGGCTGGTCGTTGTCGGGTGCGGGCTGCCACACTCGGTCACCATGGAGCAGCACCTGTATGAGCCGGTCCATGAAGAGTTCCGCGCGCTCGCCGCGACGTTCCTGGAGCGCGAGGCGGTGCCGTTCCACGACCAGTGGGAGCACGACGGCATCGTCGACCGGGAGGTCTGGCGGAAGGCGGGCAAGACCGGCCTGCTCGGCATGGACGTGCCCGAGGAGTACGGCGGCGGCGGCCAGGCGGGCGACTTCCGTTTCCAATGCGTGCTGGTCGAGGAGATCATTCGTGCCGGCTGCTCCGGGCTCGGCTTCGGGCTGCACAACGACGTCGTGGCGCCCTATCTCACGGATCTGGCCACCGAGGATCAGAAGCGACGGTGGCTGCCGGGGTTCTGCGACGGCTCCATCGTGACCGCGATCGCGATGAGCGAGCCCGGTGCCGGGTCGGATCTCGCCGGGGTCGCGACGAGCGCGGTCCGCGATGGCGACGACTACGTGCTCAACGGACAGAAGACGTTCATTACCAACGGCGAGATGGCCGATCTCGTGATCGTGGTGGTGAAGACCGACAGGTCGCGCGGCGCCCACGGCGTCAGCCTCATCGCGGTCGAATCGGGGACGCCCGGCTTCACTCGTGGCCGTCGCTTGCAAAAGGTCGGGCTCAAGGCGAATGACACCGCGGAGCTGTTCTTCGACGACTGCCGGGTGCCGGCCGCGAACCTGATCGGCGGCGAGAACGAGGGTTTCTACGAGCTGATGGCGAACCTGCCGCGGGAACGGCTGTCCATCGCGGTCGGCGCGGTGGCGGTTGCCGAGAACGTGCTCGCGATGACGATTGACTACGCGAAGAACCGCGAGGCGTTCGGCCGACCGATCGGCTCGTTCCAGCACAACCGCTTCCTGCTCGCCGAGCTAGCGACGGAGGTGACGATCGCGCGTACGTTCGTCAACCACTGCATCCGCGAGTTCAACGCCGGTCGCCTGACGGTGTCCGATGCCGCCATGGCGAAGTGGTGGGCCACCGAACTGCAGAACAAGGTCGCCGACCGAGGCGTACAGCTGCACGGCGGGTACGGCTTCATGCTTGAATTCCCGGTCGCGAAGGCGTGGCTGAACAGCCGCGTCTCGACGATCTACGGCGGCACCACCGAGGTGATGAAGGAGATCATCGGCCGCGGCATGGGCTTGTAGCCGGCGGCGGTTCACCGCGGCGTTGTATCGGGGGCCGGCCGGCGCGTTCCCTGCGGCGCGTCCCGTGCGTTGCATGATCCACCGGGCGGTGGAATTGCGACGGGGTAGCAACCACGATTGCACCCGCTAGTGGATCATCGCTGCGCGGCGGTCATCGGTTCCGGCCGCAGCGGTCGCTACGCTGATCGCGAGCGGCTGCCGATCCCCGGCCGCGGCTGCGCGCGCCGTCCGTGCGACGAGGGAGGCGGTGACCATGCGACTGAGCGACTTCTGGCGGCGTCTGGAGGCCACCTTCGGACCGGTGTACGCGCCGAGTGTCGCGGCCGACCAGGTGCTTGCCGAGTTGGGCGGCCGCACCGTCAACCAGGCGCTCGAGGAGGGCGTACCGGTGGCGACGGTGTGGCGTGCGGTGGTCGCCACCTTCCCCGATCGGGTGCCGGCCCGGCTGCATTGACGCCCCGTGCTCGGTCGACCTGGGCGTTGTCCTGGAGGCTCGATCCCGCCCCGGCGTGTCGCTTGCGTCGAACAGGTGTACGGGTATTGTCCACATGACGCGCCTGTCCACAGATAGCGCGTGGCGGTAGATGCGTTCTGTCGGACTAACCGCCTAGCGTGGGCGCAGTGAAGAACTCAACCGCGAAGTCCGGTAAATCAACAGGGGTGGCAGCCATGGCGCTAGCGGTTCCCGACCGCGAGAAGGCACTTGACCTCGCTCTCGCGCAGATCGACAAGCAGTTCGGCAAGGGGTCGGTCATGCGTCTCGGCGAGCGCCCGAGCATCCCGATGGCGGTGATCCCGACCGGCTCGATCGCGCTGGACGTGGCGCTCGGCATCGGCGGCCTGCCGCGCGGTCGAGTGGTGGAGATCTACGGACCGGAGTCAAGCGGCAAGACCACCGTCGCGTTGCACGCGGTGGCCAACGCGCAGGCGGCCGGCGGCATCGCCGCGTTCATCGACGCGGAGCACGCACTCGACCCGGACTACGCGCGAGCGCTCGGCGTCGACACCGATGCGCTGCTTGTCTCCCAGCCCGACACCGGGGAGCAGGCGCTGGAGATCGCGGACATGCTCGTGAGGTCCGGCGCGATAGACGTGATCGTCATCGACTCGGTCGCCGCGCTCGTGCCGCGCGCCGAGATCGAGGGGGAGATGGGCGACAGCCACGTCGGCCTGCAGGCGCGATTGATGAGCCAGGCGCTCCGGAAGATCACCGGCGCGTTGAACAACACAAATACCACCGCGATCTTTATCAACCAGCTCCGCGAGAAGATCGGCATCATGTTCGGTTCTCCGGAGACGACGACCGGTGGTCGCGCGCTGAAGTTCTACGCTTCGGTCCGCCTTGACGTCCGGCGCATCGAGGCACTCAAGGACGGCACCGACGCGGTCGGCAACCGGACGCGTGTCAAGGTCGTCAAGAACAAGCTCGCGTCGCCGTTCAAGCAAGCCGAGTTCGACATCATCTACGGCCAGGGCATTTCTCGCGAGGGCTCGCTGATCGATGTCGGCGTCGAGCAGATGATCATCCGCAAGTCGGGTGCGTGGTATACGTACGACGGCGACCAGCTCGGCCAGGGCAAGGAGAACGCCCGCAAGTTCCTCAAGGAGAACCCGGACGTCGCGGCCGAGGTCGAGAAGAAGATCCTGGAGAAGCTCGGTGTCGGCGCGCCGGCCGGTGCGGACGCGGCCAACGGCGGCGACATCATCACGGTCGACTTCTAGCCGGCCTGGCTCATGCCGGCACGACGAGCCCGAGCGGGCCGAGGATGGGACGCGAGTCCGCCCCGCCAGGATCGGCACGACTCGACCGATGAGCGCTCCGGGCGCGGTGCCATCGCGGGCCGCGCAGGAGCCAAGCGCGCTGGCATTAGACGGGCCGTCGCCAAGCGCGCCGGCACCAACGGCACTGACGAACGAAGCGAGGCACGGGACCCGTACGAAGTGGCTCGCGAGATCTGCCTGCGTGCGCTGTCAATCCGTCCGCGGACGCGAGCCGAACTCGCGACCGAGTTGCGCAAGCGAGGCATGGACGCCGAGGTCGCGACCGCCGTGCTGGACCGATACGACGAGGTCGGGCTGATCGACGATGCCGCGTTCGCGCGTGCCTGGGTCTCGAGCCGGCATCACGGACGCGGACTCGCGCGGCGCGCGCTGGCCAGCGAGTTGCGTCAGCGCGGCGTCGACTCGGGAACCGTCGACGCGGCGCTCGGCACGCTCGACGGCGATACCGAGGCGGCCACCGCCCGCAGTCTCGTCGAGCGGCGATTGCGCGGCATGGGCTCCGCATCGTCGGAGGCAGCCTTCCGCCGCCTCGTGTCGATGCTGGCGCGCAAGGGCTATCCGGCCGGGCTCGCGATCGGCGTGGTCAAGGACGCACTCGCCGATCGTGAGTCGACGTCGGCCTCCGTGACACACCTCGACGTCGACGACATGGCGGTCGCGCAGCTAGACGAGGAGGCGGCGGCCCAGTTCGAGGGCGACTGAGCTCCCTCGCCGGGCGGCTGGACGTACAAAGTGGTGACTCGCGGCCACGGTCGCTGTCCACGTCGTACGCGATCATGAATTCTTGACCGAACCGCTTCGGCAACCTAACCTCGAACTACCAAGAGAAGACGTCACCCACCGCGGGCTATACCGCACAACATAGATTGCGTAACAGAACGACAACAGTTCAGCCGCCCGAGCGGCGGTTGTCCTCGCACGGCAGTCGTCAAAGGCCGAGACGAATCTGCCCCTTCGACAGGCCCACCTACGGCACCGCGGCCGCTGGTCGCATCGCCGTACACGTAAGACCGTCGGGTTGGACGCTTCTCACCGGTTGCAGCGCCGCTGCATGCCTCGTTCGTGGCTCGGCCGCGACCGGCGCATCTCGGGCACGCGAACGGCAGGAGGTGGCTCGTGAGTACCGGCGAGACGATCCTCGTGGTGGTGGTGGCCGTGCTGATCGCGGTGATCGCGGGCGCGTTCATGTGGCTTGGTCGACTCATTGCGCGCATCGGTGCGGGCTCCGGCGCCGCCAAGGCCAAGGCCGACGACGCCTACCTCGCCGAGAAGGATCAACGCGAGCAGTCGCTTGCCGCGTTGCGCGAGGCGGCCGAGAGCGCGACGGTCGCAGTCGAGCAGGCGCGGGCGGCGGCCAGCGCGGCCCGCAGCGAGGCAGCGGCGGGGAAGGCGGAGGCGAGCGCGGCTCGGGCGGAGGCGCAGCGCATCGTCGGCGGGGCGCATGCCGAGGCGGAGAGCATCATCGAGCGAGGTCATCGCCAGGCTCAGGAGGATGCCGAGCAGGCGCGCCTAGCCGGTCGGCGAGCCGGTGAGCGCGAGATCGAGGTGCTGACCGCCACCATCAAGGAGCAGATCGCCGACGCCGAGCGTCGGCACCACCGACTCGACGAGCGGGAACGACTGCAGGCCGAGGACGCGGAGCGAGTCGCCGAACGCGACCGTCGGGTGGGTGTCGCCGAGCAGGAGTTGGCCGAACGGGAGAACACGTTGGCCGCGCGCGAGGCGGTTGCCGCGGCGGCCGAGGAGACGCGCCGCCGCGAGCTGGAACGCATTGCCGGGTTGACCGCCGACTCGGCACGGCAGGAACTCGTCGAGTCGATCGAAACGCAGGCGAAACGCGAGGCCGCCCTGCTCATCCGCGACATCGAGAACGAAGCGCGAACGACCGCCGAGGAGCGTGCCCGTCACATCGTCGTCGAGTCCATTCAGCGGGTGGCGAGCGAACAGACCGCGGAAAGCGTGGTCAGCGTGCTCCACCTGCCGAGTGACGAGATGAAGGGCCGGATCATCGGCCGCGAGGGCCGCAACATCCGCGCGTTCGAGTCGGTCACCGGCGTGAATCTCATCATTGACGACACTCCGGAGGCGGTGCTGCTGTCGTGCTTCGACCCGGTACGGCGGGAGGTCGGCCGGCTCACCCTCGACAAGCTGGTGCTCGACGGTCGCATCCACCCGCACCGCATCGAAGAGGTCTACGAGCAGGCAAAGACCGAAGTCGAGCGACTGTGCCAGCGGGCGGCCGAGGACGCGCTCGTTGAGGTCGGTATTACCGACATCCACCCGGAACTCGTCACGTTGCTCGGCCGACTTCGCTACCGCACGAGCTACGGGCAGAACGTGCTCAAGCACCTCATCGAGACCGGACACATCGCCGGGGTGATGGCCGCCGAGCTGCGTCTCGACCCGACACTGATCAAGCGCTGCGCGTTCCTGCACGACGTCGGCAAGGCGCTGACCCACGAGGTGGAGGGCAGCCACGCGCTGATCGGTGCCGACATCGCGCGCAAATACGGCGAGTGCGACGAGGTCGTGCACGCCATCGAGGCACACCACAACGAAGTGCTGCCGCAGACCATCGAGGCGGTGCTGACGCAGGCTTCCGACGCGTGCTCGGGCGGTCGCCCGGGCGCTCGCCGGGAGAGCCTCGAGGCCTACGTGAAGCGGCTCGAACGCATCGAAGAGATCGCCGCCGGCAAGACCGGAGTCGAGAAGGTCTTCGCCATGCAGGCAGGCCGCGAGATCCGGGTCATGGTCAAGCCGGACGACGTGGACGACATCGGGGCATCCGTGCTCGCTCGCGACGTGGCGAAGCAGATCGAGTCCGAGCTGACCTATCCCGGCCAGATCCGCGTCACGGTCGTCCGCGAGTCACGCGTCACCGAGATCGCCCGGTAGGCAACGCTCGCCGCGGGCCCGCGCCTCGGCGGCGGCCCGTGCGGCGGCAAGCTCAGCGGTGGCGGCAGGTTCGGCGGTGGCGGCAGGTTCGGCGGCAGCGGGTTCAGCTGCGGCGGCCGGCTTAGCGGCGGCCGCGCCTGGTCCGCAGGTAGTCGGCGACCACGTACTCGCCGAGGCGGTCGATGTCCGGGGTGAACACGCGGCCACCGGCGCGCCGCGCGACTGCGTCGACAAATCGCGCCAGACCCTCGTCGTCGCCGAGCATGAAGACGTTGAGCGTCGCGCCATAGCGGGTCAGCTCGTCGACCTGAGCGACCGTGGCTCGGACCGTGTCGGCCGTTGTCGGCCACTGGAAGTAGGGCGCGCCGTCCTCGAGATGCGCGGTCGGCTCGCCATCGGTCACCACCATCACGACGGGTTCACTGTCCGGATGCCGGCGTACGTGCCGGCCCGCGAGCATCAGCGCATGCTGCAGATTCGTACCCTGCACCCACTCCGGCTCGACCTCGGCGAGTTGTATCGACGAGAGCCTGCGCGCCACCAGGTCGAAGCCGATGATCTGCAGAGCGTCTTGACGGAACCGAGTCTCGACGAGGTGGGACAGCGCGAGCGCGGTCTGCTTCATCGGCCCCCAACGGCCCTCGTGCACCATCGAGAACGACAAGTCGACGCAGAGTGCGACGGCGGCCGACGAACGGCGTTCGGTCTCGACAACCTCGAAGTCCCGCGCCAGCAGCGTGACACCGACCCGCGGCCGGTCGCCGCCGGACGACTGCGGCCCGTCGCCGCTGGGCGACGCGCTCGCGGGCAGCCCGCCACGACGCAGCGCGTTGCCGACCGTACGCGGTGTGTCGATGGGCAGCTCGTCGCCGAATGCCCACTGGCGAGTTAGGCCGGTCGGCTCGTCGGCGGACCCGGTGCGATGGTCGGTGTGGTCGCCATGCGATGACGCGTCGAGTTGCGCGAATACTCGGCGCAGTGCGCTCTCGCCGAGTCGACGCAGCGCGCGTGGCGTGAGCCGCAGCCCGTCGTCGCCACGCTGGACGTACCCCTGGCGTTCGAGCTCGTGCTCCAATTCGCGGAGCGCTCGGAGATCGCCGGCTGCCGCGGAGCCCAGATGACGCTCCAGAGTGTCCACGTCAACGTCGTCGAGCGACGAACCCGACTCGCTGTCGGACAGCTGCCGATCGAGCGCCTCCAGGTCGGCAAGCTCCGCCACCGCCTGGACGGCCTGGCCGTAGCCGAGCGACTCGCCGCCAGGCGCCATCTCGATAGGCTGTCCGCGACCGAGACCCGGTCGCAACGCGCGCAGATTGTCGGAGAGCTGCGCCATCTGCGAGGCGAGATCCGGGTCGGACAGCGCCTCGCTGAGCAGCTGGGCGAGTTGCTCGCGCTGGTCAGGTCGCAACGAGGCCATCAACCGCTGCGCCGCGGCCTGGCGGCGAGCGAGAGCGTCGATGAGCTCGTCGATGTTGGCCGGATTCTCGGGGAAGAATTCGCCGTGCCGCTCCATGAACTGCCGGAAACGATCGTCGGTATCCTCACCGCGGGCGTGTGCGGCGAGCAACGCATTCAGGTCGGCGAGCATGTCCTTGACGCGGTCCATCATCGCCGGGTCGCCGCCGCTCAGCGCCTGCTTCATGCCGGCGAACTGTGCATCGAGCACCTCGCGCCGGAGCCTCTCCGCGATCTTCTCGTAGATCGCGCGTGCTTCGTGGGACCGCCAGTCGTAGTCGGCCAACGCTCGCACCGCGCCGGCGACGTCGTCGGGCACCGTTTCGAGTTCCATCTCCGCGATGCGAGCCTCGTCGTCGGTCGCGCCCGCGAGCGCGTCGCGCTCGGTGGCGAGCGCCTGATCGAGCGCGGCCCGGATCTGGTCGAGCGTGCCGGCGAGATCGCCGCGACGGCGCGCACGTTCCCGCATGCGGCGGATCTGACGGCGCAGTCGGTCCAGCCCGCCGCGACCGTCCACGCCGCGCCGCATGACCTCCCTAAGCGCATCGCGCAAGCTGCCACCCTCAAGGACCTCGCGGCCGACCTCGTCCACGACCGCGCGGATGTCGTACGGCGGGGTCAGCGGATCGGGGCCGCCCGACCACGGTCCATACCGGACGCGGCGGCGGTCGCCGAACCCGCGCCCGCCCGGCGGCTGTTTCCCGGGCGGACCACCGGGTCCAATAGGCGGAGTGGCGGCCACGTCAGGCTCCGTACACGGAACGGCCGTCCACCATGGTCTTGTCGATGCGCCGCGTGAGGTGCAGACCCTCGAGTACGAGTTCGACGGCCGCCGCGACCTCACCGGGCGATGCGTCGTCGCCGTGTCCGAGGCGGTCGAGGAGCTTCGACAGTCCGGGAATGCTGCCGAACTGGCCGAGCAGTTCGGTTGCGGGTACGAGTGGGCCGGTCTCGACGTACGAGCCTTCCGCGAACAGATCCGTGAACCCGGTCAAATCCAGGCCGACCGTACGGGACCGGAACGTGTCCGCGATCGCGACCAGCAGCAGGTGACCGAGCACCTGGACCTCGCGGCCCTCCTCGCCCATCTCGAACTCGATCTTGCCGAGCAACGTCGGCACCACGGGTGCCACATCGCAGACGCGCGCCACGATTTCGGCGTCTCCGACGCGAGCCGCACGGCGCAACGCCGACGCGCTGACGGACTCGGCGGCCGCGATCGCGAACCGTGCGGATACGCCGGATCGATGATCGATCGACGTCGACTCGCGCAGCGAGCGGGTGAAGCGCGCGAGCACCTCGAGAAGATGCTCGGGAACCTCGGCAACGACCTCCGCCTCTTGATTGATCAGCCGAATCTCGTCGGAGACCTCGGTCGGATAGTGAGTGCGGATCTCGGCACCGAACCGGTCCTTCAGCGGCGTGATGATGCGGCCGCGGTTCGTGTAGTCCTCGGGGTTCGCGGTCACCACGAGCAGCACATCGAGCGGCAGCCGCAGCGAGTAGCCGCGCACCTGAATGTCGCGCTCCTCGAGCACGTTGAACAGCGCGACCTGGATGCGCTCGGCGAGGTCGGGCAGCTCGTTGAGCGCGAAGATGCCACGGTTCGTGCGGGGTACCAGGCCGTAGTGCACGGTTTCCGGGTCGCCGAGGGTACGGCCCTGCGCGACCTTGACCGGGTCAACGTCGCCGATCAGGTCGCCGACGCTGGTGTCGGGTGTTGCGAGCTTCTCGGTGTACCGGTCGTCGCGGTGCCGCCACGCGACCGGTAGATCGTCGCCCAGCTCGGCGGCGAGGCGGCGGCAGCGTACGCAAACCGGCGTGTACGGGTCGTCGTGGATCTCGCAGCCGGCCACCTCGGGATTCCACTCGTCGAGCAGGCCGGCGAGGGTTCGCATCAGGCGCGTTTTGCCCTGGCCGCGCTCGCCCAAGAGCACAACGTCGTGCCCGGCGAGCAACGACCGCTCCAACTCCGGCAGCACGGTGTCGTCGAAGCCCACGATGCCCGGAAACGCGTGCTGGCCCGAGCGCAGGCGGTCGACTAAGTTTGTCCGGATCTCTTCCTTCACGGTCCGGGACACGTAGCCGGAGCCGCGCAGTGCGCCGAGGGTGGTGGGTGACGGGGGTGCCGAGGTCATATCGCGACACTACGTCGGTTTGGTGAACGACCGCGTCCAGAAAAACCCACCGATGCTGTCGGCAATCACTTGCGGGGATGCTGTCGGCAATCACTTGGGGGGACGGTGCGCCGACCGGAGGTCCAGGCGCTTGCGCCAGAAGTCGTTGCCGCCGATGGCATCGTCGGATCCACCGGTACGCTGGGGTGTTGCCGAAGGGAGGGCGGGCAGGTGCCGCGAAGCTACCGCGTGATCACGTACGGCTGCCAGATGAACACGCACGACTCGGAGCGCATCTCCGGCCTGCTCGAGCACGCCGGATACGTTCGCGCGGAAGCCGACGACGCGGACGTTGTCGTGTTCAACACCTGTGCCGTACGCGAAAACGCCGACAACCGCCTCTACGGCAACCTCGGTCATCTCGCTCCGGTCAAGAGCAAGCGGCCCGGCATGCAGATCGCGGTCGGCGGCTGCCTAGCGCAGAAGGATCGTGGCGAGATCGTCCGGCGCGCGCCGTGGGTCGACGTGGTTTTCGGCACGCACAACATCGGTTCGTTGCCGGTGTTGTTGGAACGTGCCCGGCATAACGAGCTGGCCGAGGTCGAGATCCTCGAGTCGCTCGAGGTGTTTCCGTCCACGCTGCCGACCCGGCGCGAGTCTGCGTACGCCGGCTGGGTCTCCATTTCGGTGGGCTGCAACAACACCTGCACGTTCTGCATCGTGCCGAGCCTGCGCGGCAAGGAGAAGGATCGCCGGCCGGGCGACGTCCTCGCCGAGATCCGGGCGCTCGTGGAGTCCGGCGTGCTCGAGGTCACGCTGCTCGGGCAGAACGTGAACTCGTACGGCGTCGGCTTCGACGAAGTCGAGCGACGTCACAGTGGCGACCGGTCCGCTTTCGCTGAGCTGCTCCGTGCCACGGGGGAGATCGAGGGCCTGGAACGCGTACGGTTCACCAGCCCGCATCCCAAGGACTTCACCGACGACGTGATCGCCGCGATGGCCGAGACTCCGAACGTGTGTCACCAGTTGCACATGCCCCTGCAGTCCGGTTCGGACTCGGTGCTACGCAGCATGCGCCGCAGCTATCGTGCGCAGCGCTACCTCGGCATCATCGATCGGGTACGGGCCGCGATGCCGGATGCCGCGATCACCACCGACATCATCGTCGGCTTTCCCGGCGAGACCGACGACGACTTCGAGCGCACGCTCGACGTGGTGCGCGCCGCGAGGTTCGCGAGCGCGTTCACGTTCCAGTATTCGAAGCGACCCGGCACCCCGGCCGCCGACATGGACGGCCAAGTGCCGAAGCAGGTTGTCGGCGAGCGGTATCAGCGGCTCGTGGCGGCGATCGAAGAGATCAGCTGGGCGGAGAACAAGAAGCTCGTCGGCACGACCGCTGAGGTGCTGGTCGCGGTCGGCGAGGGACGTAAGGACGAAGCGACCGGCCGGATGTCGGGGCGGGCGCGCGACGGCCGGCTCGTGCATTTCGCAACCCACGGCGCGACTCTTCGGCCCGGCGACGTAGTGACCACCGAGATCACGTACGCGGCGCCGCATCACCTGAACGCCGACGGTCCACTGCTCTCAGTGCGACGTACCCGGGCCGGCGACAACGACGAGGCAGCGCGCCACGAGCGTACCCGTGAAGTCTTGCTGGGTTTGCCCACGATTGCTGGCTGAAGCGCCTGGACCTTCGGTCGGCGCACCTGCCCTGTGCGTGACAGCATGACGGTCGCGCCCGCGCTTACGTCTGACCCTCGGCTAGTGCGAGGAATTGGCGCTTGCCGGCGAGCGCCTGCTCCGCCTCCTTGATGCGCTTGGTGTCGCCGGCCGCCTTCGCCCGGTCGAGTCGCGCTTCTGCCTCGGCGACCTGCTCACGCATCTGCAAGAGCAGCGGGCTTGCCGACGGCTCCGGACGTCGCCACGCGACCTCCATCGCATCGCGGATCTTCTCTTCGACCGCGCGCCACCGGCGATCGAGGTTCGAGCTTGCGTCGCGTGACACCCGACCAGCGTCATGCCACTTTGCCTGCAGATCGCGCATGGCCGCCTGTGCCGCCTTCGGATCCGCGTCGATGTCGAGCGCCTCCGCCTGGGTGAGCACGGCCTGTCGGCGCTCGATCGCGACCTTCTGCTCGGTGTCGCGAGCCGTGAATACCTCGCTGCGGTGGGTGAAGAACGCGTCCTGCGCGGCCCGGAAACGTTCCCACAGTCGCTGCTCGACGTCCTTCGCGGCGCGCGGTGCCGCCTTCCACTCGGCCATCAACTCCTTGAGGCGCGACGCGGTGGCATTCCACTCCGTCGAATCGGTGAGCGACTCGGCCTCGGCGACCAACTCGTCCTTGCGGCCCTGCGCCTGCTTCCGCGAGGCGTCGAGGTTCGCGAAGTGACCGCCGCGCCGACGAGTGAACCCGTCCCGAGCGGCCGCGTAACGCTTCCACAGCTCAGTATCGGTCTTGCGGTCGACGCCACGGATCGTCTTCCACTCATCGAGGATCGCTTTTAGCCGATCGCCGGCCACCTTCCAGCTCGTTGATTCGGTGGCGATCGTCTCGGCCTCGGTGACCAGTGCCGTCTTGTGTGCGATCGCGTCCGCGCGTGCGGCGTCGCGTGCGACCCGCGACTCGTCCGCCTTCTGCGACGCGATGGTGGTCAGCTTGTCGAGCCGCGCGGACAGGCCGTCGATGTCACCGACCACGTGCGCCTCGGGCAGCGAGGCATTGATCCGCTTGATAGAGGCGAGTGCGGCATGTGCGTCGGCAGCGCCGCTACCCAGTCGAGCCTCGATGAGGTTGACCTCGGTGACCAGGTCGTCAAAACGACGGGCGAAATGCGCGAGGCCTTCCTCCGGCGTACCGGCCTGCCAGGAACCGACCACCCGCTCGCCGCCGGCCGTTTTCACATAGACGGTGCCGTCGGCATCCACGCGCCCGAAGGCGGTCCAGTCTTCCATGTGTCAACCTCGTTCTTCCCGGACGCGCCTGGGGCCTGGCGCGATCCGCCACGTCGCAGCCGGTGCTCTCGCCGCACCCGACGGGAGAGCCCGGGTCGATCCCGACGGGAGAGTCACCGAAGGCATTGTCACAGGTGTCCCCCGGTCCAAGTCGAGCGGCCGCCGCAGACCGTGACCATATGGTGTCCTGACGGCCGCCCGTTCCCGCCGCTGTCACCGCGGCGGACGGTGCCGTTCGGGCTACCGTGACAGCGTGCCTGCGGTCGTCTATGTCCATAGTCCCCTCCGCTCAGCAGGGACGGCAGGCGGGGATGGCCAACCGCCCGTCGCGCTGCGTCGTTCGTCCGCTACGGCCCGATTTGACCGGTACGGCGTGCCGGACGTACGTATCCCGAGCGGCGTGTGGAACGGCGAGGACCGGCAATGACCGTGGTCGCGATCGTCGGTCCGACGGCGGCCGGCAAGTCATCGCTCGCAGTCGCGCTTGCCGAGCGGCTCGGCGGCGAGGTGGTCAACGCTGACTCGATGCAGCTGTATCGCGGCATGGATATCGGCACCGCGAAGTTAGCCGCATCCCAGCGGCGTGGCGTGGCGCATCACGTGTTGGACATCTGGGACGTACGAGACACCGCGAGCGTGGCGACGTACCAGACGGTTGCGCGGGCCGCGATCGATGACATCCTTGCCCGCGGTCGGGTACCGCTGCTGGTCGGTGGCTCCGGGCTTTACGTACGAGCTGCGCTCGAGCATTTCGAGTTCCCGGGTACCGATACCGGACTGCGCGACCGGCTGGAGGCCGAGCTTGCCGCCGCCGGGCCGGGCTCGTTGCACGCTCGACTCGCCGCGGTCGACCCGGCCGCAGCCGCGAAGATCCTGCCGTCCAACGGCCGCCGTATCGTTCGCGCGCTCGAGGTCATCGAGCTGACCGGCGCGCCGTTTACCGCCGTACTGCCGGATCCGGCGCCGGCCTATCCGAGCGTTCAGATTGGCGTCGACCTGGACACCGGCGTCCTCGACGAGCGGATCGCCGTGCGCGTGCAGCACATGTGGTCGGTCGGGCTGGCCGACGAGGTACGGGCGCTCATTTCGCTCGGGCTACGCGACGGGCGCACCGCGAGCCGAGCGCTCGGGTACCAGCAGATGCTCGCGTACGTCGACGGCGCGTGCACGCTGGACGAGGCGGCCGCCGACACGATCCGAGCCACCCGACGGTTCGTCCGGCGCCAACGCACGTGGTTTCATCGCGACCCACGGATAGGCTGGCTGGACGCGACGTCACCGGACCTGGTGGCGAGCGCGGAGGCACTGATCGAACGCGGGGTACGGGCGGCGACGGGAGGGTCATGAAGTTCGCGAAGGCGCACGGCACCGGCAACGACTTCGTCGTGCTGCCCGACCCGGACGGCGCGCTCGACCTCACGCCGAGCCTCATCACCGCGCTGTGCGACCGGCACCGCGGCATCGGCGGCGACGGCGTGCTGCGCGTCGTACGGTCCGCGAAACACCCAGACGCGGCCGGCATCGCAGCCGACGCGGAGTGGTTCATGGACTATCACAACGCCGACGGCTCGGTCGCCGAGATGTGTGGCAACGGCGTTCGCGCGTACGTGCGATATCTGCTGGCGTCGCGTCTCGTCGCGCCGGACACCAC